>CAIZLM010000050.1 GCA_903933805.1 uncultured Bacteroidota bacterium | reverse complement strand
TCGCGTCTGAGAC
The DNA here is from genome assembly GCA_903933805.1 of uncultured Bacteroidota bacterium. Taxonomy (GTDB): domain Bacteria; phylum Bacteroidota; class Bacteroidia; order Chitinophagales; family Saprospiraceae; genus M3007. Next base: position 2,988 of record CAIZLM010000050.1, on the reverse strand, counting down.
AAAAAAGGAGCCATTTTTTGCCAGACGAAGCGGATTTTTGTAGGCCGTAGCAGCGCTACGGTCAAAAAAATGGGCGAAGTAGGACGGAAAATGGGCCTTTTGGGGCCAGACAGCGTGCCACCTAACCACTTGCTTTTTTTACTGTTTTTGTAAAACTGCCTCGATGGTTACCTGGATTTCCTCGGCAATTTTTTGGTGCACAATTTTAGGGATGGTAATATCGTGTTCTACAATGGGTACCGTAAAGGAGGCAGTGAGGTACAGCTTTCCACCCTTATTTTCCAGTTGACTTTTTATGATGCGCTCTTGTTCCACGCCATGGATAGAAAGTTTACCTTTTGCACGCACAATTTGAACCCCCGGCTGGTCAATATTGAACTTTTCGATGATTTTGCCACTAAAACTTGCCCTCGGAAACCGCTCCGTTTCCAGGTAGTTTTCATGAAAATGCTCGCGCTGCAAGGGAGAATTAAAACCCTGAAAGGTACTAATGTCCACGGCCCACGCAAAAGTTTGCTTAGCAGGGTCGATCAAACCGCGCAGTTTGTGGCTTTTCGCCTGAATGAGTTCCAGAGTGGCGTCAGATTTTAATATTACAACACCGTCAGTACACTGAAACAGGGTTGTTTGGCCACTGACGGGTACCACAACGACCAAGAGGGTAATCGCCAGCATCGCAGCAAAGACAATTCTAGTGTTTATCATACGCAACTGGTTAATTGGTTAGTTTATGCGAAGGCGCAAAGGGAGGCTGTGGGCAACAAGGCTTGGCGCCTTCGCGTGAAGCATCACCCCATGCGTATTGAGACACCTTCCAGGGGAAAGACAATGCACGAATCTAATTTTTTTGTCGGATCGGCCTGTTGCAGCAAAACTTGGCACCAACCCAAGGTATTAGACAGCGCCTGGGCATGCTGTTTCCATTTTTTCATACCATCGGCATATCCGGCAAACACTGTGACCTGGTATTGGTGCTCTTGCTCGAGGAAAAGCGGCACCTCGATTTTCAGCTGTCGCCCGTTGTAAAAGCCTTCGAGTGGGCATTGTGCAACCCCTGTAGCAGGGGCTAGAAATTGGCGGAAGGCTTTCATTTGTGCCAACACCTCGGAGGCGTTTAAAAAGGCTGACACCCCGCGGATCTCCAATTGTTTTTCCACCAAAGACCGTTGATCATCGGGGCTGATATGGCGGAGATCAACCACCAGCAAAGCCTGAACAGCCTTTGCCATGGCTGGCTGATATTCACCATCGAAGGCCAAGGGGAGCCCCCACACCTGCGGATCGCCCCACTGAAACTCCGCCATGGGCGGTTGCTCATGCACGTGATCAATCAGCAAGTTGGCACGGGGCACAGGATTTTTCCCTTTGCGATCGCTGTGAAACGACACGGGAGTCGTATCGGCGGGTGCTTCTGGAAAAACGACAGGCTTAACAATCCGCTCCGTGGCTGCGAGAATGGGCTGCTGGTCGCGATAGAAAGGCGTTTCATCGGCGTCTGGGTCAAGGGTTGGAACGGTTTCATCACCATTGTTAAACACCCTGTTGAGCCACTTGCTGGGCTTAACGGTGGTGGGGAATACGAGGTAGTCACGTGCCCGTGTGAGGCCCACGTATAACAGCCTTGCCTCCTCTTCCCTTGCAATACGTTGGGCATCAAGCCATTCAGGAGTCTGTTGAGCTGCTTCTTCGAGCCGTGTCCCCCCCAATTGATCGGCGTAGGGATTGATCCAAAGTCGCAACCACCGATTGCCCAAAATATTGTTCAAATCGGGTGTAGTCACTTCTGACACAAGGTTTAGCCCCCAAAAATTTCCTTTCAGGTTTTGATCAAGGCTGTGGCAAATGGTCACCGGGTATTCCAGTCCTTTACTCCGGTGGTAGGTAAGTACCTTTACAGCATCTTCACTTTCCCCGGAGCCTTGAGCGTCCTTGTTGGAGCGTGCCACATCGTTCACCCAGAGGAGAAACCCACCGAGGGAGGCGGCTGAATGGAGGCGATTGCACGCTGATTCGTAATCAAGGGCGAAACGCCGAAGTCTGTCGAGGTTGTCCAGTCGCTGGTTGGGGTTGCCGAATTGAACAACCACCCTGCGTAAATCGAGCTCTTCCAGTACCAGACCCAGTATTTCAGAGGCAGAAAGGTCGGCCGTACGGGGCCTAAGTTCATTCAATTTTTTCAGGTAACCATTGTCAGCAGCCCAACGAAGATGGTTGGGTTCCTGACTTTGTTGGTGCAAATATTCCAGCCGATGGTTCACCAACGTCTCCAAATCCATCCCCCCAGTCAGGAGGAGCACCTCTGCAACACTCAGAGAATCAGACGCCGTGAGCAGGTACCTCAAGCAAGCGAGGGCGAGTTTGGCCTCCTTCGTTTCAAACAGTCCTATCCGACTGATGGAAGCCTTCAACCCCACGCGGTGTAGGGCCTCAGCCACCTGCTGACACAAATGGTTGCTGCGACACAACACCGCAATGTCTCCAGGCATAACCACCCGTGTTTCATCCCTTTTTTTGTTGTAAATCAGTGGCTTCCGATCCAAAAAAATACTGATTTGATCGGCGATGCACTGTTCGAACCAAGGAGATCCAGGCGTTTTGCGCTCGTCGGCCTCCGAAACAAAATGCCAGTGCTGAAGGGCAAGTCCGGGAACACCCGCGTCAGAAAAATGTGCCTTGGCCTCTGATGTAAAGGCAGGTTCCAACACGACTTGTTCGGGGGGTAAGTTGGTGAATGCTTTGGAGAAAATAGCATTGACGGCATGCACGATATCGGGACGGCTTCGCCATGATTTTTTGAGGATATTCTCGTCTTTTACGCCACCGGAAGCGGCGATGATGGCCTGCATTAGGGCCGGATCAGCACCTCTGAAGCCATAAATACTTTGTTTGGGGTCGCCAACCCAAATGGAATGTTGGGCCAACTGGCTGAGTTGCAAAAAAATATCCAGTTGAATAGGAGACGTATCCTGGAATTCATCCACGAGCAAC
>CAIZLM010000049.1 GCA_903933805.1 uncultured Bacteroidota bacterium | reverse complement strand
GTCCTTACAGCATGAATTTGCTGTTATCCGTTCCGTTATTGATTCTGCTATCAAAAATGGTCAATCTGTATTCTACGCAATCAATGCAGTGATCGATATCATTCCGCCGCCGAAGGCGGCTGGATAGTTACATACAGATTCTATACGTTCTGTTAAAACATTATTATCAAAAAAAGGCGGTGCTGAATTAGTAGAAACTTTGATAAATGAAGGCATTATTTCATCAAAGGATATTGTAAACACAGCATTTAGAAAACGAGGACTTCAAATATTTTCAGACTTAAAAAACAATTCGGAATATTGGAAAACCTATGCCGAAGCAAACGGCTTGAAGAAACACAGTGAAGAAAAAGTTTGGCAATACTTTTTTGAAAAAAATCAGTGGATTTTTGGCTATGGTTTAGATTATCGCTATCAAGAAATTCTGCAAAGAGAAGTTCATCTTTCTTATGCAGAGTTAGACGGCTCAAATACCGTAATTGGAGATTATCTATTGGGTGATAACTTCTTTACAACCTTTGTTGAATTAAAGAAACCTTCTACCCTTTTGTTTGCGAACAAGGGAAACCGCTCCAACTCTTGGAAACTTTCAAACGACTTGATTGAATCTGTTTCTCAAATACTAGAACATAAAGCTTCGGGATTAATTCGTTTAGATAGTGTCTGTCCATACAGTCGCAGGTTTGGCTTGTCTTCGCACGCCTCGCCAACCAACGAAGGACATTTTTTGTAATTTTTCAGCTTGTGGTTACTTTTTGGCTTCACTTTGAGCCAAAATCTGTGTTTTTTAGCAATTATCACGTAGTATAGCCAGTTTTTTCCCATTCAAGTGTTAAAAAATCCCGATAAAAGGGTTTTTAAACCTGTTTTAGGATTGCCGAGGTCATCACCCTGACATTGTAAGCGATGACACTCCACAAAACTTTGCTCTTAAAATGTTCAAGTCCTTTCCAGGAGCACCTTGTCAATTTATAACCTCGTATCAAATTGGAAATATTGGCCTCAATGCCGCTTCTCCATTTCTTCAGCCGGGTTTCCATGTTTTTACTGGTCACTATATTTTTCAGACTGCCCACAATCTTATTAAAGACGATATTGACGATGCCTTTGCCCTGTGCGTATTCTGCATTGGCCTTTGAGGCAAACCCTCCATCGGTGGCACTATCGCGTGGCGTTTTACCATATGAGTCAATCAATTGATCAATCGTTTGCTGGTATAAAGTACTGTCTGCCGGGTTGCCTTTGAGTATTTCACAGACCAATATCAAGTTACTCTTTCCTGTACCTATATTGACTTTATGTCCAAATTTAATCTCCCGACTGCCTTTCACGATGATGTCTGTGTGCAGCTCATATATCGAAAATAGTTTTTGATCATTGGGTACTGCTTCTCCGGCTATTTCCTTTTGACAACTCATATTGAACACTTGGTTCATCACAGGCAAAAGATGCTCCATGGCTGTTATTATGCCTTGGCCAACTACACTAACTTCAAGTTTTTTTTTACCGCATTCGATACATTATTGATCGTTTTGGTGAACAATATCAGTTGTTTAATGAACAAATTAACTCGCTTATCGCCACTTTTAGTGTTATTTATCTTGAAATAGGTCTTCTTTGCCCCCTTCAAATAATTCTGATATTTAAGCTCTGATACCTCTTTGGACAATTGGGCTAACAACCTGTGGCTCTCTTTGATGCAGTCCCATACAAGCGAATTATTGGTCGGGTAATGAATATCTGACTCCACTACAAAACTATCCTGGCGAAACTGCTCAACACTTTCAAGGCCTTCATCAATCGCTATTTTATTGAGCAACACCATCACTTTGCCCAAACTCTCCTCACTTATCTTTGAGATATAAGATTGATACATTTGAAAACTATAATACCGATTCGGGTCTAACCGGATAAAGGCAGCACAACTCCGGGAATCATCCTGCGCCTCCTCTAATCCCCGGTAGTCCAGTTGCTTTATTTCCTTGTAGATCGCAGCACGAAATATTTGTTCTACACTCGGCATATCTCCCCGTCCAAAATTACTCGACTTCTGACCTCGTGTGATGTCTTCTCTGACATACTCCAGCAACTCCGGATGCGCATCTAACAGCGTATCTATTAACCCAAGTTCCGGGTTATTGAGCCAAATTCGAGTTTCATACTTTGTACTTAATTCTCTAAACAAGGGCGTTTTCATCCACAAAGTTTAAAAATTATTCGACATCTAAGGGTATAATTCATTGACCGCCTTATCTTTATGAGCGGCTACGACTGTATGGACAGACACTACATAATAACTTTAGCCATAATTAATTTTTTTGAATTATTTTCATGCTTCATCGTATTATATTTGTAACAAATTAAAAGAGTTTCTACTCGAGGTGCTTCAAAATTTGAACAAAAGGCTAACTACTTCTTATACCCTTAGCCCTAAATTTGATCACAAACTGCAATAACATCAATATTCCATACAGCAACAATGCACACAAGCTTATCAAGCCCGCTGTTTTCAGCAGAGGAACCTCAAAAGTGAGCGCTATGTCGTAACTCCCTGCGTCCAAGGGAAGCCCGATGAAGGCATAATTGACCAAAACAGACTCCGTCGGTTGACCATTCACCGTAATATGCCACCCTTCATCGCGCGGAATATTTAAAAAAAGTAGCTTCCTCTTTTTAAGATCAATATGGCCTGTGATGTGGTTTTGACTGAATTTGTCAACCCGAAAAGTATCCACTTGTCGCGCTGCAACATCGACATAAATCATATTTATTGTGTATTTGTCGGGCGCTGGAATGGAATCGGATACCACTGCTTTGAGCCCAGCAAGCTTGGGTACAAACTCCTGCCTGACAATGCCGACCTTCATCATAGACAATTGCCGGTTTATACGAGGTCGTAGTTTGAAAGCCTCGCTTTCGGTCATGTATTGGTCATACGTCACACCCAACGGAAGGGCCAGTTTCAGGCGCAGGACGCGTTGGTCGCCGAAACACGTGAGGGAGTCTATGATCGCTTTTGTAAATGCTCCTTGCTTGTAGTGGGGCTGATTGTTGACAATATATTTGCAATTGGTAACGGTTTGTAAAAACAGGTCATTCCCAATGCCGATGGCCCATCGCGTATCTTCCTCCAACGTATCCCTTCTGGTAGAATTGGTGTCAACAACACCCGTTCCAACAAGCAGGTTGATGAGTCCGGGGTGGTTAAACGAGTGGTAGGAGGTCATACCATTATACTGCATTACGTTGCCATCATTGAGGCTGTTGTAGCGCTTTGATCCCGAACCCACCGGCTTCATAATACGGTAAAAACTGGAGTCTTGTGCCTGGATCCAATCAATGGCCGCAACCGTATTGGGTTCCTGGTAATAACCTGTTTCCCATTGTGTTTTTGTCATGGCAAAACGATCGTGTAAAACCGGCCAAGCGGAAAAGACCAGCTCGACAACCAATACAACCGGCAATGCCGCCAATGCAAGATGCCGCGCCCCCGGCCGAGTTGCCAAATAAACTAAAACGGCCTCCAACACCAAGAAACAAGCCACCAGAAACTGCGGTTCGGGAGCAGCCTTCACCTTCCAAGGATAATACAAGATCCCCAACAACCCAATCAAGGTGATGACCAACAACAACACATTGATCTTCTTGTTCTTGACCAATTTGAATAGGGCAAGCAGGGCCAACAACTGCACCACCATACCAAACAAATGGGATAAACTTCGGTGGTAATCGCCCGAAAACAACCAAAAAGCATACCTGAAATAGGGGAAAATCTGTGTAATAAGAAAAAAGCCAAATAGACCGCCATAAGCAATGCGATCGCGCTTCCCAAGGCCCACAAATACCTGCGGCAACAACAACAAACACAGCAGGCCGCAGTAGTTTAGCGGCGCCTCCAGGTAGTTAAGTTTGAAATTGGTGGCCGAGACGTTGAGGTTGTTGGAAAAGGTGCGCAGGGCAAGCAAAGAAGTATTCACCGCATTGTCAAAGCCAAACATCGGAAAAGACCGAAGCTTGTCCGACAAACTCGATACGGTCGCACGCGGACTGTCCACCATTTCTTTAAGTGCCGGCACCCAAATGGGCAACGTCAGCGCGAAACCCAAGAGCGCCAACGCAATCAGTGAAACTGATAACTGTACGAAATCTGTCCAACTCCGCGCTCTACCGGAAGTAAAATAACGCCACAGCGCATATACTGCCAAAAAAGAAAGATAAATATAGCTATAAAAAGGCGAAACAGCAGCAAGAAGTCCCACTGCCAGCGGAAAAAGCCACCATTGTTTGCGCTGGAAGTACAACTCAAACGCTAATAATAGTAAGGCCGCATTGGTAAGAAATGTAGAAAATATATTCCATCCACTTCCTATCATGGCATATCCTGAAAAAGCAAACAACAGCCCGCCAAGCATGGCTACATAACCGTCCAACTTGATCATTTTCAAGAAACTGGTGAAGAGCCACCCACCAAGCAAAAGTTTGAAACATTCCATCCAAGCTATTCCGTACACCAATTTTTCACCGCCCAGTGCGAACAAGGGGTAATAAAAAGGGTCAGACAAGCTACCCGGATAAATATTCTGTCCGATACCGCGGCGAAACGACCATCCGGGAAAACCTTCTTCATGCAAGTAGTCTGCTACAAGCCTCAAAGAAGGATAATTAATATTAATCGTGTCGCTTCCCACGTCGTCAAACAAATACAGCAGTGACCCAAAAAGGTAGTCACTGAAGAGAAACAGCAACATAGCACTTGCTGTTAGAAAGTACAACAGCGATCCGTGTTTGTTGACCCATACCAACCAAGGTATTTCAGGAAACGTCAGATTGGAGGAGGGTGCCGGCTTTGGAGCTGAAGCAGCTTTTTTGGGTGCGTTTTTTGCCACGGTCAATAGTTGAAATAGTTGATACGGGGCAAATATAAGAAATGCATACGCAGTCCGTATATATTATAAATAAAATCCCGTAAAACTGGTTGGGTGGCTGCATCTGAGGTAAAAAAAGTAGCCATTTTTTGACTAGACAGCGTGTCTCCTAACAAGTTACAATCCCGTACAACAAATATTGACCCCTACTTATAAGCCCTACTGATCTGATCTATTATATACAACTGTTGTATTTCTGTTAATTCAAAAAATATAGGTAGCCTTAACAGACAATCGCTGAATATATCGCTATTTAACAACTGCCTACCATCATGTTTGTCATTAAAGTAGGGAGATTTGTGCAATGATTGGTAGTGAAAAACAGCGTTTACGCCTGCTTCTTTCAGCTTAGTGATTAAAACAGTGCGCATGATTTCAGACGGGAGCACTAAGTAAAACATGTGTGCATTGTTGCTTGCATAACTTGGAATAACAGGCAATTGGAAGTGGCCTTTTTCTGCGAGTGGCGCCAGTTCATTGGCATACCGATGCCAAATATGAAGCCTTTTTTGTTGAATCTCCTGCAGGTGTTCTAGTTGGGCAAAAAGAAACGCAGACACCATTTCTGAAGGCAAAAAAGAGCTTCCAATATCAACCCAACCGTATTTATCAACTTCACCGCGAAAAAACGCAGTTCTGTTGGTTCCTTTTTCCCACAATATTTCTGACCTGTGGACAAAATCAGCATTATTTACCGTGAGCATTCCGCCCTCCCCAGCCTGTAAGTTTTTAGTTTCATGAAAAGAAAAGGCTGCCATATCACCTATACTGCCAAGGATTCTACCTTCATAGTAACTATCAATCGCTTGGGCAGCATCTTCAATAACGATTAACCCGTAACGGCTTGCTAGTTGGAGAATTGGCGTCATATTACATGCCACACCGGCGTAGTGCACCACCACAATTGCCTTTGTGCGGGAGGTAATAAGCGATTCAATCAACCTTTCATCCAAATTTGGCTGATCAGGGTGACTGTCAGCGAAGACAATTTTAGCCCCTCTAAGAACAAAAGCGTTGGCTGTTGAAACGAAGGTAAAAGATGGCATGATAACCTCGTCTCCCAATTGAATATCGGCTAACAGCGCTGTCATTTCAAGTGCATCGGTGCACGATGTTGTCAATAAGCACTTTTTATAACCATACTGTTGTTGAAAGAATGAGTGGCAATGCTTTGTAAATATTCCGTTGCCGGAGAGATGGCCGTTCTGAACCGCTTGATAGAGGTAGTGCAATTCCTTGCCGGTGAGGTATGGACGATTGAATGGAATTTGCATAAAAAAAAGTACGTAACTGGTAAATGACTAACAGGTTTTGCACAATACGCACAGCATACTACTAGTGCCGTGTCCAGTCAATTGCCCATGGATTTGGCGGTCCAATTTTTCCTTCCTCTGCGTTGTTCGTCGGTTACAATATCCCGTATTGCGCCCTCCTCACGCCTTGATGAAGAAAAGATTTGCCTCCCCAATTCGTGGGCCATTCACTGGACGCGACACTAGGCATATTTAATAAGAGACGTAGGAAGCCCGATTTTTGTATTTTCTCACGACATGATAATCTATGCTTATCCTGAACTATCGCAAATTTAGAGATTTTTACGAACCTTCCGGTTTAGACGCCGAAAAAAATATTTGGCTTTTAACGTGTTATCTTCTGATTGTCGGTAATATCTCAAAAAGTGTGTCTGGAAAACACTGGCATAAAACTGGCTATGCCATGCAGTGGTTGAAGATACCGGATACGCAATATGGGTTTGGTAGGAGGCTTACGTTTTTACTTGTTTAATAACCCATATAAAGTCACGAAAAACCCAAATTTCTGTGTACTTCATTTCTCAATATTTATTTCACCTGAAACTATAAATAGTTGTCTGCCTTTTACTTCATTAAATATTTTACCTATATATAAACCTAAAATCCCTAGTACAGTCAATATTAAACCGCCAACAAACCAGATTGAAAAAACAGTCGTAGTAAACCCCGCCACTTTAATAAAGCCAAAATAATAAGCACCAATATTATAAATTGATATAAAAAACGAAAAAAATGATATAAAAAACCCTAGCTTAATTGTCATTTTCAAAGGCTTATTGCTATTAGATAAAATAACATCACCTGAAAGATACAAAAGTTTAGATAAATTATAAGATGAAGAACCGTCAAAACGTTCTGAGTGCTTAACATCAATCGCGCATGATTTAAAACCCAGATACTGGATCAACGAGGGAAAAGAACGCGCTAACTCTTTCATCTTATTGTATTCAACAATTACTTTAGCATGATATATACCGAAATTTGCAATACTTTTATCCCTTTCAATACCACTAAGATAAACATAAACCCAATTAAAAATAATTGAAGACATTCGTTTTAATAATTTATCTTTTCTTTTAATTCTACGTGCATAAACAATATCCCAACCTTCTTGAGCTTTTTTATACAAATTTTGTATTTCATCTGGTCTGTCCTGCAAGTCGCAATCCATAACTACTATCCAATCTCCTTTCACATAATATAAGCCAGCTGTAATAGCAAAATGCTGTCCAAAGTTGCGACTTAAATTAATTCCTTTTACGCGCCTATCTTTTTCAGATTCTTGAAGTATTTTAGCCCAAGAATTATCCGGAGAACAGTCGTTTACTAGAATTATTTCAAAATTATCGGTAAGTGTAGATACTGATTGTTTGATTTTATCAACTAATTCTTCAACGATATTCTCCGCTTTGTAAACAGGAGAAACAATTGAAATGTGTGTTTTTTTGTCACTATCCATGCCTGAAAAATTGGAACTATGAGATGAAATAAATTAAGTAACTGGTTAGCGTGGTCGCCTCTGAGACAAAAAAGTGGCCATTTTTTGCCAGACGAAGCGATTTTTTTTGCAGGCCGTAGCAGCGCTATGGTCAAAAAAACTGCGAAGTATGGGCGAAAATGGGCCTTTTTGGGCCAGACAGCGTGCCACCTAACCAATTACTAAATTTTATTCTTTGATCGTGGATTTTTTTCTTGCGCTCAACACTAAACTTAAACAAATGAGCAAGAAAAACAATATTCCTGCACACAAACTTACTATTTCTGCTGTCTTCAAAAAAGGAACCTGATAAACCATCTCAATAATGTGACTCCCGGCGTCCAAGGGAAGTCCAATGAAAGCATAATTGACCAAAATCGGCTCTGTCGGTTGACCATTCACCGTAATATGCCACCCTTCATCATTCGGAATATTAAAAAAAAGTAGTTTCCTCTTTTTAAGGTCAATATGGCCTGTGATGTGGTTTTGGCTGAATTTGTCAACCCGAAAAGTATCCACTTGTCGCGCTGCAACATCGACATAAATCATATCTATTGTGTATTTGTCGGGCGCTGGAATGGAATCGGATACCACTGCTTTGAGTCCAGCAAGCAGGGGCACAAACTCCTGCCTGACAATACCGACCTTCATCATAGACAATTGTCTGTTTATGCGAGGTCGTAGTTTTAATGCCTCGCTCTCGGTCATATAATGTTCATACGCTACGCCAAGCGGCAGGGCCAGCTTCAGCCGCAGGACGCGTTGGTCGCCGAAGCATGTAAGGGAGTCCATGATCGATTTTATAAATGCTCCTTGCTTGTAGTGCGGCTTATTGTTGACAATATATTTGCAATTGGTAATTGTTTGCAAAAACAGGTCATTTCCAATGCCGATGGCCCATCGCGTATCTCCCTCCAACGTATCTCTTCTGGTAGAATTGGTATCAACAACACCCGTTCCAACCAGTAGGTTGATGAGTCCGGGGTGGTTAAACGAATGGTAGGAGGTCATACCATAATAATTTTGGACTTTGGCGTCGTTGAGGCTGTTGTAGCGCTTTGATCCCGAACCCACCGGCTTCATAATGCGGTAAAAACTGGAGTCTTGTGACTGGATCCAATGAATGGCCGATAGCGTATTGGGTTCCTGGTAATAATCCGTTTCCCATTGTGTTTTTGTGATGGCAAAACGATCGTGTATAACCGGCCAAGCGGAAAAGACCAGCTCGACAACCAAAACAACCGGCAATGCCGCCAATGCGAGATGCCGCCCACCTGGCCGAATCGCCAAATAAACTAAAACGGCCTCCAACACCAAGAAGCAAGCCACCAGAAACTGTGGTTCGGGAGCAGCCTTCACCTTCCAAGGATAATACAAGATCCCCAACAACCCAATCAAGGTAATAACCAACAACAACACATTGATCTTCTTGTTCTTTACCATTTTGAATAAGGCGAGCAGGGCCAACAACTGCACCACCATGCCAAACAAATGGGATAGATTACGGTGGTAATTACCTGAAAATAACCAAAAAGCGTACCTAAAATAAGGAAAAATCTGCGTTATGAAAAACACGACAAATAGCCCGCCATAAGCAATGCGGTCGCGCTTCCCAAGACCCACAAATACCTGCGGCAACAACAACAAACACAGCAGGCCGCAGTAATTCATCGGCGCCTCCAGGTAGTTAAGTTTGAAATTGGTAGCCGAGATGTTGAGGTTGTTGGAAAATGTACGCAGGGCAAGCAAAGAAGTATTTACCGCATTGTCAAAGCCAAACATCGGAAAAGACCGAAGCTTGTCCGACAAACTCGATACGGTCGCACGCGGACTGTCCAACATTTCTTTGAGTGCAGGCAACCAAATGGGCAATGTCAGCGCGAAACCCAAGAGCGCCAAAGCAATCAGTACCCCTGATAACTGTACAATATCACTCCAACTCCGCTCCCTACCCGACGTAAAATAACGCCAAAGAAAATATATGGCTAAAAAGACAAGATAAAAATAAGCTAAAACGACCTGAACGGCAGCCAAAAGACCCACTGCCAGCGGAAAAAGCCACCATTGTTTGCGTTGGTAATACAGCTCAAAGCCCAATAAAAGCAAGGCAAAATGTGTGAGATTACCGGAAAATATATACCATCCACTTCCTATCATGGCATACCCTGAAAAAGCGAACAGTAGCCCACCAATCATGGCAACATAACCTTCCAATGCCATCATTTTCAAATAACGGGTGAAAAGCCAACCGCCCAACAAAAGCTTGAAACATTCGATCCAGGCTATTCCGTAAACCAGTTTCTCTGAACCCAACGCATAAAGTGGGTAGTTAAAAACATCTGAAATACTACCCGGATAAATATTTTGACCAATTCCCTGTCGGAATGACCATGCTGGCAAACCTTCTTCGCGCAGGTAGGCCGCCACGTGTTTCAGTGATGGATAAAACACGTTAATTGTGTCGCTTCCTACGTCGTCAAACAAATACAACAGCGACCCAAAAAGGTAATCACGGAAGAGAAACAGCAACATTGCACTTGCTGTTATGAGGTACAACAGCGAACCGTGTTTGTTGACCCATGCCAGCCAAGGTATTTCAGGAAACGTCAGATTGGAGTAGGGTGCCGGCTTTGGAGCTGAAGCAACTTTTTTGTGTGCGTTTTTAGCCACGGTCTATAGTTGAAATTTTGGTACTCGGCAAATATAAGAAACACACGTCATTGAATTGGCGCAACAGCAGATATTCAAAAACCCGTTAGCAGCAAGTAAATTTTAATTGCTCAATTTTACGGCTGTTGGCGGCTATCACCGTGAGCAAGAACTGCCCCCACGCTATTTCTTCGCCCACAGGAGGGATATCGCCGCGCAGTTCGAGGGCCAGGCCGGCCAATGTGTCTGAATTGCCGCGAACGGTATCGAAAGCATTGCCGGGCAACCCGGTGATACGACACACATCGTTGAGTAGTACCTGCCCTTCAAACAGGTAGTTGTTGTCGTCCAATTTCCGGTAGCGGATATCACTGTCTTCATCAAACTCGTCGCGGATATCGCCGATAACCTCTTCTAGTATGTCTTCCAGCGTAACGATGCCCGCAGAGCCACCGTACTCGTCTACAACCACCGCCATGTGCATCTTTTCCTGTTTAAACTCCTGTAAGAGCTCACTGCCGCGTTTGCTCTCAGGCACCAGCATGAGGTTGGTACGAATGAGTGGTTGCCATTCGAAATCAGCCGGCTTGTCGAGGTGGGGCACGAGGTCCTTGACGTAGAGAATACCCATTACATTGTCGAGGTCTTCATCGATCACGGGCATTCGGGAGAATTCATTTACGCACACGATGTTGAGCAGTTCCGCGAAAGTGGCGCGAAAATCCACCGCCACGACTTTTGAACGGGGCTGCATCACCTGCTTAATGGTAACATCGCCAAATTGAACAATGCTTTTGAGCAATTCCAGTTCCCGTTTTTCACTGTTTGCAGCATTGCTGAGGACAGGATCAGTAGCCGATCCAGCAGCCACAAGGTCGATTGTTGACTTTTTCCCGGGGTAGATAAACGGTGAAAAAAGAAATTTCCAAAATGACACAAAAAGTCCCAGCCGTTGTAACGGCAATGAGCCATTGCTGTTATTATTTTTTAGCAGGTGCATTTTCTGCAAAGTCCAAAGCAGAAAGGTTGTGCCTGCTGTAAGTACAATGCCGACACTGCCCCAAACGAGCGACCCTGATAAATTATGATCCGCAGAGAAGTCAAAAAGAGTCGTTTTAAACCAATAGTTGGTCAAGAGGCTATTGATACAACCTACCCCAATGAGCAAGGCGAGCAAAATCCTAGCGAGTACCAAGGCGGCCATGGTAGCGCGGAGTTGTTCCGTCAGACGTATCACCCTAACAGCAGCTCGGTGTTCATTGGCGCGCAACAGATCGAGGTCGTGGGCAGATAACCGCATCAGTGCCTGTTCTGAGCGCAACACGAGTGTATATAAGAGTAGTCCGAAGAAAAGGAGGAGCATCATAGCGGGATAAAAAAGGGTAACTGGTTGGGTGGTGTCGTCTGAGACAAAAAAGTGGCCATTTTTTGCCCGACATCGTGCCACCCAACCAATTACAAAAAAGGTAAGAAGGGCCAAGAAAGGCGCTTCTTACCCTTTTTATGAGGTATTTAGAACGGCAAATCGTCGCCTTCAGCAACTTGATGCTGTGGAGCAGTCGTCGTTGTTTCTCGGCCATTACCGACCGTCACATTTTCACCGGTCGTGAAACGGCTTTCACCGGTATTTTCACTGCGTTCGAGCGAGCGAAGGGTGTTGGCGACAATGTCGGTGCTGGTGCGTTCCACACCTTCCTTGTCGGTGTATTTGCGGTAGGAAATTTTGCCTTCCACAAAGACCATCATGCCTTTCTTGAGTTGTTTTTCGGCGCGTTCTGCCAACTCACGCCAAACGGTGACGTTGTGCCACTCGGTGATTTTTTGCCAGTTGCCATCTTTGTCTCGGTAGTTTTCATTGGTGGCAAGAGAAAAGCGGCCGACGGCTGTTCCATTGTCCAAGTGGCGTACCTCTGGATCAGCGCCGAGGTTTCCAATAAGGGTTACTTTGTTGATCATGTTGAAAAAAATAAAGTTTAAGAAGCGTGAAAAAAATAGTGAAAGTTGTTTTTAGGCGCTTTTTGAATGAACGCAATGTAAAGTTAAACATTTTTATCAAAAAAACGAACAATCAATCGCGGAAAGGCGAATTTTTTTTTGGCTTCCAGATATGGCACTTCAAAACTTCCTTCGAGCCATGGTAGGCGAAAGAACGCAGGGTCTGTTCCCAAGGGCAAATGTAATTCGATAAACGCTGCTTCGATGTCTTGGTGGGTGAGAATATGCCGATAATATTCTGAGGTGTTGCCCCATTTGGCTGCTGGCGGCAGTCCGTCGGGCCACAAAACCTGCTCGATGGACCTGGTGTGGAGTTCCGCCAATTGTGCTACTTCCAACATGGGGAACTCATACAAGCCCCGCCAGATATCATTGGAAGCGCGTTTGCGCAACCAGGTTTGTTCCCCATGTCTGATCACTACATACATAAAGAAGCGTTTTTTCTTTTCCATCTTCTTGATCCTGACAGGGAATTCCCCCACCCTATTGCTGCAGGCGGCAGCACATTCGGGTCGCAAGGGGCATCCACCACAGCCGGGTTGGGAGGGCGTGCAGCAAGTGGCGCCAAAATCCATCATCGCCTGGTTGAAAGCCGCGGGGTGCACAGGATCGAGCATTTCATGGGCCAGGGCAGAAAATTGTTTTTTTGCGACCGGCAAGTCCGTGGGTGTTTCTATGGCAAAATAACGGGCCAAAACGCGGTAGACGTTGCCATCAAGCACGGCATGTGGGAGGTTGTAGGCGAAAGAAGCAATGGCTGCGGCGGTGTAGTCCCCCACCCCACGCAGCGCCAGCAGGGCGTCAAAGGTATTGGGAAAGATGCCGCCCAGTTCATAGGCTATGTGCTTGGCGGCTGCGTGTAGGTTTCGGGCACGGGTATAATACCCCAGTCCCTCCCAGAGTTTTAACACGTCGTCTTCCGGGGCGTCTGCCAGGGCGCGCACATGGGGGTAATGCGCGACAAATTTTTCAAAATATGGCCAACCCTGCTCCACCCGGGTTTGTTGGAGGATGATCTCTGAAAGCCAAATTTTATACGGATCTTTTTCTCCTTTCCACGGCATGGGCCGTGGATTTGCGGCAGCCCATTCAAAGAGATGGCGGCGGAAAAAGTGTGTTGCGTTGTTCATGGAAGAGGTAAAATATCGCATCTGGTTAGGTAGTCGCGGCTGAGACAAAAAATCGCTATTTTTTGCCAGATGGCGTGCCACCCAACCAGTTACAAAATATCAAGCATAGGTTGCTATCAGAGCTTTGAGATCATGGAGGTAGCGCAATTTGACGGGTTCTCGGATGGCGATGTTTGTGCTTGTGTGAAACCGGTGGGTAGAGAGGAAACTGACCTGTAGTCGATTCCACGCTTGTTCGCCTTGGAGTAAGTGGTAGGCCTGCAGTTCTTCAAAAAGCGTGTTGCCAATGCTAAAAAAATCGTCGCGACCGAGGTAGTCAAGGTCTGCATCACAGAGGATTTCCTCGAGTAAATTGGTGGGCGACTGTGGTATTTTAGTGGCCATGATCATGCCGCAGATTGTTTCCACATCGGAGGGGGAATATCCAAACGTGGGCAAGATGGCTTGTACCATCAGGCAGCCTTCCAATTCATGGCCTGCGTGTTTGTTTTTCACAAACCCGGCATCGTGGTAAAGTGCCGCTGTTTTGACAAGCTGGAGGTTGTGCCCTTTGATACCTTCCTGCGCAGCAATTTCCGAAGCCATTTTGAGAACATCCAGGGTGTGGCGCACGCCATGATACCGGAGCTGTACAGACAGCTCGTTGCGGAGTTTGGTGAGGATAAATTGTTTTGCAGCCTGGTAATCCATTGCGCTTCGAAATTCGCTCATCTGTGCCGCTTGCGGATGCTGAGCGGCGTTATTTTAAATGCACGACCGCCCAAAATTGCGGCTTTTCCCAAAAATAAACGGGGTGATCAACAATATTTTATCAGATTTTAAATTTTTGGCCCCGTTTGAGCCCAATGAAACAGCTTGAACAGCATTTTTTACAAACTTGTTTCTAATATTGCACCTTATATAATGGCGTTTTTTCTTTTCAAACAACAATCACCTCTTTCAGTTTAAAAACAAACTTACGATTATGGATATCTTAAGCATGCTGCAGGGCCAGCTTTCGCCCGATATGGTGGGACAACTCAGTGATCATGTCGGCGCATCGCCTGAACAAACAACGCAGGCCGCCAACGGAATTTTCGCCACATTGCTGGGCGGATTGGCCAACAATGCCACATCTGAAGGCGGGCTTTCTGCGCTCAGCGCAGCCCTGGATCGCGACCATGATGGCAGTATCATCGACGATGTACTCGGCATGGTTGGTGGTCTGATGCAAGGCGGCGATGGCCTTTCTAAAGCCGCCAATGGATCTGGCATTCTCGGGCACGTGCTCGGCGACCGCCAAGAGGCCGCAGCCGAACAAATCGGACAATCCTCCGGGTTAAATATGGGTCAGGTCATGAAGCTGATGCCGATTCTCGCGCCGCTTGTCATGAGTGCTTTGGGGAAAGCTAAAAGTTCTGGCGGACTCGATTTGGGCGGACTTGCAGGCGTTTTGATGGGCTCTGCACAACAAGCACAACAACAAACCGGCATGGGAGACCTGATCGGTTCCATCCTGGGACAAGTGATGGGTGGCAACCAAAATCAAGCACAGCCTTCTGCCGGTGATATGCTGGGCAACCTGCTGGGTGGCATGTTGGGAAAATAACAACAACCTTTCGATACTGGTACTGCGTCACGATATGATATTGGGGCAGACAAGGTTCCTTTTGCCAAGGCGAGACCTGATAACCGAAGAGCAATTCTGAAAAGGAAAAACGGACCGCTCTTTGGTGCTGTCACCGACTTGACGCAGTACCAGTAGGCTTGATGTTTACGGTCCGTCCGTAAATAGTACCCTGTGTTTACACCACTATTTCTTTTTGGGGCTTTTTTAGCTCAATTTTACTGCTGTTACCACTGCTTTGTTTGTTTTGACTGCCTACGACTAAATCAAAGCGACAAATGCGTGAGAACAATCCAGGGGATTCTACCTTTGCCACGCACTTTGTAAAGTTTTCTACATGAAAAAACAGCTACTGCTAACTTTATTGTCACTGCTCACGGGTATCGCCGCAGAGGCACAGGATCAGAACAGCCCCATCACCGGCGGGCTTCAGACAAACGCGAATTTTTTCATCTCAGATGACAAACGCGTTGGCTCGGGGATCCCCCAGTATGACTACCAAAAATTTGGCGCCGAAAGTTGGCTCAACCTCAATTACTCCAAATGGGGCTTTGATTTGGGTATGCGATTTGACATGTTCAACAATTCCAACTTGTTGAATCCCAGTGATTCGTACACCAATCAGGGAATTGGCCGTTGGTTTATCCGCAAAAAAGTCGGAAAATTAGAACTGGAAGGCGGCTATTTATACGATCAAATTGGCTCGGGGATGATCTACCGCGCCTATGAAGAGCGTGCGTTGATGATTGACAATGCGTTGTTGGGGGTAAAAGCAAGCTATGCCCTGAATGAAAACTGGAAGATAAAAGGTTTCACCGGCCGCCAAAAGCAGCAATTCAACCTGTACAACACCGTCATCCGTGGGGCCGTATTGGAGGGGTTTATCAAGCCTGACTCCATTAAAAACATCACGCTCGCTCCAGGGGTCGGGGTTGTAGGACGCACGTACGCCAAAGAAACGGTGGACCAAATTGTCAATACCATTGCCACGTATGCGCCACAAGACAGTACCGGGGCTCAGTACAATACCTACGCTGCAACGGTGTACAATACCCTTACCGCCGGCCGGTTTATTTGGTATGTGGAGGGCGCGCTGAAATCATACGATGTGATCAACGACCCCAACGCGGTAAACGTTAGAGGCGTGCCCGGAAAAGTTGAGAACCGCAAAGGTCATTCCTTGTACAGCAGTTTGGCCTATTCCCAAAAGGGCTTGGGTGTCACGTTGGAGCTCAAACGCACCAACAATTTTGCTTTCCGTCAGAACCCTTTTGCACTCGGCGTACAAGGCCCCATCAACTTCCTGCCACCCATGGCAAAACAAAATACGTACCGCCTGACGACACGGTTCAGCCCGGCTACGCAGGAAATTGATGAACAAGCCATCCAAGTGGATGTTCACTATAAGGTAAACAAAAAACTGGCGGTGGGTATCAACTTTTCAGACATTCAATTCCCCGATGGCACAGAACTTTATCGGGAAATAACGCCGGAATTTACCTGGAAACACAAACGTATTTGGCAATTCACCGGCGGCCTGCAACTGCTGCGCTACAACATTTTCGTGTACCAAGGCAAAGGCACTTACGTGGACGCTACCACACCTTACGCAGAATTTTTATACAAATTTTCGTCCAGAAAATCTGTTCGGGTAGAAGCACAATACCTCAAAACAGAACAGGAATTCGGTTCGTGGTTGAATGCTGTGGTAGAGTTTGGTATGGCTCCACATTGGCTCATTGCAGTTTCCGATATGTACAAACTTGAACACCAAGACACAAACGATGTGGCGCCCGAAAAATTGAAATACGATGGCCTGCATTTCCCGACAATTCAAATCAGTTATACCCACCAAGCCAACAGGATTGGATTGGCCTGGGTGAAACAGGTGGAAGGTATCAATTGCGCCGGGGGTATTTGCCGATTCGAACCTGCCTTTTCAGGGGTTAAATTGCAAGTCAATTCTTCTTTCTAACGCGAAAATATACGCGAAAAATTACGTATTACCATGAAAAACAGACTTCCATTTCTTGCACTGATTGCCATCAGCCTCTGGGGCTGCGCAGAAAAAGACCTTGTAATTCCGGAACTATCCGTTGGCGCACGAAAGGTGTTGGTGGAGGAGCTGACGGGCGTCAAATGCTCCAATTGTCCCGATGGCACAGATCTGTTGGTGGGCCTACAAGAAACGTATGGCGAGGAGAACCTGATCGTGGTTTCCAATCACGCGGCCCCAGACTTTTCAGTGCCCTACGCCGGCGCAAATGGCAGTCTTTACGATTTCCGCACCACCGATGGCAAGGCACTGGCAGATTTTGTTGGCCCATTTGAAGCCGCGCCTTGCGCCGCCATCGCGCGATTTTCACCACCCAATGCCACATCACTTTTTGTTGCACCGCCATCAGAGTGGCCAGGGCTTATTACAGCCGAGTTTGGCAAAGACTATGCGCTCGGACTTTACCTCGTCAAAGAATATAACGCCCTTTCCCGCCAACTGGATATTCGGGTCAATATTGCGCCTGGAGAAACTCTTACCGGCGCCTTTGGACTCACCGTGGTCATCACGGAGGACAGTATTGTTGACGTGCAAAATGTTCACAGTGTCATTGTTAAAAACTATGTTCACCGACATGTGCTGCGCGATGTAGTCACCCAACCCAACGGCAATACCATTCCGGAAGCCTTGGTGAGTGGAGCCCTGATCAGCAAGACGTTTAGCGTGGTGTTGCCCGAAACATGGAACGACAAGCACTGCGCTGTTGTGGCATACGTACACCGCACCGGAATTCCGGATAAGGTTGTCCTGCAGGCTGTTGAAGCGCATGTTGTTGAATAATTGCGAATTTGCGGGAATTAGGCCGTTTCAAGCAAGCAGCGTGCCACCTCATTGGTTACAATTTACCAGATAGTACCATTATCACCACAACCACCACCATTGTATGTTTCACCTAACCGAAGAACATTTGGCTGTGCAACAAGCCGCACGGCATTTCGCACAAAACGAACTCAAACCCGGCGTCATCGAACGCGACTCAAAGGGTATTTACCCGACGGAACAAGTCAAAATGATGGGGGAACTCGGTTTCCTCGGCATGATGGTATCCCCGGAATACGGCGGCGGCGGCATGGACTCCCTTGCTTATGTGCTGGCCATGGAGGAGATTTCAAAGGTTGACAACTCCTGTTCTGTGATCATGTCGGTCAACAATTCGTTGATTTGCTGGGGTATCGAAACCTACGGTACGGAAGCACAAAAACGCAAGTACCTGCCCAAACTCGTAACGGGAGAATGGATCGGTTCGTTCTGCCTCTCAGAACCGGAAGCCGGCAGTGATGCCACCAGCCAGCGCACAACTGCTGTTGACATGGGAGACCACTATTTGCTCAATGGTACCAAGAATTGGATCACCAATGGCGCTACGTCAAAAGTGCACTTGGTGATGGCTCAAACCTATCCGGATAAGGCGCATAAAGGTATCAACTGCCTCATCGTGGAAGCCGATTCTGCCGGCGTCGCCATCGGTGCGAAAGAAGATAAATTGGGCATTCGTTCCTCTGATACAACCTCTATCATGTACTCCGATGTGAAGGTCCCCAAGGAAAACAGGATCGGCGAAGACGGATTTGGATTCAAATTTGCCATGAAAACCCTTTCAGGAGGCCGCATTGGTATCGCTGCTCAGGCGTTGGGCATCGCTGCAGGAGCATATGAGTTGTCGGTTGCCTATGCCAAGGAACGCACCGCATTCGGAAAACCCATCAGCCAACACCAAGCCATCGCTTTCAAGATTGCTGATATGGCCACTGACATAGAAGCCGCACGCCTGTTGGTGCACCGAGCCGCACACCTGAAAGACCAAAAACTCAATTATGACCAGGCTGCTGCCATGGCCAAGCTTTTTGCCTCAGATGCTGCTATGAAACATTCCGTGGAAGCCGTGCAGATACACGGCGGATATGGGTTTGTAAAAGAATACCACGTGGAGCGACTCATGCGGGATGCTAAAATCACCCAAATCTATGAAGGCACTTCGGAAGTCCAACGGATCGTCATTTCCCGCAATGTGCTGCTGGGAGAGTTGTACGTGGCCAACGCCTAGTGCCGTGTACAGTCAATGGCCCATTAACTGGACGCTGCACTAGGTTATGTGTCTTAAATCAGGGTTTTTCGCCAATTTTTAATTGGCGAAAAACCCAAAATTTTGTCTCCTCCAAATCTTCTTCTTCTCCCATCCATTCAAATCCAATCTTGTACAGCAAATGGTTTGATGCGTTTTCCTCGGCCAAGGTGTTGGCCATCACACACCGAACAGCGGTATTGTTGAAGGCATATTCAACCAACGCGCGCGCCGCCTCTGTGGCCAATCCCTGCCCCTGATACGCCGGCGCTATCTCGTAGCCTATCTCTACCTCCCCGTTGTACGAAGGCGGCCCCTTAAAACCACCTGAACCGATGAGCTTACCTGCCTGTCGGTGAATGATTAAATAGTTCCACCACCCCAACTCCGCTTCACTTTCCCGCAAATAATCGCGCATCCAAACCATGGCCTCCGGAAAATGCAACCATTGCGACGCAATATCTACCCCTCCAAGCAGGCTGGAAAGCGTATCTTGGTCTTCCGAAACAATGGCCTCCAGTTTGGGCAAATCGGCAACAACCAGCCATAGACGTTCAGTTTCTATCATCATGGTGCAAGTTTCGCAAACATTTTTGACATGGCAGCAAGATGCTAGCTTAATAAAATTTGCAACTGGTTAGTTGGCACGCTGTCTGGTCCAAAAAAGCCCATTTTTTTGTCTCAGACGCGACCACCAACCAGTTGCTAAAATTTTTCAACCATGAACTCCATTATCCTTCAATCAATCCAAGACAGTATTGCCGTCAAACAGGCCATCTTAACCGACGACTTGCTGCTATCCCATACTGAGCAAGCAGCACAGCATTTCATCACCACCTTCCAGGCTGGTGGTAAAGTACTTTTTTGCGGAAATGGTGGCAGCGCAGCCGATGCTCAACACCTGGCCGCAGAACTTTCCGGCAGGTTCTTCGCAGACAGGCCACCGCTTTTTGCAGAGGCATTACACGTCAACACGTCTTTCCTGACGGCCGTTGCCAACGACTATGGATACGAAGCTGTTTTCGCCAGAATGGTGGAAGCCGCCGGCCGAAAAGGAGATGTTTTGGTCGCCATCAGTACCTCCGGCAATTCCCCCAATATTCTCAAAACCATTGATATGGCCAAAAAAATGAACATGGTGGTGGTTGGCATGACCGGCGCAACCGGTGGAAAAATGAAGGACTCCTGTGATATTCTACTGAATGTCCCCAGTACAGTTACACCCAGGATCCAAGAAGCACACATTCTCCTGGGGCATATTATCTGTGAAATCGTTGAAAAAGAACTCTTCGGAGCATCCTAATGCACGCTACTGTCTAGCACTGTTCAATGTTACAGCACCCATCAAACGATCATAACGGGCCCCAAAAGGACGGAAATACGCCAATATGGTGTATTGATTGCCTGTTTCATACCAGTTTCCCTCAAAACCATCCGGGTCTAATTCGCCCGTACGATGATCCAAGACTACATATTGATAGTTATAGTAACCCTGCTTCAACAATGCTTCACAATAGTACATACGGGCATCGTGGCTGTATGACATTTTGAATTCAGGCTTTAATTGCCAATCGGTCAATTCTCCAAAAACATACACGTCCGCCTCCTCCAAGGGCATGTTCTGACGGATCGAAAAAAGAACATTGGCGTAGTCACATTGAAGCAGCGTCTGGTTGAAATTGTTGTTGCCTACCACGAAACGTCCGTCGGCATCCACTTGATATGAAACAGATCGATCGAATCGCGATTCATCCGTACGAAGCGTAACCTCATAATTATCGTGCTGTTCCGCGATGATTTTTATCCCTTCGCCCCGGTAATCAAAGGTGCGCATATCAAAAAAACGAAATTCCTTGCCCGCCGGAAACACCACCACATCCTGATAATCAAAGGAAAGTGACTCACTGCGTACGATAAAGGGTTTCAACGGCCCTATGGCATTGTCCCAACGGCCATTTTGCAACACATACACCTGTACATCGTTCTGGGGATTGGAAATGCGAGCACCTTTGGTGACAATGTCAAAATCAATTTCGTGGCTGGTGTTGAGTTTGTCCACTTTAACGGTTCGGACAAACGCCGCATCAATACGCCAAAAAGGCTCCACCACCATAAAACGACGCACAATCACCAGTCGATCATCGTCATCTTTGTCAATAACCTTGAGCAAATAATTGCCGGAAACAGTCCAGTGCATGTTTGCATTGGGCAACGACAAGGCATAATGCGTGTATTGGGCCAATGTGTTAAAGGAGTTGGCAACATTGGTAATTCTGTCTTCCGTAAACCCATCAATGTATTCATTGTCATCCAGCTCTGAGGGCTCCCAGTCGTTGTTACAATGGACGATGGTGTATTCGTAGTCCTTCAATTCATCTCCCAAGTGATCAAATTGAAGCGAAAGCGCTCCATTTCCGGCTCGAAGATCCACCATGGGCAGGGACAGCGGTGCACCGGAAAGGGTCAGTTGAACGGTCAGTATTTGGTCGTCTATTACCGTGTTCTGCGTTTGTGCGCTCACCATTCCACCCCAACAAAGCAAGCATGCCAAGGAAAAATAAATACGCAGGCGTGATAAAATATCCAAGGGTAATATTGATAAAAGGGTGAACGCTGCAAAGATGGATTAAATATGAGAAAAGTTGCCTGACATTCGGAAAAGTTAAAGGAATATGCTGGCTTTACAGTTGCTTTGCACAACGTAATACGCGAAAAATTATGAAACGAAGTTTTATTTATTGCTTGACGGCACTTTGGCTCACCCCCACGGTACTTTTTTCCCAAGTTTTTTCAAAAACCATCGGTTCTCCGAATGGCAAGGTACAAGTGGCGGTTTCGCTCAACGAGAAAGGCGAAGCCGGCTATCAGGTGCATTACCAAGGGGTCCCGATCGTAAACCATTCCGCGCTCGGGCTCCAATTGCGCGACCATGATCTCACCCAAAATTTGGTGCTGGTTGGCCACCACACATCCACCCAAAAAGGCGTGTGGAAGCCCGTATGGGGGGAGGTGTCGGAAATTCAGGAGCATTACAATGCCATTTCCCTGGACTTGAAAGACGCCCAAGGTTTCCAGATGTCCGTTGTTTTTCGTGTTTTTGACGATGGGGTGGGATTCCGTTATGAATTCCCTCAAAATCAAACCATCGACAGTATCGTTGTCTTAAAAGAGACGACAACTTTCCAAATGCAGGAGGACTTACAGGCTTGGTGGGCGCCCAGCGACTGGGATTCCAACGAACACACCTACTCACATTCCAAATTAAGCGCCATTGATGCATCCCGTTACCGCACAGACATAGAGCCATTCAACCAACACATTGTCAATGACCGTGCCGTCCAAACTCCGGTGACCATGCAGACCGCCGCCGGCACGTGTATTGCGATTGCTGAAGCTGCACTCACAGACTATGGTGCAATGCACCTCGACGTAGATGGCCCCACCCACCGCTTGAGCGCTCACATCATTCCCAGTGCAAACCCAGCTGTTGTTTCAACCAATACCTTGCCATTTAATACGCCCTGGCGTTGTATCCTGACCAATGCAAGCCCTGCCGGATTGCTCAGCAACCACCTGATTCTCAATTTGAACGAACCCTGCAAAATTGAAGGCGACCTATCATGGATCCAACCGCAAAAATATGTCGGTATCTGGTGGGAAATGCACAACGGCAAGTCAGGCTGGAACTACCGCGAAAAAGACGGCACCTTGTCAACCAGACACGGCGCAACAACCCAAAACGTAAAAAAATACCTCGATTTTGCTGCCAATAATGGCTTCGCTGGCGTACTGGTTGAAGGGTGGAACGAGGGCTGGGACGAGTGGTTTAATGTTGATAGATCAGAAGTTTTTGATTTTACAAAGCCCTACCCCGACTATGACATGGCCGAAATAAGCCGGTATGCACGCGAAAAAGGCGTGAAAATTATTGTGCACCATGAAACAGCCTCGGTTGTACCCAGCTACGAACGGCAAATGGACTCCGCCTTTGCTTACCTCAAAATGAACGGTTTCAATGCCATAAAAACTGGCTATGTAGGCTTCATTCAACCAAAAGGCGCGTGGCACGACGGACAAAGTATGGTCAATCACTACAATGAAGTACTGCGTCGGGCTGCAAAAAATGAAATCATGGTGTGTGCCCACGAGCCTGTTCGCCCCAGTGGACTACACCGCACCTGGCCCAATTTCATGGCCTGTGAGGCCGCACGTGGCATGGAATACAACGCTTGGAGCAAGGGCAACGACCCCAGCCACGAACTTACTCTCCTCTTTACGCGATTGCTCGGAGGCCCAATGGATTATACCCCCGGTATTTTTCAAATAGCCGTCAATCAATTTGACCCAAACAAAAAAGAACGGATACACACCACCGTGGCCAAGCAACTCGCACTCTACGTAACGCTTTACTCCCCACTTCAAATGGCAGCTGACCTACCGGAAAACTACGAAAAACGCCCGGCAGTATTTCAGTTCATCCGAGATGTGCCGACAGACTGGTCAGACACCAAAATTTTGAACGCTGCCATCGGCGACTATGTCACCATTGCCCGGCGTGACAAACACTCCGACAACTGGTTTATGGGCAGCATGACCGACGAAACACCACGTCGTTTCAAAACGAAACTTGACTTCTTGGAAAAAGGAAAAGCATACGAGGCAACCATTTACGAAGACGGCCCCAAAGCGGATTATCAAAAAGACCCGTACCCTGTCTCCATCCGAAAAATAACCGTGCGCAAAGGGCAAACACTGAAGATAAATCTGGCGGCCGGTGGTGGATGCGCTGTCTCCCTAAAGGCCTTGTAACCCTATATCTGTACCAACACCATTGTGCCACACAGGGCAAAAAAATCAGTTACACAGTCGAATGGGCGCGTGATTCATCTATATATCAACGCATTTCACAACAAAAATGATCAAACAGTAAGCCATTTAAGTCGTTACACCAATATTTGCATTTCAAAATTCACAACAACATGCGAAGAATTCTACTGATACCTTTTATAGTACACACGGCATTGGCTTCCGCCCAGGATACCATCCCACTCAATGACCTTTCATTTTGGAAACCCAATGAGGTCCAAAACTGGCAAATCGTGGCCGATGTAACCGCCGACCTCGAGGAAGATGATGCCATGAAACCAACCAAAGGAACTGGTGTGGTGGCAAATTTGCCCACTACAAAAAATCGCAACAACCTGATTTCTGTGGCCGAGTACGGCGATGTGGAAGTCTCTTTCGACTTCATGATGGCCCGAAATTCCAACTCGGGCTTTTACCTCCAAGGAAGGTATGAAGTGCAATTATTCGATAGTTGGGGACAGCAACACCCAGCCTTTTCTGACTGCGCCGGCATTTACGCCAGACGGCGCTGGAATCCCGATGCCGAACTTTTTGACGGCCACGCACCGCGCTTGAATGCCTGCTTGGCCCCCGGTTTGTGGCAACACCTGGAGATCGCCTTCCAAGCGCCGCGATTTGATGCCACTGGCAAAAAAATTGCCAACGCCAGACTCTTGAAAGTCGTCTTGAATGGCGCAACCGTCCACGAGAACCTTGAACTCACCGGACCAACCGGAGGCCCTATTTCAGAGCAGGAGGCCACAAAAGGGCCTTTCATGATCCAAGGTGACCACGGACCCGTTGCCTTCCGTAATTTTCACATTGTGGACAAAAGCGGAGAGCCTGTCAACGTGGGTAAATTCACCTATAAAGTGATCAACGGTAATTTTCGCTACCCGGAAGATTTTGCCAATAAAAAAGCCGACAAAACAGGATCCACCGACCAGTTGACCTGGGAAGTCGCAGACAAAAACGACGGCTTCGCGAACATCTTCAATGGTAGTTTTACCGCTCCAAAAACCGGAAACCACCACATCGTGCTGCAAGCCGCCGGCAAATCGTCCCTGCTCGTTGATGGGAAAGAGATCCTCGGCGACCAATGGACCTACGTTGCTGACCAACGCAGCGCCGATATTACCCTGTCTAAAGGACCACATACGATTGAAATTGTCAACTACAAAATGGACGGCTGGATGTCTCCTTTCTTGGGATTGTGGATCGCCGCGCCTGGTGCAGGCCCAACAGCATTGCACAGCATGGGATCCGTACTCGCCCTCGAAGCCTCAGACCCTATCACATTGGACGCTGCAAAACCCACCGTTTTTCGTTCCTTCATGGATGTGACTCTGCCCAATTCTGTGCGCGGCGACAAGAATTTTCTCAACATTAAAAACCCAAACAGCAAACGTGTGGTGCATGCTGTTCAGGTAGGCGACCCCACCCACCTCCACTATACCTACGACCTCGACAATGGCGCCGTGGTACAACTGTGGAAGGGCAATTTTCTCCACACATCACCCATGTGGGACAACCGCGGCGATGGGTCATCTCGCCCGCGGGGGGCCATTCTACCATTGGATGACATTCAAACAGTGGTAACCAAAGACCGTTTGTTCGACCTCACCACCGCGCAAAACGACCCAGTACACGGGTTCAAACCACTCGGGTACGACCTCGATGAAATGGGCTATCCGACCTTCCGATACACCCTTTCAGGCACTGAAATAGCCGATAAAATTCGGGTTTCTGCCGGAAAAACACTCAACAGATCACTGACCTTCACCAACGGTGCGCAAAACAGCGCTGCACAAGTAGTGCGTTTGGCTGTTGGTAAAAAGATCGAAAAATCCGGTGATAACCTCTGGACCGTGGATGACAAACGCTATTTCATTCAAACCACCGGTGGAGCCAAGCCCGTGTTGGAGTCCACTGGAGGAATCTCCGTACTCTTTTTACCGGCCAATTCCAACGTGGAATGGACCATCCTGTGGTAACCAAACGCCCCAACAGCCTCTTTTTGCTATTCAAGAACCTTATTTTCAACGAAATATGAAGTTTATACACTTGCCGCTCGCTTTGCTCGCCACCCTGATGGTGAACATATTACCTGCCCAAGACACCCTTCCACAACCCACGGAAGACAACTATTACCGCATCCTAAAAGTGCCCATTCCAGAAGGTGTTGTACTGGAAGTCGGCGGCATTTGTGCCCTGAACGATGGCAGCATCGCCGCAAGTACCCGGCGCGGCGATGTGTGGGTGATCGAAAACCCCGCTTCCATGGAGCCACACTACAGACGCTTTGCTACCGGCCTCCACGAAATTCTCGGATTGGCCAACAAAGACGGACAACTGTATTGTGCGCAGCGCGGGGAACTCACCAAACTCCTAGACCGCAACGGCGATGGTGTTGCCGATCGCTATGAAAC
This sequence comes from uncultured Bacteroidota bacterium, assembly GCA_903933805.1. Classification (GTDB taxonomy): domain Bacteria; phylum Bacteroidota; class Bacteroidia; order Chitinophagales; family Saprospiraceae; genus M3007. Next base: position 7,796 of record CAIZLM010000049.1, on the reverse strand, counting down.
CGTCTTTGCCTGGCCGCTTTCCGGCCATTACCACGAATACAGCTTCGGACCTAAGGTGACGCCCGAAGGCGATTTTATCGTCACCGGTAACGTCAGTTTTGGCGCATCAGACTGGTGGTCCGGTAAAAGTTTTGTGCCATGGCGCGGATGGGCCATGAAAATATCTGCCGATGGGAAGATGAAACCTTTCGCGGCGGGCATGCGATCTCCCTGCGGAATAGGCATGGTGAACGGCGAGTTCTTCTATGGGGACAACCAAGGAGATTGGATGGGCTCAGGCTTTGTATCACATGTGGAAGAAGGCGATTTTATGGGGCATCCAGCATCGTTGGTGTGGGCCGACAGACCCGAGTCTCCGGTGAAAATGCGCAGCGAAATGGTTTTCAAACAGGTCGATCCACGCGATGACCCCAAGAAAAAACCGGAATACATCGCCGACGAACCCGCGACCACCATTTATGACTTGGGCCACAAAACATACCCCTATCAACACGTTAAGAGCCCGGCAGTTTGGCTGCCACACGGAATTTTAGGCGTCTCTACATCAGAAATATTGCCCGACGAAACCCAAGGTAACTTTGGCCCCTTTGCCGGACAATTGTTTGTTGGAGACCAAGGTATGTCAAAAATTGCCCGTGTTTTCCTCGAAAAAGTGAACGGACAATGGCAAGGCGCATCCTTTGACTTCAGGAGCGGATTCCGCTCTGGCGTGTTGCGCATGTGTTGGGCCGGCAATGGCGCCACCATGTACGTCGGTGGTACCAACCGGGGTTGGGGAAGTACCGGCAAAGAACCCTACGGGCTTGAACGCCTTGTGTGGACGGGTCAAATGCCCTTCGAAATGAAAGCCGTACGCGCACTACCCGACGGCTTTGAAATAGAATTTACGCTACCTGTCGATAAAAATACCGCCCAAAACGTGGACAATTACCTCGCGAGCAGCTACCGTTACAAGTATCACCCCGTGTATGGAAGCCCGACGATTGACGTCAAAGACAATGCTGTTCTTGGCGCAAAAGTAAGTGCCGATGGGTTGCGGGTCCGCATTGTGGTGGACAGTTTACGAGAAGGGTTTATCCACCAAATACAGCCGCTTGGCGTGCGATCTTACACAGATGCATTGCCCCTCCTGCATACGTCGGCTTACTACACCCTCAACAGCATTCCATCCGGAGAAAAAGCAAGCTTTCCGTTGGCAGTACCCAAGCCAAAATCAGGCCCAATAGGCGCGGTTACCGATCCCGGCAAAGCCGTGAGTACCCCTGACAAGCAAATGAAAGAAGCACGGCCAAGCACAGCGGGAGAAGCCAAAAAAACTGCGCCCAACAAAGCCGAGACTTCCACCGCCATCAATGACACCGAGGCAAAAGCCCTGATGATCAAATACACGTGCGCTGCCTGTCACAAACCCTACGAACGCATGGTCGGTCCCGCCTACTCAGAAGTAGCCAAACGCAAGTACACTGTGGCACAAATTGTATCGCTGGTGTACAACCCAAAACCTGAAAACTGGCCCGATTATACCCCGATGGCGCCCATGTTGCAGGTTCCCAAAAAAGACGTAGAGAAAATAGCCGCCTGGATCAATACCCTCAAAAAATAACCGCGATTTTAGCAGACAAAACACAACGCTGCTCAGAAAGGTGCTGGCCCGGCAATCGGCGTGCATAATTTCTTAAAAAAATAACAATCTAGGACAAAAAAACAATCTATTGCTATTTGAGTGAAAAAACAGCGATAAATTTTTTTATTTTCTGTTCAAGCCATTGATTGTTTCATTATTTCATCGCGAATGGTCAGCCGCTCACCGTTTGATTGTGCGACTGGCCATTCGTTTTTTTATATTCTCAGCAGAATAGAATACCATTGCACTTGATAAACTTCACTTCCTTACATGATTGTATTAAGCTTTTTCGCAGGGCACTGGTTCAGTGCCATTTTCCTCCAAACCTTTTTTCACCACCGATATGCTTCCCATAAAATGTTCACCATGAACATATTTTGGGAGCGTACCTTCCATTTTTTAACCTACGCATCACAGGGTTCTTCTTACCTCGTGCCAAGGGCTTATGCCATCATGCACCGGATGCACCACGCTTTTTCGGATACAGAACAAGATCCGCACTCCCCCAATTTTTTCAAAGATGTGGTGTCTATGATGCTGCACACTGCTCGAATTTTTGATGGCTTGATGCGCAATACAACGCAAGTATCCTCGAAATTTTTGGGCAATTACCCGACGTGGAACTGGCTGGATAAATTCGGCAGCTCCTGGACGTCCCGAATCATCTGGGGCTTTGGCTACACGGCTTTCTACATCTTTTTCGCCACCTCCTGGTGGATGTACCTGCTGCTACCGCTACACTTTTTGATGGGCCCGCTTCACGGTGCTATTGTGAATTGGTGCGGACACAAGTACGGCTACCAAAACTTCGACAACGGAGACGACTCGCGCAACACCCTGCCATTTGATATCCTGCTGATGGGAGAACTGTTTCAAAACAACCACCACAAACACCCAAACAGCCCCAATTTTGCGTCAAAAAGTTGGGAATTTGACCCCATGTACCCCATGCTCCGGTTCTTGCACAAACTGAAAGTGATCACCCTGCGCCGAGCGTAAGGACACTTTACCCACACCACCTCCCATGCACGGTCGATGTACCCTGCATGGGATTTTTTTTGTAAGCCTACCGTGCCTTGTAAGCCTCCCACGAACCCCATATTGTCTTCTATTTATGTCTTGCTTGGTGTTCGCCACGATCATCCCGATCGCCGCGCTTGGTGTTTTCACCAAGCGCATACGGCGGAGTGAGTGGCGCTTCTTAGCGTTGATGTGATTGGTAAGAGCCCCGATTTTCGTGATTTCGCAGTAAGCCTCCCACGGACCCCATATTGTCTTCTATTTATGGCTGCCCGATCTTTACGGCCATAAAAATAGCAAGAACAAATGGGAAACAAAAACTGCGTTGATCGGAGTACCGCTGAAGTGGTTCAAATCATTGAAGATTGGGCTTCAGGCAAAGAAAGTCGGTCGGGCCACTTGGGCCGGAATTATGCAGTAACACGATCGACTCGTTTACGGATGCGGTCTTAGGTAGGCCACGACATCAAAAATATGCCGACAACCGCTAGGCAGGCACCCATGAGTTGGCGCCAATCCATGCTCTCCCGAAAAAAAAGTACGCTTACCAACATGCAAATACCAATAACCCCGGTGTACACCACCGGAACAACAATCGACAAATTGCCTCCGCGGTTAAAAGCATTCATAAACGTAATGGTCGCAACCCCCAGGGCAACCCCCGCCACTACCAAATAGACGGTATTCATCTGAAATATCGAGCCTTGAAAACGCCACTTCCCACCCGACTGTACCAGTAAATACAACAACAACACCAACGCAGCACTGCCATTGATCGCCAAACTGGAAACCGTGCTGTTGACCGTGCCAGATAGCTGTTTCAGCAAAATATCATGAATTCCGTACAATATGATGGTAATGAGGCTGAATTGAAACCAGTTCATAGGATTGTATCTTTGGTGACAAATATATACATTAATATACAATATTGAACAGTAAGATGATTGATACGCTGTTGGTTGTTTGGCAAATAATACGTATATTTATTAACTGGAACTTTGCTACTGGTGGCGCCATGTAATGACCGCATTTTCACTTTTCGGCTCCATTACAAACAATGGCAACGCCTTGTGTGGCTGTGCCCGAGACAAAAAAGTGGCCATTTTTTGCCGTACAGCGCACCACCCAACCATTTACAACCAATATACACTAATTTTGACCCTTCTAAACCTACTATGTCATTTCAGTCAAACCCTCAACTGGCACTCGCCTTCGACTATGTGCGCAATACGCACAAGAACATTTTTTTGACCGGAAAAGCCGGAACCGGAAAAACGACTTTTCTACACCAAATCAGTGCAGAATCCAACAAACGTATGGTGGTGGTTGCCCCAACAGGCGTGGCCGCCATCAATGCCGGTGGCATGACCATCCACTCTTTTTTCCAATTGCCTTTTGGGCCCTTTATACCAGATACGCCCCAGGACCCAACCCGACAGCGCCGATTTGCCGGTGAAAAAATTCGCCTGATACAAAGTCTCGACCTGCTGGTCATTGATGAAATCAGCATGGTTCGGGCCGATCTTCTCGACGCCGTTGACGATGTGCTGCGCCGATACCGCGACCGATACAAACCATTCGGAGGGGTTCAGTTGCTGATGATCGGCGACTTACACCAGTTGCCACCCGTGGTAAAAGAGGAGGAATGGAACCTGCTGCGCAACCACTATGATACCATGTACTTCTTCGGGAGCCGGGCGTTGCGCAACACCAACCCCGTTTCCATTGAGCTGAAACACATCTACCGACAATCAGACGATGCCTTTATCAGCCTGCTGAATAAGGTGCGCGACAACAACATTGATGAAACAGTGCTGGCGACCCTCAATAGCCGCTATATACCCAGTTTTAAACCTTCGACGGAAGAGCCCTACATAACACTGACAGCCCACAACGCCTCGGCTCAAGCCATCAACAACGAACATTTATCCGCCATTGAGCAACCCTCGAAGGTCTTCAGTGCCGTTATTCAGAATAATTTTCCCGCTTTCTCTTACCCGACAGATGAAATATTCAGCTGTAAAACCAATGCCCAGGTCATGTTTGTCAAAAATGACGTGACCCGTGAAAAAAGATTCTACAATGGTAAAATTGGAAAAATAACCCGCTTCGGCGACAACACCATTTACGTTCGTTGCCCCGGCGAACAAGAGGAAATTGAAGTGGTTCCTGCCGAATGGACCAACGTCAAATACACCCTGAACGAAAAAACCAAAGAGGTGTCCGAAGAAATACTCGGTACCTTTACCCAGTTCCCACTCAAATTGGCCTGGGCTATTACCATCCACAAAAGCCAGGGCCTTACCTTCGAACGGGCCATCATAGACGCCCAGTCGGCATTTGCACACGGACAAGTGTACGTCGCCCTGAGCCGATGTAAAAGTTTTGAGGGCATCGTCCTCCGATCACGCATTGACTATTCCAGTGTCAAAACCGACCAGGTTGTCAAAAATTACAGCGATGATGCCGACCGTAACGCCCCAGACGAAGCACATCTCTCCCGTTCAAAAGCCGAATACCAACAATCACTGTTGTTCGATCTGTTTGACTTTGCCCACCTGCGCAGACGATTCGCTCAGTTGAACCGCTTGTTGCTCGAACATGAAACACCCTTGTTGCAGGAAGCTTGGGGGGTCATCAAAACGCTGGAATCTACCACCATCGAACAGGTGCTCAGTATTGCCGATCGCTTCAAACCCCAAATTCGACAATACATGACGGCCGCCGTTCTGCCAGAAGAAAACCAAGACCTGATGGCCCGACTGCAAAAGGCCGGCGCCTACTTTGAAGAAAAAATTGGGAAAGAACTGCTGCCGGAATTTAAGAAAATAAGCATCCTATCGGACAATAAAACGGTAAAAAGAGCCCTGGAAGATGGTGTAATAAACTTAAAAAAAGAATATTTCATTAAAAATGCTTGCTTCGTTGCCCTTCAAACCGGTTTCTCTGCCACAGCATACCTGCGCGCAAGAGCAAATGCTGAACTGGACTTCAACGCCGCAAAAAGCACCCCGGCAACCACCAACCAACCGTACAGCGGAGCCCCGAAAAACACCCCCAACCCAATTCTCTTCGTTCGACTGAAACAATGGCGCGAAGCCATGGCAGAAACCCACAACATGATTCTCTATGAGGTACTGCCCACCAGCGCGCTGATTGAAATAGTACAAGTACTGCCCTTAAACCTTCCAACCTTAAAAAAAATAAAAGGAATCGGCGCAGCCAAAAGCCAGCGGTTTGGCGCAGCGCTGATCGCCATTATTCAGGACTATTGTACTGAATACAAGGTGCAAACAAACCAAATGTCGGGCTTCGTGGCAGAAGCACTGGCCGTAAAAGCCGCTAAGATTGATACAAAAACTGTGAGTTTAGAACTTTTCAAAGCCGGAAAAAATCTAGATGAAATAGCCACTGAACGCGGCTTTGTACGCAGCACCATTGAGGGACATCTGGCGCATTTTGTGGGTATTGGGGAACTGGATATCTTTGCACTCTTGGAACGGGATCAAGTGGCGGAAATTGAACAGTTTTTCAGAAAAAACAACACCGCTTCCAGCGCGGAAGCCAAGGCACATTTTCAGGATACTTATTCTTACGGCCAGCTAAAAATGGTGTTACAATTTTTAAGCGTGGGGACCGAAGAAGGGGTCTGAAACTCACGTGCTGCCGTATTCCGATAAACATAGCGAGACATCGTGTGCCAAGAGTTGTTACCTTCGCGTTTGAGAAATAAACAGTAGCTTTACCATAAAGTAACGACTTTGGCGCCCCGACCGAGCCCTTAAACAGGTTTTTTTGGTCCGAACACTGTGTCGCCGACGTCGTTACGCCAGAAAGCAGTATAGAGCAAGAGCATGTATCCACCACTATTTAAGATTCGGGAAAACGGTTATTTCGGGTTCATCAACACCGATGGAGAGATTGTAATCGAGCCTCAGTTTTTAGAGGTCTCTGAATTTCAAAACGGGTTCTCATCCGTACAATTAAATGGCCAACGAGCGCTGCTAGATGCCGCGGGACGATTGTATGTCCGCAGGCTTTACCGATCCATAGGCATTTTTAAAGAAGGTATAGCACGGGCGCAAGTCGTGCATGCTTGGGGTTTCATTGATGCGCACGGAAGAGAAGTCGTAGCCGCTATATTTGACGAAGCTGGAGATTTCAGCGACGGTCTCGCTGCTGTTAAAACAGAGGGAAGTGCCGGTTTTATTGACATCAAAGGCAACTTTGCGATCAATCCGATATTTACCGGTACGGGAGATTTCCGCGGTGGGCTGGCGCCTGCCGGCATCAACGGCCTGTGGGGCTTCATCAATACCGCCGGTCAGGTGGTGATAGAACCCCACTGGGACGCAGCCTTCGCCTTTCAACGTGATGTTGCTGTCGTGGTGCAAAACGGGCGCTGGGGCCTGATAAACCGTGCAGGCAAGGAAATTGTTCAGCCCCAATTTGATTTTGTAAAAGGCCATGTACAGGGTGATTTTTTTGATGGAATGGCACTGGCTTTCCGGGCCGGCAAGTTTGGTTTTGTCGGGCAGGATGGCTCCATGGCCATTGAACCCACTTTTGATATGGCCGGCGATTTCGGCGAAGGCTTGGCACTCGTGGAAATCAATGGAGCCTTTGGCTATATCGACAAATTGGGAAAATTGGTGATTATGCCAAAATTCGAAGATGCCGGTGTTTTCTCCGAAGGCTTGGCGCAGGTGCGCTCCAATGGCAAGTGGGGCTTTATAGATACCGCAGGTAAAATCAATATTCCAGCCGTATTTGATGTCGCCCTGCCATTCCAAAACGGGCTGGCTCGCACTGTGTCGGCGGGAAAATGGCGCTATATCAACCGGGACCAACAGGTGGTCTGGGATGAAAAATGAGCGGCAATAGCTGTTTTTGAGTCCGCCTAGCCCACTGCTGAGCATAAAAAATGCCGCGCCACCATTTGACGTGTGATGCGGCATTTTATTACTTGTTTTTGGGTAACTGGTTAGGTGGCACGCTGTCTGTCCCAAAAAGGCCCATTTTCCGCCCTACTTCGCAGATTTTTTTGACCGTAGCGCTGCTACGGCCTACAAAAATCTGCTTCGTCTGGCAAAAAATGGTCACTTTTTTGTCTCAGACGCGACCATGCTAACCAGTTACGTTTTTGAGTCCT
>CAIZLM010000048.1 GCA_903933805.1 uncultured Bacteroidota bacterium | reverse complement strand
CATAGCGATATCGAGCGATTGCAACGCGTGCCACAACGGCAATTACACGAACACGCCGAACACGTGCAACGGTTGCCACAGCACGGATTACAGCCAGAGCGCCAATCCTAGCCACGTGTCGCTGAACCTGCCGACGGATTGCGCGATGTGCCACACCACAGCTCCCGGTTGGGCGCCTGCGACGTTCCCGATCCACAACGATTATTATGTATTGAACGGGGCGCACGCGGCTATTTCAGACGATTGCGCAGCGTGTCACAACGGGAACTACAACAACACGCCGAATACCTGCAACGGTTGTCACGCCGCCGATTACAACTCCGCGACCAACCCCAACCACATTTCTGCGGGATTTCCGACAACCTGTCAAACCTGTCACACCGAAAACACCTGGGTGCCGTCAACATTTGATCATGATCAGCAATATTTCCCAATTTACAGTGGTAGGCACGAAGATGAATGGGATCAGTGTGTAGAGTGCCACACCAATTCCGGCAACTTTGGCTTGTTCAGTTGTATTGATTGCCATGAACACGACAATTCAAACGAGATGGCTCAAGATCACGAAGGTGTTTCAGGGTATCAATATGTGAGTACGGCATGCTATGCATGTCACCCAGATGGCAGCAATTAATGGATCTTTTGAAAGCAAAAACAAGCTGTGAGCCGGAAGGGAAAGTCGAACAATACCGCCGTCAAAAAAACTGCGAAGTATGGCGGGAAAAGGACCTTTTTGGGCCATACACCGTGCCATATAATCCGTTACAATCATTCATTGCACAACGGATGTTATAATATAAGTTGTATAGGCGATAGCATCAGTGCCAACCTTTGACCTTGTTAATTTTGCCTTCTTCTCCGAAAAGTTCTTTTGACATTTTGTTGTAAGCGGCGGCGGCTTCTTCGGCAGTGTTGTACATTCCGATATGCTTCGCTTTACCGTCAATGGATATGACAGCTCTAAACCGCCTGTGTTCTTTGTAAACACCGGTATAGCCAGTACCGCTGCTGGTTCTGCGTTGCCTACTGGCGACAGAGCGCGATCTAAAAATCAAGTTTTCAAGTCGGCAGTCCAATTTATCCCCGTTCTTTGCACCCACAAGGCGGTGTACGCTGTCTTTTTGTTTGATCAAGAATTTTTCGGCAATAATTTTGTGTAAGTAGTATGTTTCTGTTTTATAAGAACCGTCTGCTTTTTTCCAGGTTTTTTGAAAAACGGCACAACCACTTGAATGAAGGCGTAATTGGTGGATAAGATCAATTTCCACAAAATATGGGTCATTGGTCAACCACTCATATACTTCGCTGTCTATCAGTACGCAGGCGTCTGAATTTTTAAGTTTTACCTTATAGATCACGGTTAAGTATGTTTAGTTTTTGGAAAAATAGGGTTTTTCTTAATCTAAAGGGATTAATGGCGCAAGGGAGGAACCCCACTGTTCGAACAGCAGGGAATGATACATTCAAAAACTGAAACTTTCATACGATGACCCACATGAACGAACTCAATATTTCCACATGTACACCCCTGTAAAAGCAACGCCGTTTAAATATTTTTAGCAATATTTACTACAAATAAACAAGTTTTTTTGCATTTTTTTTGTATTTTCTCTGTTTTCTTCAAAATTTAATTTAAAAGCCGTCTTTTGTGCACAATATTCGTCAAAATAGCAGACCTCATTACCTTACGATGATGCCCGGCGAAGCAGTGTTGCTGTCTGTAGAAGCAGTATTAGCAATTTTGGAGCAGGAACATGGTTCGTCCTTTTATGCCGCATTTGAAGGGAGCTATTACCCTGGTCCGGCTCGGCAGTACACAGACTGTTCTTGGATTAAGCATGCGAACACGGTGGGCATCAATGTTAGAACTTTGGGCGATTTCTGGTCAATTATTCCGTACGCACTAACACTTCCAGCGGCCCAAAATGCAGTCCACTTATTGCCTATTTTTGAGCCAGGCGTTGTTTCAAGTCTGTATGCACCGACCAGTTGGAACATCAACCCTGAGTTTTTCAGCACCAGTTTGGCCGCCTTTTTCCCGCATTTGAATACCGTTGAAAAGCAGTTGTCACTCACCATTCGATTGCTCCATTTAATGGGTAAATCGGTGGGTCTTGATGTCATTCCCCACGTAGATCGCTATGCTGAACCGGTGTTGGCCAATCCCTCTTATTTTGAGTGGATTCGGCGTGAAGACATGGTGTTAACCGATCATTCTAACGAGCTGCATCTACAGGTACGCTCAATTTTGTATCGTTTTTTATTGGAACGGGGAAGTGTGGTTTCTGATACGACTTTTCCGACTTCTGAGGCTGATTTCTTTGAGCAATTTCCGGAGGTATTGCGGCTTCGAATGATGTTTGGGGAAAAATACGAATATGCAGAACGCCTGGCCAATCGAGTGGAAATGGTTGATCTATTGTATCGACACGGGTTTGAAACGCTGCCTGCAACCATGGGTCCACCATACAGGGGAATCGAAGTAGATCCTCAACCGGATGCCAAGATTATTGATTCTGCCGACCGCGTTTGGCGCGATTACCGGATGCTAAAACCCCAAAAATTTTCGCGGGTATTTGGGCCGTTGACCCGTTACAAACTCTACGAGCCCCGTCATCAGAACCTTGACTGGGCGTTGGATTTTGACAGGCCTTTTGTACCCGCCTGGGAATATGTTGCTGCACAATACAACAGCATTCAAGCTGAATTTGATTTTGATTTTATGCGTGGTGATATGTCACACGTACAAATGCGGCCAAGCGGCACTCCGGCATTGCGAGATGATTATTACGATTTGTTGGGTGCTGTAAAGCAGTCAATACTAGCGAATAAGCCTTATTTCGGGTATTTCGCAGAAAGCTTTTTGGCTCCACCCGGAGAAATGGCCTATGGTGACGAATGCGACCACTTGGAAGCTTCCTTTGCGGATTCTACCCTTGGTGATTTACAGTCGGAGCCGATGGGCACCAAGCATTTTGTACAAGAATTTGCGCGGTATTGGTCTCTCCTGAAAACACGTTTTTTTGCGCCTGTTTTCACTGTGATGACTGCCGACAAAGACGATCCGCGCTTTGACGCATATTACCTAACGGGCAATGAAACTAGGTATTTCATGGCCTTATTCTTAACCGATATGCCCTCTTACATGGGGTTAGGCTTTGAAGTTCGGGATCCACACCCCACGGCGGCTCCGAATGAGCACTACACGAAGTTGTATGTATTTCAGGTGGATGAGGGCCCCAAGCATACCCGAGGCCCGTATGTATGGGGGCGTAATCATGTACTGTACGAAAAAATATGTTTACAAAAATTGCTCGCCAACGATATTTTGCCCGGCTTATCAGGTGCTAAAACGTATTGGCTACTACCGCCAGATCCGGCAGGAAACGGCAAGGTGGTTGCTTGGACCCAGGCGCTTCAACCCGCTTTTGTTTTTATTGTCAACATGAGCCAGATCGATGAAAATCCAGATTTTACGCTTATCTTCCCGGTGGGGCAATGGCGTTTGCGGTTTTCCTCGGTCCGGTTGGAGGCCCAGATAATCGTGTCAGATGAGGTACAGTATCATTTGATGCCGGGTGAATGTTTGGTCTGGCAAAAAGTTGCCAATTGAAAATTTTGTTCTGCGGAAGCGTTAATATTTTAACATATTTTTGTAACTGGTTAGGTGGCACGCTGTCTGGCCCAAAAGGCCCATTTCCCGCCATACTTCGCATATTTTTTTGACCGTAGCGCTGCTAGGGTCTGTAAAACGCTGCTTCGTCTGGCAAAAAATGGTCACTTCTTTGTCTCAGAGGCGACCACCCTAACCAGTTACATATTTTTAATGAATATTCTGATTTCATGGGCAATTCGCTGTAATTTTGACCCTTATTATCTGAACAGGTCAAAGGTTCCACAATAACAACTATTGTGAACCGTTCCTACCATATCTTGTTTAATTAGTTCACATCAACTCTCAAACGCTTTTAGCATGAAAAAATGGCATAAATTGCTCGCCTTTGCCTTGTTCGCCGCACTTTTTATCATGGAATCTTGCAGCCGTGGATACGGCTGCCCGGGTGCTGATCTTTAATGCATGCCTGTCTTATGAAAATAAATTGGCAAGAACTTCACTCCTCGGCCGATGTCGATGCTGTTGTGGAGCGTTCAATGGTTGTTCCGTGTTTAATTTTTAAACACAGCACACGTTGTGAAATAAGTTCCATTGCAAAATACCGCTTGGAATCGGATTGGGGTTTTGAAGAAAAAGACATGGAGGCGTACTACTTGGATTTATTACAATTTCGTTCAGTTTCAACGTATATTTCCGAGTTGTTTGCAGTTTACCACGAGTCACCCCAAGCGTTGTTGATCGACAAAGGTGTGTGTGTGTTTGATGTTTCACACTTGGATATCCGCGTTGATGAACTTACGCAAGCCCTTTCTTCGGAGTATAAATCCTAAGTAAAATGTTCTTTTTATTGTAACAAACGCAGTATTCATCGTTTTCTTTGTGGAAAACCTTAGACCGATTGGCCGATTTTTGTTTTTCTCCGTGTACACTACGGCCATTGTTGCTGAGATTTGGCTGCGCAATGCCGTGCAGGGGGTAAACATGCGGAGGTCTATGCGTGTCAGGCGTCGTTGGGCCATCCGGTTGTTGCACGGGGTGGGGATCAGGGTAAAACAGACGGGTGAAATTCCAGATTTCCCTTGTCTGATTGTGAGCAATCATCGCTCATATATTGATCCGATTCTATTGTTACAGCACGTTGACGCATACCCTGTTGCGAAAGCAGAACTTGCCAATTGGCCCATTATTGGGAAGGGGGCAAAACTTGCGGGAATATTGTACTTGAAACGGGAAAATGTAAAAAGCCGAGCAGGTACCTTGCAGGGGATCAGCGATATCATTGCTTCCGGGTACGCTGTAATACTGTTTCCGGAGGGTACCACATCCGGCGTTGAAGGTACCCTTCCGTTCAAACGCGGTGTTTTTCAGTTGGCGGCAAAGGCACGATTTCCTATTGTGCCGGTGGCGATTGCCTTCCAAGACCAAGATGATTATTGGGTTGGCGATGAAACCTTTTTGAGCCATGCTGGGAGAAGATTCCGTCAGAAGCAAATCAATGTTTCAGTTCACTATGGGCCAATACAATCAGGAGATGATCCTGAAATGTTGTTGAATAATTCGAGGCAGTGGATTGAAGCACAACTTCAGTTATCCTAGTTTTGTAACCAGTTGGATAACACGCTGTCTGGCCTCTAAACGGTCCATTTTCCACCAAACTGCGCATATTTTTTTGACTGTAGCGCTGCCACGCCTTGCAAATATCCGCTTCGTCTGGCAAAAAATGGATACTTTTTTCTCTCAAAAAACATCACCTAATATATTGATTTGCAGTATTTTAACACAAAAAATGTTTGTGTGTTTTTCTTGACTTGACGTTGTCGCGCTTTGTTTTTCGAGGGCTTGTTCCGCAAAAAAATCAAGGTATCACCAAAGAGATTTACACAAATAAATTGAAAAAATGCCGCGTTGCGCTACCTTCGCGGCGCAATGGCTCCGTAGTTCAACGGATAGAATGTAGGTTTCCGGAACCTATGATAGTGGTTCGATCCCACTCGGAGCTACCCTTAGGAATCCTCGCAGTGAAATACTGCGAGGATTTTTTTATGAAAACAAGGTATAGGCTTTAATTTTGCGGTATTTTCGCCGCCAGATTACCATCATGATAGTGTCAGACCCTAATTTTCCTTACAAAGCGATTATTTTCAACCTGGATGGCGTCTTGGTGGATACCGCATCTTATCATTATACAGCTTGGCGGATGCTTGCCAATGGGCTGGGTTTCGACTTTACGGAACAACAACACGAGGCGTTAAGAGGATTGAGCCGAATGGCGAGTCTTGAGCGTATTTTGCAGTGGGGTGGTATTTATATGTCAGAAGCCGAGCAACTGCACCTCGCAGACGTGAAGAACAACTGGTACACGAAGTTGATCACGGAAGTAAAACCGTCCAATGTATTACCCGGCGTGGTAACCTTGTTGGAGGAATTGAGGGAAAATGGTATCCAGCTCGCCTTGTCTTCTGCTTCCAGAAGTGCTCGAAATGTATTGAAATCCACCAATTTAGAGCTGTTTTTTGATGAAGTGGTGGATGGTTATTCCACTAGAAAAAGCAAACCTGATCCCGAGTGCTTTCAGTTGGCCGCTAGGGCATTGGGCAAGTCTCCCGCGGATTGTATGGTGTTTGAAGATTCTATGCTGGGTGTGAAGGCGGCTATTTACGGCGGCTTTACGGTCGTGGGTATCGGACGCGATGAATACCTACAGGAAGCGCATTATGTCATACCAGGTTTCCAAGGTTTAAGTTTTGAAAATTTGGCAGCAATTTTGACCAATGAATCAATCATTTCAAATCGTAACTGGTTCGCGTGGTCGCATCTAAGACAAAAAAGTGGCCATTTTTTGCCAGACGAAGCAGATTTTTGTAGGCCGTAGCAGCGCTATGGTAAAAAAAAATCTGCGAAGTATGGCGGGAAATGGGCCTTTTTGGGCCAGACAGCGTGCCACCTAACCAGTTACTTCAAATCAACTATTTCAGACAATATGAAATTTAGCATCACACTTACAGCATTGGTGGTTTTATCTTCCTATTTAACGTGCCAAAATATCCATAAATCCAGTTTTTCTACCCCTCAAGCCGCTGATACGGTGCAGAATTACACCAAGTCTGGGTACAACTGGAATGCCTCCCACGTGATTGAAGGCAATAACCCAGACAGCGCTTTTACGTACCAAGTCAAGCAAGCCCCTGCACGAGTTGTTGTTCCTTGGGACAAGGTAACGCCTCCCAGCACCAGTCGCCGAGCTTTTTTGGCAACGGGATGGTGGAATACTAAAATGGCTTTTCAGGCATCTGACACAACTGTTCACACACATTACATGGGCAAATCGCTCAAGTTCCGGGAAGACCAGACCTTTGATATCATACAAGATGGCAAGGTATTGGAGACAGGACATTGGGCATTCGATGATCCGAATAAAGTGATGTATATCTCTTGTCGGGATACCTATTTTAACAATACCTGGAAAATACACGAAAACGGTTTTCGCATGGTGTGGCTTGGCAACACAGACATCAATTTTACGGGTATTCAAGTTCGATTTGACGGCACCAAAACACCGCCAGCTGGCATGTAGGATGGGTCAGTTGAGCGTGGCTATTTTTTTACCCAAAATCGCACCTACTTAGGTAGTAGGCTGGGGGAGGGTGTAAAGGTCCGCTATTCTCCATACTGCGCCGGTTTTTTTTATCACAGGCTTAAAAAACAGCTTTTTCCGTCCCATAATGGCTGCTTTTTCGATTTAGTTGCGACCACCTCGGTCGTTGGCTAACCAATCTTATTACAACGGGCATGTTTCTGCTATATGAAAAAAATAGTCCATTTTATTTTTTTGTCGTGTGTCTTGGTGGGTTGTACAGACAAAACTACGCATGTTACCAACAATTCAAAAACCATGGCTACTGTCAGTAAGCCTACCGGCCCAGCATGGGCTGCCAACGCTGTTCTGTATGAGTGCAATATCCGGCAATTTTCACCGGAGGGCAATTTGGCGGGTGTTTCCGCCCAATTACAACGGTTGAAAGAGCTGGGTGTGGATGTATTGTGGCTGATGCCCATTCATCCAATCGGCTTGTTGAACAGAAAGGAAACGCCTTCAGATCTGGGCAGCCCCTACTCGGTGCGCGACTATTTTGCCGTAAATCCGGATCTTGGAACGTTGGAAGATCTGAAAAGCTTGGTGACAAAAGCCCACGGACTTGGATTAAAAGTCATCATGGACTGGGTGCCCAACCATACTTCTTGGGATGCCGTTTGGATGACGTCACATCCAGCATATTATACCAAAGTGAATGGGCAATGTACGGCGCCCTTGAATGAACACGGGGAATCTACCGGCTGGGATGATTGTGCGGATTTAGACTATGGAAATCCCGCCCTGCGCAAAGCCATGACGGAGGCGATGCAGTACTGGATAAAAACGGCTGATATTGACGGGTATAGGGTGGATATGGCCGGATTGGTCCCCAATGATTTTTGGGCGGAAGTCAGACCGGCCCTGGATTCCATCAAAAATGTGTTCATGTTGGCAGAATGGCAGGATGAGCCCGAACATTTTAGCACCTGTTTTCAGGTGAATTATGGCTGGAAATGGAAAGATGTTACCAAAGACATTGCCGCAGGCAATCAAACAGCCATTGCGCTGGACACCTTGCTGGATTATTTGAACAACCATTATCCGGCTGGTTACCAACAGCTTTATTTTACCCAAAATCACGATGAGAATACTTGGAGTGGCAGCGAGGCCGAATTGTATGGCGCATCAGCGCAGGCATTCAATGTGTTGATGTTTACGTGGCAAGGCGTTCCCATGGTATACAATGGACAGGAGGACGGTTTGACTCAGCGGCTTGCATTTTTTAAAAAGGATCCTATTCAATGGAAGGGACATTCCAAAACTTCATTTTTTCAACTGCTTTGCGATCTACGGCACAACAACAAAGCGCTGGCCTCCGGCACCACGGGTGGAAAACTGGTAAAAATAAAGACGGATAAAGATGATCAAGTATATGCGTTTACACGTGAAAAAGACGGCGAAAGGGTCATTGTAATCACCAATTTGAGCGAGCGACCATGCGATGTCCTGTTGGCGCCCGATGATCAAACCGTTGGATCTTATTTGAATCTGTTTGGCGCTAGTACCATTCAGGTGACCAAAGAAATGCAACTAAACCTGAAACCTTGGGAATACCTTGTTCTGACCAATAAGTGATGCCTGACACATGCAGCATTTTTCGACTGGTTTTCCTGCCAGAATGAAAAAATGTGGTGAATGAACTCTATTACGCAATGTCTCCAACCAGCGAGCAACAAGCACATCTCAACCACCGCCTCAGTGTAGGCGGGGTTCTCATTACCTTGGGTATTATCTATGGAGACATAGGAACATCCCCTTTGTATGTAATGAAATCAATCGTTGGCAACGAGTTGGTTGGGCGAGAGACCATCTTTGGAGCGGTATCCCTGGTTTTTTGGACCTTAACCATCCAGACAACGTTCAAGTATATTGCATTGGTGCTGCAGGCTGACAACAAGGGAGAGGGAGGTATTTTTTCGCTTTACACGTTGGTGCGGCGGCGGCGCAAGTGGCTCCTGTATCCGGCCATGATTGGGGGAAGTGCTGTTTTGTCAGAGGGGATGATCACGCCACCCATTACCGTTTCTTCAGCGGTAGAGGGTTTACAAGGAATAGGAAGTCTCTCCCATGTCCACATTCCGGTGGTACAGGTTACCATTGCCATTATTTCCCTGCTTTTTGTGTTTCAGCAATTTGGGACAGCGGCTGTTGGCAAGTTTTTTGGCCCCATCATGTTGCTTTGGTTTTCCATGTTGGGCGTGTTGGGGCTCATACAAGTTGTGTCAGATGTTTCTATTTTACAGGCGCTCAATCCGCTTTGCGCATTTAGGATGCTGATCCACCATCCAAATGTATTGGTGTTGATGGGTGCTGTCTTTTTGTGCACAACGGGTGCGGAGGCGTTGTACGCAGATCTGGGTCACTGTGGCAAAGAGAACATTCGAATCAGTTGGATTTTTGTCAAAACGTGCTTGGTTTTGAATTACCTTGGGCAAGCAGTTTGGTGTTTGAAATTTGAAGGTCAACGTCTTCCGGAAATGCGTGCTTCCGAATTGGTCAATCCATTTTATGGCGTAATGCCGGAGTGGTTTTTGCCATTTGGCATAGCGATTGCCGCGGTAGCAGCTGTTATAGCCAGTCAGGCCATGATTTCTGGTTCTTTTACCTTGGTCAGTGAGGCAATTCGACTTGGTTTATTGCCAAAACTAACGGTAATTTTTCCTACACACCTGAAGGGGCAGCTCTATATACCGGCCGTAAATACCATGCTTTGGGCGGGTTGCGTCGCGATTACGGCGTATTTTCAGGAGTCAAAAGCCATGGAAGCGGCTTATGGTCTATCTGTTACGATTACGATGCTCATGTCGACCATTTTGCTATCCAATTTTTTTGTCATGAACCGGGTAAAATCCTGGCTGATCTGGATTTTTCTAATTTGGTATCTTACGTTTGAAGGCGCTTTTTTTACAGCCAACATTGTTAAATTTGCAGATGGAGGCTTTATTACCGTGCTGGCTGCATCAGTATTATTGAGTTTGATGTTTGTTTGGGTAAGAGCGAAACA
This sequence comes from uncultured Bacteroidota bacterium, assembly GCA_903933805.1. Lineage (GTDB taxonomy): Bacteria > Bacteroidota > Bacteroidia > Chitinophagales > Saprospiraceae > M3007. Next base: position 8,775 of record CAIZLM010000048.1, on the reverse strand, counting down.
GATCAAGGACCGTTTTATTCAGAATTTCAAGGTCAATGATTATATTGATCAGTTGATTATGTTGAGCAATGATGCGGAAATTCCGAAATACGCGTCCAATCTTGTTTTTCTGAGCAGTGCCAAATCGCCCAGAAAAGTAGAAGAAAAAATTCTCTATTCCATTCTTCAGACCCAGCCCAAACGTGCTGATATTTACTGGTTTATCCACATTGAGGTGACGGATGAACCGTATACCATGGAATACAAGGTCAATGTATTGGCTCCCGACGACGTGTACAAGGTTACCTTACGCCTTGGTTTTCGGGTGGAGCAACGGATGAACTTGTTCCTGAAAAAAGTTGTGGAGCAGCTGATTGAAAATGATGAGCTGAATATTAAGGCCCGGTATCATGTAAGGTATGATGAAATTTATACGGGCGACTTTAAGTTTGTACTCATTCAAGAGTTTTTATCGCATGAAAATGACCTGCCGGTGCTGGAGCAAATCGTTATGAGTATTTATTTGCTTGTCAAACGCTATACAGCCTCGCCTCAAAACTGGTTTGGACTTGACAGTGACTCTGTTGTGCTGGAGAAAGTGCCACTGGTATTGCGCCGGGGGCAGGACTTTTCACTTAGAAGGGTCAAGTAATGGCACATATTCCCTACAAAAGCTATGAAAATCCTGTTGATCCGTTTTTCTTCCATTGGTGACATTGTCCTTACCTCGCCTGTTTCGCGGTGCCTAAAAAATCAATTGGGCGCGGAGGTGCATTACCTCACCAAAAAAATATTCTCAGGGCTCATCCAACCCAATCCTACCATTGATAAAGTTTACGCTATTGACAAAGATATCAAAGAGGTATTGTCGGATCTGAAAGCGGAGCGCTACGACCTTATCCTTGATTTACACCACAACTTGAGAAGTTTGCGCGTAAAATGGGCGCTTGGGCGTCCTGTAAAGGCTTTCAACAAACTCAATGTGGAAAAATGGTTGCTGGTTCACACGGGCCTCAATACCATGCCGAACAGCCATATTGTACACCGGTATTTGGCGACTGCCAAGCATTTGGGGGTTGAATACGACGGATTGGGCCTTGATCACTATATTCCAAATGAGGCCATTGTGGATGTCGAATGCCTTTCTCCATTGCTTAAACCAGGTCAATATACCGCATTTGTCATCGGCGCCACGCATGCCACCAAACGCATGCCGCGGGAAAAAATGGTTGAAATTTGCCGTCAATTACAACATCCTATCGCCATATTGGGTGGCAAGGCAGAAGCCGAAGATGGGCAGTTTTTGGCAGAACATACAGGTGGGATGGCGGTCAACCTCTGTGGTCAGTTGTCTATCCAACAATCAGCTTCCGTTGTTGGGCAATCTGCAGTGGTGCTGACACACGACACAGGATTGATGCACATAGCTGCGGCATTGCGCAAGCGTGTGATCAGTGTTTGGGGCAGTACGGTGCCTCAATTTGGCATGTATCCCTTTTACCCCGATGGTGTGGAACAGAATAGCGCCATGGAAATCTTGGGCCTATCTTGCCGACCATGTTCCAAAATTGGACATAAATCATGTCCAAAAGGTCATTTTAGCTGTATGCGTGACCTGGATTCACAGCAAATTTCAGCAACAGTTGACGGAGCCTACGATATCCAGGAACGATAATAATCGCCATCTTCGATGCCAGCAGCATATTCCGTCATCAGGAGTGGCCGGAAGGTATCAACCATCACTGCCAGCTCATGGGTTTCTTTTTTACCGATACTTTTTTCAACAGTCCCAGGGTGTGGCCCATGTGGGATACCACCGGGATGTAAGGTAATCATACCGCGTTCGACGTGTTTTCGACTCATAAAATCACCATCCACGTAATAGAGTAATTCATCAGAGTCGATGTTGGAATGGTTGTATGGTGCAGGAATAGAAAGCGGATGGTAGTCGTACATCCGTGGCACGAAAGAGCAGATCACAAAATTATGGCCTTCGAAGGTTTGATGAATGGGGGGGGGCATGTGCAAGCGCCCCGTGATGGGCTCAAAATTGTGGATACTGAAAGCATAGGGATAGGTATAGCCATCCCATCCTATGACGTCAAAAGGGTGGTTGAGGTAATGGTAGGGGTAAATATTGTCTTGTTTTTTGATGTAAAATAGGAAGTCACCTCGTTCATCGTGTGTCACCAAGTTGACTGGCTTTCGAATATCGCGTTCGCAAAAGGGCGCATGTTCCATCAGTTGACCGAATTCATTTCTATAGCGTTTTGGGGTGGTGATGGGTCCTGTGCTCTCCACGATAAACAGCCTGTTGTCGGGGGTATCGAATTCCAACTGATAAGTGGTACCGCGGGGGATTACGAGGTAATCCCCATAGCTGAAAGCCAGGGTTCCGTACATGGTGTTGAGCTTTCCACTGCCTACGTGCACAAAAATAACCTCGTCTGCGTCTGCATTTTTGTAAAAGTAATCCGACATGCTTTTGCGGGGTGCGGCAAGTACAATCTTACAATCATCGTTTACCAACACAGGTTTTCGGGATTGCAGGTAGTCGTCTGCTGGTTCCACATGGAAGCCTTTCAGGCAGCGGTGTTTTAGCTGTTTGTCGTGTACTGTTTTTGCAGCTACACTGTATGGATCGCCTACTTGTACGATTTGAGTAGGTGCATTGCAATGGTAGAGTAGGGAGCAGTTGCTGCTAAAACCTTCGGTGCTGAACAGTTCTTCATGGTAGAGTGAACCGTCTGGCTTTCTGAACTGTGTATGGCGTTTGGGAGGAATTTGGCCGAGGGCGTGGTAGTGCATGGTGGTGGATATTCGTGTTAAAACTAGCGGCCCAAAGTTAGGCTGATTTTGCGTTATCGCGGCGCAATTATTGCCAATTCCCGGGCGATTTCCAAGGGCGCTCCATGGTCAAATGCTACCTGCGTGATGTCAGTTGAAAGGCTATTGTCAAGACCATGCTGGTATGTTTTGTCATAATAGCGGAGTGCAATAGCGGCTGCTTCGGCAAAATTATTGTTCCGCAAAGATTCTACGGCGATTTTCAGTTGGAGTCCGCCCAGTTTTTTGGCTATTTTTAAGAAGGCTATTTCTAAATCTTCCGGGTCAGTCAGCACATAATCGTCGAGTAGGTTGTTGATTCTGACGGCGTCGGGAACCTTGATGTTCACCAGGGGAGCCGTTCTCATTTTTTGCCAAAAAGCCTCTGGGATGTAAATTCTGCCAATACTGTGGCTTTCATTTTCTACCCATACACGTTGGGCTGGGTCCAAGGTAATCAGCGCTTCAAAAAGATTGTTTTCGAATTGTTCCACGGTGGGTTGTGGCAATTCACCAATAAAACCAAAAGCCGAGCCTTTGTGGTGTGCGAGACCTTCTAAATCAATGATTTGTTCGCCAATATCTCGGAGGCATTTCAGTATTTTGGTCTTTCCAGATCCAGTTTCGCCTCCGAGTATCAGCAGATTAAATGGCGTGGAATGCAAACCATCTAGGACATGCTGTCGATATGCTTTGTAACCGCCTTCTAATACATCCACCTCAAAACCGGCTTGTCGCAAGAGCCATGCCACGGATCCACTGCGTTGACCACCACGCCAGCAGTGCACCATCAGTTTTCCGTCTGGCGCCGTTGATCTTGCGTTTACGACGAAAGATTCGAGCTTAGGGCCAACATAACGAAGTCCCAATTCAAGTGCGGCTGTTTTGCCCACTTGTTTGTAAACTGTCCCGACGGCTGCTCGTTCATCGTCGCTGAACAGGGGAAAACTGATAGCACCGGGGATGTGCCCTTGTGCAAACTCACCCGGTGAGCGGACATCCAGCAAAGGACATGTCTTTCTGTTGTTCAACAATGCAGGGACTTGGATCATCTTGTTTCTGTTGGTAACAATGTGTTGTACCTTTTGTGTACAATCATGTGGGGTATGGTTACGCAGGGCAATAAAAGCGTAACTGGTAGTGGCGTGTCCCGTCAATAGCCTATGAATTTGGCGGTCCAATTTTCCCTTCCTCTGCGTTGTTCGTCGGTTACAATATTCCGTATTGAGCCCTCCTCACGCCTTGACAAAGTAAAAATTTGCCTCCCCAATTCATGGGCCTTCAACTGGACGCGGCACTAGTTGGCGCGCTGTCTGGCCCCCAAAGCCCCATTTTTTCTCAGACGAGACCCAACCAACAAGTCGCCGATAAGCAACGTGTTATGTGCCCAATTCAAGTTGTTCCTTCACCAGATTGTAATATGCACCTCTTAGCCTTGTGAGTTCTTCGTGGGTTCCCTGCTCCACGACCTCGCCTTTTTCCAACAAAACAATGTTGTCAGCATTGCGTACGGTGCTTAGTCGATGGGCGACAATGATGACTGTTTTGCGTCTAAAGGCCTCATGGAGATTTTGCATGATGGTGCGCTCATTGTGGGCGTCAAGGGCGTTGGTCGCTTCGTCAAAGAAAATATAGTCGGGGTCTTTGTAAATAGCCCTTGCGATCAACAGGCGTTGGCGTTGGCCTTGACTGAGACCGTTCCCTTCTTGTCCAATTTTTGTGTTGTATCCAGAGGGGAGTGACTCAATGAAAGTTTGGATATTGGCCACCCTCGCGGCATAGAGCAGTCTTTGTCGATCAATATTCTCTTCTCCGAGGGTAATGTTACGCGCAATGGTGTCGGAAAAAATAAAACCGTCTTGCATGACCACGCCGCAGTAACTTCTCCAGAGTTTGTTGTTTAAATTGGAAAGCCCAACGTCTCCAATGCGCACGGTACCTTCAGTGGGCGAATAAAAATTGAGCAACAACTTCAGGAGGGTTGTTTTTCCGCTGCCGGAGGTGCCAACCAGCGCCGTTGTTTTGCCCTCAGGAAACAGCAGGCTAACATTTTGTAGTACCAAGGGATCATGGGGGCCACCATAACGGAATGAAACATTTTGCATGCTTAAGCCTCCGGGTTTTGGCAAAACATTCACTTTGCTGTCTTCATCGAATTCTTCATCCCTCCTTGCGTGGATTTCGCTCATGCGTTCCAAGCTTATTTTGGCTTCTTGTGCCTGCAGGATAAATTGGACCAGTGACTCTAGGGGCCCATTCATGTGTCCAATGATGTATTGAACAGCCAGCATCATACCGAGGCTCATGTCGCCATCTATGACAGATTTGGCCGCAAGTACAGAAATCAGAATATTTTTTCCCTCGTTAATAAACGCAGCTCCGGCACGTTGGAACTGGTCTGTAGCGAGGTACTGCACATTCACCTTGAACAATTTCGCCTGAATTCTTTCCCATGCCCACCGTTTTTGGCGCTGCGCGTTGTGCAGTTTTATCTCCTGCATGCCATTGACCAATTGGATGAGTGTGTTTTGGTTTTCTGCCATTTGTTCAAAACGCCGGTTGTCCAACTGACGCCGTCGTTGCAGAAAAAAGCCAACCCAGCCGAAATAGCACAGCGCACCAATGTTGAAAACGAGGAAGATCACAGGGCTGTAAAACAACAAAACCAACCCAAAAATCAGCAGGCTTACCACAGAAAAAAGGGTCGTCAGAGAAGACGATGTCAAAAAACGCTCCACCCTTTCATTGTCATAGATTCTTTGTAGGAGGTCACCGGTCATTTTTGAATCAAAAAACGACATCGGCAATTTCATGAGTTTAATCAGGAAATCAGATACGAGGTGTATATTGACCCTGGTGCCAATGTGGAGCAAAATCCAGCCACGGATAAATTCAACGGCTACTTGGCTCACAAAAAGCATCCCCTGTGCTGCCAGGATCAGGTAAACAAAGTTCAGGTCATTGAGTTGAACACCCTTGTCAACCAGTGCCTGCATCAAAAACGGGAATGCAAGTTGAATCAAACTTCCCAGGAGCAATCCTAGGCTAATTTGTGTGATGAGTGTGTGGTGTTGGCGGAGATAAGGCCACAAAAAACCGAAACCGGTACGGGTGGTATTGGTTTCGCCTTCTTTGTCAAAAAAATCTGGTGTTGATTCCAGCAAAAGGAGTATGCCTTGAGGCTCGGTGTTCACAACATCACTGATCCAACTGTTCAGAAAATCTTGTTCGTCCAGTTGAATTTTTCCGATTTTTGGGTCTGCAATATATACTTGCCCACCAGACACTTTATACACCACCACAAAGTGGTCTTGTTTCCAGTGTGCCACACAGGGCAACGGAATGTCCTCTGTTAGGCGTCTGAAACCGGTTTTTACCCCCAGTGTCCGCAGGCCAATTTTTTCTGCGGCATCTGATAGGCCCATCAAAGAAGCGCCATCTCGGTCGAGATAGGAGAGTTGACGCAGGTATTCCAGTGTATAGTGACGGCCGTAATACTTGGAAACCATCCGCAGACAGGCAGCCCCACAGTCTGCGGAGTCCAGTTGTTTGTAGAACGGGAAGCGATCGGCCATGTGTGTATTGCCTTTTAGAGCGACCGAATCCAGATATTTCGGTAGCTGACCAGATCACCGTGGTCTTGGAGTTTGATAGGCGCCATTCCGTGTGCGGAATTTTTGGGTAATCCGATGTACTCAGTGGTTCCCTTGATTTCGGTATTGAGCTGGATGACCACGCCGTTGTGCAGCACCGTCAGGTGTCCAGGTGCTACCAAAATGCCGTCAACATTGAATCGGGGTGCGGTAAAAAGGACGTCATAAGCCTGCCATTCACCCGGTTTGCGGCATACATTTACCAATGGGATGCTTTGTTTGTAAATAGACCCTGTCTGACCGTTGGAGTATGTTTTGTTTTCGTAGCAATCTAACACTTGTAATTCGTAGCGGCCTTGAAGGAAAATCCCGCTGTTACCACGCCCTTGTCCTTCACCTTTTACAACCGTTGGGGTTCTAAATTCGAGGTGTAATTGGCAATCTCCAAAAGATCGCCGCGTCTGAATGTCTCCGGCGCCGGGCTTTACCGTCATGCTGCCGTCAGCATTGATGACCCAAGCAGCGGTGGTACTGTCTTTAGGGCACAGCCATTCGGAGAGATTTTTTCCATCGAAAAGGATCACAGCATCTGAAGGAGGTTTGGCGCCTTCACCCGGGGCCACTGTTCTGGGTTCTGGTTGCCAGACTTCCGTGGCTTTTGGGTCGGTAATTTGGGCGTTTGTGGTGAAATAAAACAGACAAACGGCCGATATGGTGTAGAGATAGCGTTTCATGAAAAAAGGTAAAGTGTAAGAATTGTTAAAATACCCAAGAGATAGGAAAGGTAGGCATTATACATCACCTGCCACAACTTCCCAAGTATGATCGCCCAGCAGGCGAACACTGGCAATATGTTCGTAGGGTTTTTTTCGCCCCCATTCCGTCGGGGCGATCATGCTCAACACATGAACACCGTCAATTTTTCTTTGGTAAAGGTGGTAATTGTGGTGGATAACCGGCTGAAAAGGGATTTCTGCTTGATAAATGACCTCAGAAACCAGCATTCTATTGCTGAGGGACTTCGCTTGGTTCATGAGGGTATCCATTTGCTGCCGCAATTGCTCCATCTGCCGATCAGTTTGATCATACATCGCCGTCATGGCATTTCCGCGAATCTGACCTTTGTCTTCCGGACGTATCACGGCGCCGCCAGCCGTATGGGCATAGGGGAGCAACCCGGGGTTTTCGGCAACCTTGTCTTTGTCAATGGGATTGACAAAGACTTTTTCGGGACTCATTTCATTGTTGTCAGACATTGCGTACTACTTTACCAGTTCAAAACTGTATTCAACCGATTCGATAACGGGGTTGCCGGCTTTGTCGGTGTTGGTGAAAACAATGGTAATGCCAATGGTTTCATCGGCTTCTTTCTCACTGCTGTCGAAAATGACATCCAAGCGACCTCTGCCTTTGGGGGCAATTACCCCGCGGGGGAAATCAACTTTGGTGCATGAACACGCATCCACGATATCAATTTTGATATCTTGTCCGGAGGTATTGGTGAATTCAAAAAACGTTTCACGTTTTTCCCCTTTTTTCACTTTTCCGAGCGCGATCAATTTTTTGTCCCAAGTGACAAAGGATGGTCTTGTTGTATCCTGCGTATTTGATTGGGCTTTTTGCACCGTGTTACAGGCCAAAAGAATGGCTAACGTGAGGAATGGAAGTAAGATATTGAGTTTCATACTGTGCAAAACGAATTACTGCTGTAAAAGTTTTTTAGCCGCCATTGTTGCGTCCTTGATTTCGGCATGATTTTTTTCTATCAGATTTTTTTGCGCTTGTAGATACCGGATGGCTTCTGCAGAAGAGATGTCTGTAGGGGCTTTATAGCCAGCCATCCAAGCCATCATATCGTTTTCAGCATTGCCAATATTGCCCAGTACGGCATTGAGGGGCGCAGCTTGATCCGCATTTAAGGAGTCGGCAACGATATTTTGTTTAATTTCACGGGCCAAGCGGTTCATTTCCGCCATGTCCTTCATGGCTTCATCATGGATTGCTTCGGTTTCTTTTTGGAGGGTCTCCACTTGTTTCTTGTCGTCGCTGCAACCAAAGATGAGCAGCAATGTGCTAAGGCAAAGCAGTAAATGTTTCATATTTTGACTTGATTTGATGAAAAGAAACCCAAAGGTAGCAGAGTGCTGCCATGGTTTAACGGAAAAAGTCGATTTTTGCAACTTGAATTTAGAGTAACTGGTTAGGTGGCACGCTGTCTGAGACAAAAAAGACCCATTTTCCGCCATACTTCGCAGATTTTTTTGACCGTAGCGCTGCTACGGCCTACAAAAATCCGCTTCGTCTGACAAAAAATGGTCACTTTTTTGTCTCAGACGCGACCACGCTAACCAGTTACAATTTGGATATTGTAGCAAAT
>CAIZLM010000047.1 GCA_903933805.1 uncultured Bacteroidota bacterium | reverse complement strand
TTGCCAGACAAAACAGATCTTTGCAGGCCGTAGCAGCGCTACGGTCAAAAAAATCTGCGAAGTATGGCGGAAAACGGGCCTTTTTGGGCCAGACAGCGTGCCACCCAACCAGTTACAAATTAGCAACTGGTTTGCGTGGTCGCGTCTGAGACAAAAAAGTGGCCGTTTTTTGCCAGACAAACCAAGTTTTTGCAGGCCGTAGCAGCGCTACGGTCAAAAAAATCTGCGAAGTATGGCGGAAAATGGGCCTTTTTGGGCCAGACAGCGTGCCACTCAACCTATTCGAAAATAAATAATTTTCGGCCTCAATGCTCAACAAATTACCCTGTGAGCGGCGCTAAACTATGGATTCTGAATCAGCTGCTACCAAAATCAGGCTGCTCTACGATGAGCATGGCGCCGAAGTTTATTACCGAGACCATGCAGCAACGTATGAGAATCCCCATCTACCCCAAGTGCAGGATCTGCTGAAACGCAATTTTCACCGATTGGATTGCACCGGCAAAGTATTGGACTTCGCGGCTGGAGGCGGTGAGGTTACCCAAACACTTCGGGCACTCGGCGCCCAAGAACTCGCTGGTTGTGACCCATACACTTTCGAATTGTTCAAAAAAAAAACTGGGCTGCGTTGTTCCAAACTCAGTTTTATGGATGTCATTGTGCACGGACTTCCGGAACAGTATTCCACTATTGTGAGTTCATTTGCGCTTCACCTTTGTCCGCCCAAAAAACTTTTTTCACTGGCGTGGAACCTGTTGCAGTCCACACCCCTGTTGGTGGTCATCACCCCTCACAAACGCCCGGCGCTGGAAACATTGCCGGGTATTGCGCTTCAGTGGGAAGATGTTGTTGAAAATCAGCACGGCAAAAAGGTCCGGATCAAAGCCTACGGCCTGGTCGCGCACCCTGGCCAATGACAACGGCTGTCACTGGCCGCGCCACGCACGTGTCGGGTGGATTACCCCATCAATCCTGCAATATTCTGCCGTTCTCAAACTGAAGTCGGGCCAAACTGGAATAAATCCCCTGTTGAATGGCCGACAATTCAGTATGGGTGCCTTGCTCTACAATATTCCCACCATCCAACACATAAATGCAGTCCACCTCGCGGATGGTCGCAAGCCTGTGCGCAATGATGATGCTTGTGCGGCCTTCCATTAGGTTTTCAAGGGCTTCTTGTACCAGCCGCTCAGATTCAGCGTCCAAAGAGGAGGTAGCCTCATCGAGCAACAGAATACTCGGATTTCGCAAAATAGCCCGCGCGATGGCAATACGCTGCCGTTGTCCCCCTGAAAGCTTGATGCCACGCTCTCCGACAACAGTTTCCAGTCCCTCCGGAAATGAAGAAATGAAGTCCCAAGTATTGGCTTTTCTGGCAGCAGCCTCAATTTCAGTGTCAGAGGCATCCGGTTTCCCATAGAGAATATTTTCACGGATTGTACCCCCAAAAAGGATAACCTCTTGTGGTACAATGCCAAAATTTTCGCGGTATGATTCCAGTTCATAGTCCTGAATCGGCACGCCATCGGCCAGAATCCGGCCGCCATCGGCTTGATGAAATTGCAACAATAGTTGCATAATGGTGGATTTTCCTGCGCCACTTTGCCCAACAATGGCCACTTTCTGTCCTGCAGGTATGTGCAGACTCACCTGTTTGAGTACCGGAACATCTACGCGGGTAGGATAGGAAAATGCGATGTTTTCAAAGAAAATATCACCACTCAATCGGCCAGCTTTTCGATTTACCTGTGAGCGTTCTTCTGCTTCTGTCCTAGAGCCCAATATTTCAAGGATACGGTCTGATGCGCCGACCGCGCCCACCAATTCGGTGAAAAAATTGCCCAATCCAGCGATTGCGCCGCCAATAACTGCGGTAAAAGTAACAAACGAAATCAGCTGACCCGCAGTCACTTCACCAGATTGTACCATGCGCATGCCCATCCAAATCATAAAAAACAGGGCGCCAAACAAGACCGTGATGATAAATACAGAGAAAAGCGCCCGGCCGGAAGCATAATTCATGGAAATACCCACCACCGTATCATTCGATTTTCGATAACGGCCCAACTCAAACGATTCATTCCCAAATGCTTTTACCGCCTGGATAGATTGGAATGTTTCATCCAAAATGGTGTTGCTTTCCGCCAGTGTCTGTTGACGTTGGCTGGAAAGTTTGCGAATACGCTTGCCAAATACCATGGCGCCCACCACAATGACCGGGAAAGTCAGGAGCATGATTCCTGCAAGCTTGGGCGTTTGAATGGCTAAAAAAACAATACCTCCGACCAGTAAGATGATCTGGCGAAAAAATTCCGCCAAGATAAAATAGAAGGTGTTGTAAATTTTCTCTACATCATTGGTGAGGCGACTAACCAGTTCACCCACCCGTGTTTTTTCAAAAAATACAATGGGCAAACAAATGATTCTATGGTACAGCGCTTTGCGGATATCTGCAGTGCCTTTCTCACTGATTTGAGCAAAAAGCATGACCCTGATGTAAGAAACAATACCCTGAAAAGCAAGAATTAACACCAGTAAGAGCCCGATTTGAGGCAAACTCAGGTCATATTTGTTTGGTTTCCCTTGGGCAACATCCAGCATAAGGCCAACACTGTAGGGGAAAACCATGAAAACAGCACTGGATAGAAATAGCAGAACCAAGCCAAATATGAATTGCCAGCGATAAGGGCGGACAAATTCAAATATCTTGAGCGATTCCAATAATTTTTTGCGGGAGAGCTTGGGGCGGTCGGTTTGGATTTCTTTCATAAGGGCACAAAGTTGGGGAGCCTAGCGCAATTATTGGTGAAAAGTTTTCTAAATATATGCGCCCCGCTAAGTTACTGGGCAACGGCAACTGGTTGGGTCGTCGCGTCTGAGACAAATAAGTAGCCGTTAATTGTCAGACAGCGTGCCACTTTTCCAGTATTTGGACAACAAACACACAGAATACAAGCGGAACGGTAGAGATACGAAACGCAATGTGTACTTTTGTGGCGATGAAAAACTACCTTTCCCTCATCAAATTTACGCACACCATTTTCGCAATGCCTTTCGCAATGGTGGGATTTTTTGTGGCGACCACCACCAGCAGCAATGGTTTTCAATGGCATCAACTTGCCCTTGTGGTGCTCTGTATGGTTTTCGCCCGCAGTGCTGCCATGGCTTTCAACCGGTACTTGGATCGAAACATCGATGCAGTCAACGACCGGACAAAAATTCGGGAGATACCATCTGGTGTTATTGCGCCGCGATCTGCCTTGCTGTTTGTATTGTTCAATGCTGTGGGATTTGTGGTGACCACCTTTTTTATCAACTGGGCCTGTTTTTTACTTTCTCCCGTAGCACTTGCCGTCGTTTTGGGTTACAGCTATACCAAGCGTTTTACATGGCTTTGCCACCTGGTCCTAGGTTTAGGCTTGTCACTGGCGCCTGTGGGGGCCTATCTGGCTGTTGCCGGTCAGTTCGACTGGATCCCGGTACTGTATGCCGTGGCTGTACTGCTGTGGGTAGCTGGCTTCGATGTTATATATGCGCTACAAGATGAAACTTTTGACCGCACGCAAGGCCTGTTTTCCATACCTTCCTACTTTGGAAAAGCACGTGCACTCCGGATTTCGGCATGGATGCACTTGGGCACAGCCGTGTTGATGGTCATGGCTACTAGAATGTTGTTCAGTGCAGCGCCTCAAACAGGCTGGATGCTCTGGACGGGTACTGCCATATTCTTGGGGTTGTTGTTTTACCAACATTTATTGGTAAAACCCGACGATCTTCGCAAAGTGAATCTGGCATTTTTCACAACCAATGGCATCGCAAGTTTACTGTTTGGAGCAATGACCATTCTTGACTTACTGCTGTGAGCCACAGCATGGCATAAAATATTGCTGTACAATCAGTTACATCACTTTATTCGCCGAATAAATATGACCAACATCGCCATATTCGCCTCAGGAAGTGGAACAAATGCGCAAAAGATCATCGACTATTTTGAGCAGTCAACGATTGCTCGTGTGGCGTTGATCGTGAGCAACAAAAGCGATGCCGGTGTACTGTCGATTGCCAAAAAACACGATATCCCAACGGTGGTGATCAACAGGCAGTCATTTTATGAACAAACAGCGCTGCTGGATATATTAGAAAAATACGACATAGGTTTTTTGGTATTGGCTGGTTTTCTGTGGCTGGTACCTGCATACCTGGTTCAGGCATTTCCCCATAAAATCATCAACATTCACCCGGCGTTACTGCCAAAATTCGGTGGCAAAGGCATGTATGGCCACCATGTTCACCATGCGGTGAAAGCCTCCGGGGCAACTGAAAGTGGCATTACCATCCACTTTGTAAATACGCAATATGATGAAGGTGACATTATTTTTCAAGCTACGTGCGCCATTCACCCGGACGACTCGGCGGAAGAAATTGGTCGAAAAGTACTGAAACTTGAACACGAATATTTCCCTAAAACCATAGAAAAACTCCTTCGGGCGTCTGAATAACCCAAAAACGATCCATGACTTTCGAAGAAATTATCCGCGACATACACTCAAAGCGCTTCACGCCGGTGTACTTCCTGCACGGTGAAGAAGTTTTCTTCATTGATCAAATAGCGGAAGCCATCGAGCACAACGCGCTGTCGGAAGCAGAACGCGGGTTCAATCAAACCATCTTGTACGGAAAAGAGGTGGACCATCTCACCTTGCTTGATTACCTCCGACGTTACCCCATGATGAGCGAACGACAGGTGGTGGTGCTGCGGGAAGCGCAGGAGATGAAATCCCTGCCTGAGTTGATCAGCTACATGGAGAACCCAATGCCAACGACCATCTTTGTTGTATGTTATAAACACAAGAAGGTAGATGCCCGAACAAAATTTGGCAAATCATTGGGCGGTAAAAGCACTGTCTTATTCGAAAGTAAAAAGCTTTACGACAATCAAATTCCAGCGTGGATTTCCGACTATTGTAAATCCAGAAAACGGAACATTGAGCCTGCTGCGGCAGCGCTCATGGCGGAATACCTGGGGGCCGACCTGTCTAGAATTACGAATGAACTCGACAAACTTTCGATCAATTTACCTGCGGGCGCCGTGTTCACCGAAACAGCCGTCCAAGACAATATTGGCATCAGCAAAGAATACAATGTTTTTGAATTGCAGAAAGCCATTGCCATGCGGGACATCGGCAAGGTTTCACGTATCCGAGCCCATTTTGCGTCAAACATTCGAAAAAACCCCTTAGTCGTTACGATTTCAAGTCTTTTCGCTTATTTTTCAAAGATTTATATGCTCCATGGCCTCAAAGGACAACCCGACGCGGACATCTTAAAGGCGCTTGAGTTGCGTTCAGACTGGTTTTTAAAGGAATATAAAATTGCTGCTGCCCATTATAATTACGCCCAAACAATCAACGCGATCGCGACCCTTAAAACCTATGATTTGCGCTCAAAAGGCATCAACAACGACGGCACCTCAACCGGGGAAGGGGAATTGATGAAGGAATTGTTCTGGAAAATCATGCACTGATCCCCAACATGCACTTAGGCGTGATTGGTGGCTTTGAGCCAGAATGGGAATCGAAGTTTCCCATCCAGCCAGGTTTTTTCTCGAAAAAACGGCGTTCCGTTGAGCCACCACACAAAACCACTCACGCCCATACCCAGCAAGGCCCCAGCCAGTACATCAACCAAAAAATGCTGGACTAAAAAAATCCTGGACAAGCCCACCGCAATGGCCAACAACGCCAGCACTAAAACTCTTTTTCTGCTTTTCGGTCCTGCCATCAAGGCCAGCAAACTACTGAGCCCAAAAGCCGACATGGTATGTCCGGAAGGAAAACTGGTCTGGCCCGTATTCAATTGTTCTTGCGGTACCACCACCACTGCTGCTGATCGGCCATTCTTTTGGAAATAGGTAATCGGCCGGTCGGTGCCAACCTGATCTTTGAGGATGAAAACAAAGGGCATAATCAGCCCCGTCATTGCGATTAAAAGGGCAAATCGATAGCGGTAAAACAGCGCTAAAAGCCCGATTATCACCCATATCCACGTTTCCCCGCACCAAGAAAAAAACTTAAAAACGGAGATCAGGGGCTCACGGCGCAGGTCGTTGAACAACAGAATCTCATTGCCATAAGGGACCAGCAATGCGATGGTCAGTCCAAACCCTAAAAACAAAGCAACGGGTACAAGAAACCAGTTGTTTTCCCAGATAGCTTTCATACGACAGTAGGTAAAGTTGACTTGTCCCGCATGCGTTTGCGCAGGATAAAAACCATGCGTTGTATTTTTTCAGTACTAAATATCTGAGCGTCGTTCATCGCTTTTCCGGTTAGAAACCAACCGATGGGCAACAGGCCGATACATGGCATCATCGCAGCCCAAAACGGACTCATGACGAACGATTCCGCCAATTTACGGCACAGGATGGTCAAAAAAATAAAGGTGACAAAAAAGGTGATGGACACTAAGATGGGGTATCCGAAGCCTCCTTTTCGAATAATCGCACCCATGGGGGCTCCTATGAACAGAAAAACAAAGCAAACCAAGGCAAAACTGTATTTGATGTACAGTTCGTAACCTGTTTTGACCCAATCTTTCCTGCGGCTCTCCGTTTGGGCAATGCGGGTTTCTACAATACTTTTACCGACTCCCGCCTGGGTTTTGGCGCTTTTTAACAATTGATATGTATCCTGCGGTCTAAACGTTTCTGTCAGGGAGTGGTACTGATTCAAAGGTTTGTTAAGCTCCTGTTTGGGCAGGTAGGGCGCATCTTGGGAGGCCCTGTTTTTCAGTGCTTTTGCGGCCGCCAACGCTTTTGATTGTCGGGATTTTGCGATTTTAGATACCTTTTTCGGGGCAGCGGGCGTGGCTGCCGGTGGCGGTATGGGATGCGCAGGCGCCTCCACTTTGCGTTTTAAATTCGCAAGCATGTCATCCACGGCGAGTTGCCCCCCTTCCGAAACCCTGGTGCCCAACGAGTCCAAATTGGCACGCAATTCATTCATACTCAACATAGAGCGTTGGCCTGAAAAACGATCTTCTCCGGTACGCACCATTTCAAACTCTTTCATGTCCCACACTTTTGTCCACGACTCAAAGTTTGTTCTAATAAATGGGTAGCGCTGTTTTTGTGACTTCCCTTGGATTCCCGGTTCTTGGTATTGGGTACCATTGAAAAGATTCATGACAAAAAAGCGCTTTTCTTGGGTCGTGTACATTTGTCCACTGTCGGCCAGCAACTGGTTAAACTGAGATTTGCTGAGGTTTGATTGGTCGTCAATCATCACATTCCGAATGGTCTCACCGTCTTTTTCTTTGTCGCCAATACGGATCACAAACTGCCGAAAATCTTCGTTAAAGATTCCTTTTTCAAGGGTCAATGCAGGTTTTTGCCGACGAATATCGTAGAGCCTGGATTTAAATTTCAGGTTGGCGACCGGAATGAGGTAGTCAGAACACAAATAAGAAAATACCGAAATACCTGCGCAGACAAAAATCAGTCCGCGCATGATGCGAATCAGGGGAATACCCGCCGATTTCATACTGGAAAGTTCGTATCGTTCAGCCATGTTGCCCATCACCATCACGGAAGCAATCAACACCGCAATGGGCAATGCCATGGGAAATGTGGAGATAGACATATAGCCGATCAATTCCAGCAGAATGAAGATACTAACCCCTTTTCCAGCAATTTCATCAATGTAAAGCCATAAAAACTGCATCACCAGCACAAACAGCGCGATGCCAAACGACACAATAAACGGACCGACAAAACTGGCAAGCAGGAATTTGTCTATTCTTTTCATGGCTCCTCTTTAAGTACTGCTGGTGTTGTGGTGTGTGTTCCACGTCAATAATCAAACGCTGACTTAAACGCTTTAAGTTGTGCAATCGTTGCGACGGGGTCTTTTGCCTGGAAGACAGCACTACCCGCCACCAACACATCAGCGCCGGCTTGGAGGAGGCTTTCGGCGTTTTGGAGCCCTACCCCACCGTCAATTTCTATTAGGGTACTTGCGTTCGCTGTCACAATCATTTCACGCAGTTTTCTGGTTTTAGCCAAACTTTGGTAAATGAATTTTTGTCCGCCAAAACCAGGATTTACGGTCATAATACACACAAGATCAATATCTTCAATCAAATCTTCCAAAACAGCAACCGGCGTATGTGGGTTGAGTGCCACACCAGCCTTGGCGCCGGTTTCTTTGATTTGGTGTATGGTGCGGTGGAGGTGCGGACAAGCTTCGTAATGCACTGTGATCACGTCGGCGCCGGCTTTTCGAAAAGCTTCGATGTATTTTTCAGGCTCCACGATCATTAGGTGCACATCCAGAGGCTTTGTCGCCAATTTGGCCATTGCCTCGATGACAAACATACCAAAGGTAATATTGGGAACAAAGCGACCGTCCATCACGTCGAGGTGAAACCAGTCGGCTTCAGAGCGGTTTACCATGTCAATTTCCACAGCCAATTGGGTAAAATCAGCCGCAAGCATGGAGGGAGCAATAAGATGTTTTTTCATAGCGCCGCAAAGGTCAGGGTTTTCGGAGAATCTTCGCGGTGATTCTTCTCCTAAATCAAAACTGGTTAGGTTCCCACAACGATCACCTGATCTTCCCGCAACAACGGCAATCGCTTCAGACGCAGAAACAACTGCACGGTCGCGAGTACATCCTTCTCACAATAGGTGGCAATACGGTCGAGGTCGCGGTCTTCCCAATACACCCTGCCCACGTCAGCACCGCTGATATCATCTTTGGGCGAGGGAATGTCAAACAACGCAGCCAGCAACCTCAAGGACGTGTAATTCTTGATATCGCCAAACTTCCACATCTCCAAGGTATCCAGTAAATGTTTGGTTTCCCACGGTTTTTTTCCGGCAATATCGAGCATTCTGGGCAATGGGAGCTGGTTGACAAGCGATCGGCGACAGATATAGGGGATATCAAATTCCCGGATATTATGGCCGCAAATCGCAAACTTATCCGGGTTGTTGAAGTGTCGGGTGAGCAAATCGGTAAAATCATCGATAACAACAGCCTCCACATGGTTGCTGAACGACTTCAGCCGAAGAATTGGCTCTGAACTGTCGGGCTGACGGGTGAGAAAACCCACCGAAATACAGATGATTTTGCCAAATTCAGCGTAGATGCCGGCACGCGTCTTGAATGTTTCTGCCATGTCATCAAATTCAATCTCTTCTTCCGTACGGCGAAGAATGGTGCGGCATTTTATGCCCCAAATCTCTTGTAACTCCTCACTCAAATCGTCGAATTCAGCCACAGCAGGCGCTGTCTCAATATCGAGAAACAAAATATTGTACAAGTCAAATGAATCAAAAACTGACATATTTCAATGCTGTTAAAATTACGCGTACGGTGAAACACTCCTTAAAGATAGCTTCGTTGGTGCAAAAAAACAAAATAAAATGTAGATTTTTAAAAAATCAAACATTAACTTTAAACACATTATAAAAAATTAGTCCCTGACAATCAATTGCTTATATTTTTTTTGAGAAAATATAAGCAACACTTCTTAAACATCTGTGCAATAAGAAAGTTACTTTTTCGGTTTTAAGGCTATATTTTTACACGGTTTATGACGCCGTGACCCAAACAGTGTTGCCAACTTATTGCCCGAAAATTCGGCTTCTGTCTTTTTTAGGGATTTATTCTAAACGATTAACCATTCAACTTTTCTAGCATTATGAGCACTCCCACCAATTTCAATCAGTCATCTCCGAATTACGGATTTACACCGGATGGCAACAACCAAAAGCGTCTGACAACGTACATGGGCATTGCCATCGCCGTCCTGCTCGGGTTGTGTGTGTTCCTGCTGGTCAGCAAGTACAACACCAGCAACAAACTGGATCTCACGACGTCGGAACTTGCCCTGCAAAAGGAAGCTTTCACTGAACTGGATGCCAAGTACAACGAGGCCGTATCACAACTGGAGCAACAAAAAGGTATCAGCGCCGAGTTGGATGCTAAAATTAATCAGCAACTGTCTGACTTGGAAAGCCAAAAAAATCAAATATCCGGCTTGATTCGCGAAAAAAGAGAATACAAGTCGGCCATGGCCAGTTTTGAACGCCAAAAAAACGAATACCTCGCTCAAATCGAAGAACTGCGCAAACAAGTTGGACAGTTGACCGAGTCAAACACGCAACTGACCGGCCAAAACGAACAACTCTCCTCTTCTCTATCCGAAACACAGGGTAAATTGAGCGAAGAAAGCACCGCAAAGGCAGCGTTGGCTTCTGAAAAATCTGCTGTTGAATCGGAACGCAACCAACTGAGCAAAAAAGTGGACATCGCTTCGGCAATTCGGGTGAAAAACATCACCACGAAAGGTGTTGATGTGCGCAGCAACGGCAAAGAACGCACCAAATCCAAGGCCAAAAAAGTGGATAAATTGAACATCTGCTTTACGACAGAAGCCAACGAGGTTTCTCCTGCTGGTGAAGAGGTGTTTTACCTCCGCATCGTTGACCCAACCGGCGCCCCGCTCGCCATTGAAAGCCTCGGTTCTGGGGTGTCTCAAAACAAACGCGCATCAGAAGAATTCCGCTATACAACCACCGCTACTTGCAACTATTCCAACGGCGAAACCAATGTATGCGGCGCTTGGCAACCAGGCCAAAATTTTGTAAAAGGCAAATACGCCGTTCAGATTTACAACAAAGGCTATTTGGTGGGTACTAGTACGTTTAATTTGAAGTAACTGGTGTGGCACGCTGTCTGGCCAAAAAAGGCCCATTTTCCGCCATACTTCGCAGATTTTTTTGACCGTAGCGCTGCTACGGCCTACAAAAATCCGCTTCGTCTGGCAATAAATGGCCTCTTTTTTGTCGCAGACGCGACAACGCTAACCCGTTACAATTTGAAGTAATCAAGCATTACGCTTACAAAAAAGCCCGGCGAATATTCGTCGGGCTTTTTTTGTAAGTGGTTCGGTGACGCGCTGTCTGGCCCAAAAAGGCCCATTTTTGAGCGCTTTTTTGAGAATAGGCGGATCGACCTGTAGCATTCCGCTTCGTCTGGCAAAAAATGGCCTCTTTTTTGTCTCAGACGCGACCACGTTAACCCGTTACTACTACGGGTAAATTGTTCTGTTACAAGCCTTTAAGGTGTTCATCATCAAGGCTGCGACCGTCATCAATCCTACCCCACCCGGCACCGGTGTTATGTGACTACAATGGGGCGCAACGGTTGAAAATTCAACATCGCCCACCAATCTTGTGCCTGTTTTTTTAGTAGCATCAGCTATACGATTGATGCCTACGTCAATGACCACAGCGCCCTCCTTGATCCAGTCGCCTTTGACGAATTCAGGAATGCCAATGGCTGCTACCACAATATCCGCTCGGCGGACTTCGGCAGGGAGATCGCGGGTGCGTGAATGGGTCAGGGTCACCGTGCAATCTCCGGGATAGCCCTTTCTGGAAAGCAAAATACTGATTGGGGTGCCAACAATATTGCTTCTCCCCACCACCACACAATGCTTTCCAGCCGTTTCAATGTTGTAGCGGCGCAACATTTCCATAATACCGTATGGTGTTGCAGGTAGAAAAGCAGGTAATCCTTGGGCCATGCGACCAAAATTGATCGGATGAAAACCGTCCACGTCTTTTCTGTGATCAATGGCCAGCGTAATGCGCTCCTCGTCAATATGTTTCGGAAGGGGTAATTGAACAATAAAGCCATCTACATCAGGGTCTTCGTTGAGCCCTCGGACGATCTCCAACAATTCCGCTTCGGAAATATCCGCCTCCCGTTGGATTAAGCTACTTTTAAAGCCAACTTGCTCACAAGACCTGATTTTACTTTGAACATACACCTGGCTTGCCGGACTTTCGCCCACCAGAACTGCTGCCAAGTGTGGAATTTTACCGCCACGGGCCCGTATCAAATCAACTTCGGCGGAAAGTTCAGATTTTATGTTTTCAGAGAGCAGTTTGCCGTCAAGTAAAGTCATTCGTTGAATAAACTAAGGGTGAAATTATTGGGACGTAACTGGTTAGGTGGCACGCTGTCTGGCCAAAAAAGGCCCATTTTTTTGTCCTACTTCGCAGATTTTTTTGACCGTAGCGCTGCTACGGCCTACAAAAATCCGCTTCGACTGGCAAAAAATGGCCTCTTTTTTGTCGCAGACGCGACCACGCTAACCAGTTACATTGGGACTAAATTAGGCGTGGCTGCGTTATTTCAGTTCAAGGAGACCAAAGATACCGGCATCTATCCATCCACGGTTTTTATCTTCTCCTGCCACGACGACAGAGCCCATGAAATTTTCCCGCTCCTCGGAGCGATCATTGTCACAATATGCCAGTGCAAAACCAATTTTTTTGCCCGATTTTAACAGTTTTGGAATATCATCGCCATTGTTGAAAAATTTGTTTCCATCGAATAGTTTAACCGCAACTTCCCAAGTTGAGACATGCCCAATGGTCGTGCGCCGCGTAATACAGTGCTCATTAAAATAGGCAAAGGCGCTGTCTGGACGAATATCCACCACTTTACCATCCAGTGCAATGTGGTAGGCAAAAGCGTTGTAACTGTATTGGTGGTTGCCACCGCTGGCGTCTTCGTCAACAAAAATTTCCAGGCAATCATCGTCCCAATACTTGGTTAGTCCGTCTGTATGGGTATCAATGAGGGTATCATCGGTAATTTCAGCCAACACATACAGGTTGTTTTCGTCCCAAGCAATTTTGTATCGCCCGGCACAATCCGTGGTGGTT
>CAIZLM010000046.1 GCA_903933805.1 uncultured Bacteroidota bacterium | reverse complement strand
TTTTGCCGACACGACAGCCCAACGCTTCGTGTATTATTTTTTCCCCACCGCACATTTTTTAAAAACAATTTTAAGCCAGCCCAAATTTGGCACATTTGGTTTTGCCCCGCCACACAAGCCGACCCTTCGCAAAACCAAAAAAGCCGTTTTTTTTAATGCGCTTTTTTTGGTAGCTCGAAAATAATAAATATTTTTGTTAACCTTTTTCGTTAATAATATTTATATTTGCAGTGGAAATAAGTTACAAGAACAAAAAAACTTGAAAAGCAATTGACCGACCCAAGAGAGATGGCAAAATCCTTTGGACAGTTGGCTCGTAAGGCAAATCAAAGGCTTAAAGACTTAACCGATGCGGACAATTTGGCGATTTTGAGAACCATTCCGGCAGCAAGATGCCACGAACTGACAGGTAACCGAAAAGGCGAATTAGCGGTTGATGTTTCAGGTAACTGCCGAATGATTTTTGATCCACTCCACGACCCAATACCCAAAAAAGACGATGGCGGTTTGAATTGGGAAGAAGTCACCAAAATTCAGATTAACGAAATTGAAGACTACCATTAAAACAAACAGCATTAAAATAAACAAAATGGCAACAACACTCGAAATAGCAAAATCATTACTTTCCCCTCCTGGCGACACCATTCAGGAGCATATTGATTTTATTGGCATGAGCCAAGCCGAACTTGCCGAAAGAATGGGAAGACCAAAGGAAAAAATCAATGATGTAATAAAAGGACGAGAACCAATTTCTACGGCAACTGCTTTTCAATTGGAAAAAGTTTTAGGCATTCCTGCAAGCTTTTGGTTGAACAGAGAAAAGACATACCGCAAAGAACTTTACGAATTGCAACAACAGGAAGTACTTGAAAAAGAAAAAGACTGGTTGGGTGCATTTCCAATAAATGAAATGCGAAAATATGCTTGGCTACCCGATACAAAAGAGAAACATATTTTGGTTGACAACCTATTAAAATTCTTTAGTGTAGCATCAACTGACGAATGGGAACGAATATATGTAGATGAAGAAGTATCTGTTGCTTTTAAAATTTCATTGGCTCACACCCAAAGTCCTCATGCTATTTCTGCATGGTTGCGTAAAGGAGAAATACAAGCCAAAGAAATTGAAATAGCAGCGTTTGATAAAAAGAAATTAAAAGATGCATTAGCAGAAATTAAAGAATTGGCTTTTTTGATGCCTGACAATTTTACCCAACAATTGCAAAACATTTGTGCCAAATGTGGTGTAGCTGTTGTGTTTACGCAAAACTTGCCCAAAGCACCCATAAGCGGAGCAACACGCTGGTTTCATAACAAACCTATTATTCAACTTTCTGGCAGATTTAGAAGCAACGACCATTTTTGGTTTACATTTTTCCACGAAGCGGCACACATTATTTTACATGGCAAAAAAGATATTTTCTTGGAAAATGTAGAAGGCACAGAAATAGACCAAGAGAAAGAAGAAGAAGCCAATGCTTTTGCGGCCAAAATATTATTGACAGAAAATGAATTGCAACAAATCATTGATGCCGCCCCATTGACCGAAGATGTGATACATGAATTTGCCAATAAATTCAGAACACCAGCAGGTGTAATCATAGGCAGGTTGCAACATTTAAAACTCATTCCATTTCATATTGGTAATGGGTTCAGACAAAAAATTGATTTGTTTAATGAAGGATATAGAAATTAGATGCCGACACTAAACTGGATAGGAAAAGATAAAGTTATCAATCATCATATGGATGTTCCGTTTAAAGTATTCTGCCTTGCGTGGTGTTCGCCACGATCATCCCAAGCGCGGCGGGTGGGAGGACCATAAGGAACACCTGACGAGGCGGAAACACTTTTGGTATGGTGTATATTCCGACGCGTCTGACCCCCCTATTCCGATGCTTCTGACCCCCTGAATGTTAATAACTTTCCGGAAGCTCATCACTGCCCATTTCAGGATATTTGTTGATTTATTCATTGCTGATAACTATATTTGTCGTTTAAAATCCCCGACAATATGTCAAAGACTTTATTTGAACCCGGCTCTCCCACCTTCAACGAACTGGTGGGCAACGGGAAAATACACGATGTGCCCAAGTACCAAAGGGACTATTCGTGGGACACAGAGGACTGGGATGATTTGTGGAACGACATGGAGGGCATCCCAGATGAGCAAATCCACTATATGGGTTATGTCGTGTTGCAACGAACCACCGACAGTAGGCGGTATTGGATCATTGATGGCCAACAACGTATCACAACCTTGAGCATCCTGGCCCTGGCAGTAATTGATCTGCTTCGGGACTGGGCCGAGCAGGGCATTGATGCCGATGCCAACACGCGGCGGATGAAGATTTTGGAAAGCAATTTTGTTGCAGTGGAAACAGCCGTTTCGTTGACGCCCATGAGCAAACTCAACCTGAACCGGAACAACGATGATTTTTATAAAAGCTACTTGCTGCGTCGGCGCAAACCTACGTCAATGGGCCGGTTTAAACCTTCCGAACGAAAGATGTGGAAAGCGTATGAATTTTTTCAACAAAAGCTTAGCCAGAAGTTCGGCTCCCATCCTAATGGAGAAGTGTTGGCTACTTTTTTAGAAAAAACAGTCGGCGACAAGTTGGTCTTCTCATCCATCACGGTAGGAGACGACCTGAACGCCTATAAAGTCTTTGAAACCCTCAATGCGCGTGGCGTGAAACTGAGCACGGGCGATTTGCTCAAGAATTATCTATTGTCGGAGGTTGCCAAAACGAGTGAACATGACCTGGATGAAGCAGAGCGCATGTGGCAAAGTATAAACGATGCGCTGCAAAAAACGGACTTGCCTACGTTTATCAGGCATTACTGGAACAGCAGGTATCCTTTACAAACCAAAACGACCCTTTTTAAGGCCATTAAAAACGAAATCAAGGGCATTAAAAACGTGTTTGATCTCTTGGGCGATATGGAAGAACTGGCTGTTGTTTACGCAGCATTGGACAATCCGGCAAGCGACATTTGGACACACGAGGAGCACGAGTCAATCGAGGAACTCAATCTTTTCAGCGCTTCCCAATGCTATACCCTGATGCTTGCTGCTTATAAGCACGTACGTCTGGTAAAGCCAGATGAGTTTGTCAAAATTTTGAAACATTTGGTTGTCATAACGTTTCGGTACACGACTATCAGTCAGTACAATACCAATATCATCGAACAAGAGTTCAATAAAACATCCATAGGAATAGCTAAAGGAACCTATAAGACCGCTCGAGAAGTATTTCATTCGTACGAAAAAGTCCTTTACCTCAATGACGAAATTTTTGCAAATAACTTTACTTACCGGGCTATCAACACGAACCGTTTCAAGACTTTGACGCGCTATATTTTGTGTAAGTTGGAGCGACAACTGAGCGGTGTTTTAATCGATTGGAACGATGCCAGGTTGTCCATTGAGCACATTTTACCGGAAAACCCCGGATCAGATTGGTATATTTACTTTAACAAAGACGAGCAGGGTGAGTATGTGTTTAGAATTGGTAATCTGACCCTGCTGGAAACAGGAAAAAACAAGGATATCGGCAATAAATTAATCGGCGACAAACTTCAGGTTTACCAGAGCAGTCAGTATTTCTTGACGCGTGACAAAACAGCCTACACCGAATGGACGCCATCTGTTGTGCAAAAAAGGCAGGCAGAACTTGCGAAACTGGCGAAAACAGTGTGGAAGGTCAACTAACGAAATCCGAACACACATGACACGCATCACCGAAAACACCGTCGAAGCCTTCGCTATCTTATTCTGCCTTGCTTGGTGTTCGCCACGATCATCCAAAGCGCCGCGCTTGGTGAAAACACCAAGCGCGGCGGGTGGGAGGACCATAAGGAACACCTGACGAGGCGGAAAAATGGTCATTTGTTTGTCTCAGACGCGACTACGCTAACCAGTTACAAATAAAAACAGCTAAACACTTAAAAATGGAAATAGTAATAATCATAATGGTAGTAATCTTAATAGCGTTTACATTTGTCCAACTTTATTTTATACATGGACAAAGAAATATTGAAACATACACTTATGTAGTCAAAAAAAAATATGACCGATTTGAAATAAGAAGTTATGAAACTACTTTATTTACCTCAGTCAAACTCTCCACAAAAGGATATAAAAACTCTGCAAGTAAAGGCTTCTCTGTTTTAGCGGGATATATTTTTGGAAATAACGAAAGGAATGAAAAAATATCTATGACTACCCCTGTCTCAATGTCATTAGAGGATTCCATGACTATGATGTTTATGGTTCCTAAGAAATTTAAAAAGGACATGCTTCCTAAGCCTAATCAAACAGGCATAGAATTTAAGCAAGAACCTGCAAAAACCCTTGCTGCGATAAGGTTTAGCGGTTGGCCTAATGAAACTAAAATAGAAAAGTATAAACAAAATTTAAAAGCGGCTTTAGATGCTGAAGGTATAAAGTATACTAATCAATTTTATTTATTTGGCTACAATGCACCTTATGAAGTTTTTAATCGAAAAAATGAAGTTATCGTTGAATTGCAAGAAAATACTGTAAATGGTTAGCGTGGTCGCGTCTGAGACAAAAAAGTGGCCATT
>CAIZLM010000045.1 GCA_903933805.1 uncultured Bacteroidota bacterium | reverse complement strand
CGCGCGGGACATCTTGGGGGCAGCAGCTTTCTCGGCTTTCTCGGCGGCTCCTTCTTCACTGCTGCGGCGGGCACGCTTGGCAGCGGCTACTACTACTACTACTGGTTTCTCTTTAGGCTTCCGTGCAGCACGTGCCAGCGCAAGTACCTCCGCGCGGGACATCTTGGGGGCAGCAGCTTTCTCGGCTTTCTCGGCGGCTACTTCTTCACTGCTGCGGCGGGCACGCTTGGGAGCGGCTACTACTACAGGCTTCTCTTTGGGCTTCCGTGCAGCACGTGCCAGCGCAAGTACCTCCGCGCGGGACATCTTGGGAGCGGCAGCTTTCTCGGCTTTCTCGGCGGCTCGTGCGGCTTTCTGAGCGGCTTTCTCGACAGCTGCTGCGGCTTTCTCGGCAGCTACTTCTTCACTGCTGCGGCGGGAACGCTTGGCATCGGCAGCCGGCAACGTCACTTCTGCTGAGGGCTTGGATTTTGCAGCACGAGAGGCTTGGATTTTAGCTTTATGCTCCTCGCTCATCACACGCTTTTGCGGCGCAGACGACGCTTGGCTGGGTGTATCCTCCGCGTGCTTTTTTTCAATTTTTGGAGCTTTGCCGTCCGCTACAATTTTAATGTGCCCAAGATGGTGCTTCGTATGCCAGGCATAGAGCGAAATAGCTTCCTGCAAGATTATCGTGCGTTTGCTGACGGGATTGTAATATCCACGCTGGAGGTCGTCTTCAGACAGTTCGTATAAAAAATCAACCCAACGTTGGTGCAAGGCAGACAATAATTTCATGGAAGATTTAACAGAGCCGTGCTTGGCATCTTCCATTTCAGCCCACAATTTTTCTTCGTACGTTTTAATAACCGGCGTATTCTCGGTAAGCGCCAATTTCATACGAATATAAGCATTCATGTGACTATCCGCCAAATGGTGAATAACCTGACGCACCGTCCAGCCATGAGGTCGGTAAGACCTGTCAAGGGCTCCATCGCGTAATTTTTTTACAATTTTTTTGAGCGTTTTGGGAAATTCGGCGATATCATCGATGTGCTTTCGCGTATCGCTGATGGTGTATGTTTTCCCGAATTCAAAGTTTCCAATGGGGTATCGAAGCGCTATGAGATCTTTCATAAAAAACAGATTGAGTATGTTGTGGACAATGTAGGCTGTGATGGAAGTGATTATGATGATTTGATTGGCTGCAATCACGCTTCATGCACAAGCACTTTGTATTGACTGTATTGGCTGGGGGAAATTTGTTTAATCAATTGATGTAGAAAAAATGTGGCTCAGGCTGTATCTTTCCATCGCCAAACATATCGGGCGGCAACAGAACGCCATGGGCGCCAAGGTTCAGCTAGTTCAATCATTTTATTTTTTAGTTGTTTCCCGGTTTCTTTCAGTTGAAAAAGCTTGATCATCCCCTGTTGAATACCCAAGTCATCCACAGGAAATACATCTGGCCGACAAAGAGAAAACATCAACAACATCTGTACCGTCCATTTTCCGACGCCCTTTATTTGGCACAGGAATTGAATAATATCATCATCACTCATTGCTTGCCAGTCAATGGCATCAAAATCATGCAACAAAGCAAATTGTGCAACATTACAGATATATTGTGCCTTTTGATTGGATAATCCAACACTCCGAAGTACATCCCGGTCTAAAGACAAAATAAACCGGGGGTGAGGATGCCGGTCCGGAAAAAGCAATAAAAAACGATTTTGGATTACAACAGCTACCTTTACATTGAGTTGCTGAGAGATAATGGACGCCAATAAATCAATATAAATGGTTTGAGTAGGAGAGAAGTCAATCACAGCGACAGCGTCTAACACCTGACCAATATTGGGTTCTTTGCGCAAATGACTGATTGCTTCATTCAAATTCATGGGTTAAAGGTATATGTTATTCATTAACTACCACAAAAAAATAATAGAATCTGTGCGAAAACAATAGAAATAGCGTACGAAAAAACGCGTTTATTGTTACAAACACTAACAATTTTGAACAATAACCGCGTTTATTTATTTTTAATAAATTGTTTTTTGAAAATAAAAACGATATATATCATTGAAAAACAAAGCGTTATACAAAAAATGCTTTCGCAAATATGTCTGTATTATGACAATTGAACACATCTTTTAGTACATCTTAATCCAAAATAACTGGTTAGCGTGGTCGCGTCTGAAACAAAAAAGTGGCTGTTTTTTGTCAGACGAAGCGGATTTTTGTAGGCCGTAGCAGCGCTACGGTCAAAAAAAGCTGCGAAGTATGGCGGAAAATGGGCCTTTTTGGGCCAGACAGCGTGCCACCTAACCAGTTACAAAAAAT
>CAIZLM010000044.1 GCA_903933805.1 uncultured Bacteroidota bacterium | reverse complement strand
GATAACCAATTTTTTATGCTTGATCAGGGCACCAACAACAAAGTAGCCCACCTGCTCAAGCCTGCACCTGCTTATCGAATGAATGGCAGCAAATCCAAAGTCTCTAAAACAGCAGGAGAAAACCAGGCCAATGGCACATATTTTCATTTTATCTTGTCCGAAAAACCGACAGAAAAAGATACCATAACCCTTGCTATTTTAGAAGCAGACGGTGATACCATCAAGGTTTTTTCTACCAGTTATCGCAATATATCATCGGCCGTCAATTCTAGTAGCCAATTTAGTGATCTTGGGACTGTTGATGCAGGCGACAATTGCTTTGTTTGGAATATGCGGTATCCGTCTGCAGAAAAATTTGATGGAATGGTGCTTTGGAGTTACGATTTGGAAGGCCCAAAAGCAATTCCTGGCACTTACTTGGTACGACTAACGGCCATGGGAACAACGGCGGAACAACAATTTGATATCCTCGCAGATCCCCGTGCCAACGCATCTCACCAGGACTTTACCCAACAGTTCGATTTTGTCCAATCCGTCAGTCAAAAACTGACCAAAATCCACCGTGCAATCCGTGAAATAAGGGGTGTGCGCAGTCAAATGATGGCGCTTACCAATGGTATGACTGACACCATGCCGTACCCATCGGTCAAACAGCTTTCAGACCACATCGATTCGACGATGACCAGTGTGGAGGAAGCCCTGTACCAAACCAAAAATAGAAGTGCGCAAGACCCGCTTAATTTTCCTGTCAGACTAAATGACAAGCTGGCAAACCTCATGGGCCTGAATGTCATGGGTGATTTTCCACCCACGCAACAGAGCTTGGCTGTTCGCACGTACCTGTTTGACCTGGCAGACAAACAGCTGTTTCGTTGGCAAGTACTGAAAGAAAAAGATCTTCCCAGGTTAAATACGCTCGTTAGAGACGCTAAAATTGACATTATTAAAGTGAAATATTGACTTTTTTTGTTTCTTTGACGGTCTAAAAGGTCGTAATTTTGAATTTGAGTTAATAAGTAACTGGTTAGATGGCTCGCTGTCTGGCCCAAAAAGGCCCTTTTTTCGCCATAATTAGCAATTTTTTTTGACCGTTGCGATGCTACGGCCTGCAAAAATCTGCTTCGTCTGCCAAAAAATGGCTACTTTTTTGTCTCAGACGCGACCACGCGAACCAGTTACATTTAAAAAACAATTTATATGAAAAAAATTAGTTGCGCGTTACTCGTTTTTTGCCTCATTACTTGCACGTTGCTGGACGCTCAAAACCAGGGTTGCGACGGCTCTCGTTACAAAAACGATGTTTTTTCAACGGTTACAAAAACGACCGTTGTTTATGCACCAACCGTTGGGCATCTTGGGGGAGCGATGGAGCTTTCCATGGATGTTTACGAGCCAGTAGGTGATGCCATCGCACAGCGGCCGGTGGTGATTCTTGCCCATGGCGGTAGTTTTATTTTTGGCGACAGAAGTATGATGCAACGGTGGTGTGAGTTGCTTGCCAAAAAAGGTTACGTGGCTGCTACTATTTCATATCGGTTGTTTCCCTTTTTGGTATTGGGATTCCCTGATTCAACGGCAATTTTCGACACTGCGGTAAAGGCAGTGGGCGATATGCGCGCTGCAGTCCGCTATTTCCGCGAAGATGCGGCTACCGGAAATCAGTTTCATGCAGACCCTGACCATATTTTCATTGGAGGCTATTCAGCCGGCGCAGTAGCGGCCTTGCATTGTTCGTATTTAGATTTGAACGATGACATCCCAGCCTTTTTGCAAACACTCATCGCGAACAATGGCGGTTTAGAAGGTGTCAGTGGTACTGCCAGCAACAAAACATACGCATCAACATCCAAGGCCATTGTCAACATGTCAGGCGGGCTATATCGCAATTTTTGGATAAATCCAACAGAGGTTCCCATCGTTAGTATCCATGGAACAGCTGATGAGACCGTGCCGTACACATCGGGACTGGCAGCAGGCATTGCCTACTTAGAAGGCAGTGCTCGGCTGCACACCAGATCGAATGAAATCAATTTGTGGAATTCGCTACATCCAGTTCCTGGAGGAGGCCACACCAATATTTATGACAATGCTGTTTATCAGCCGCACATAGATACGTTTTGGGTAAATGCGACCTCTTTGCTTGAGTCACTAACCTGTAGTGCCGTTGCAACACAGGAGCCATCTGCTTGGGAAAGCGATTGGTCGGTTTCCCCGAATCCAAGCACAGGAAATGCCGTGCAACTGCATTTCCCCAAGGACATCTCCGCCGTTGACGTAGTATTGACCAATGTACTGGGGCAAGTTGTTTTTCAGCAAAAAAGTTTCTTCGAAAATTCATCTATTCCTGTTTCTGGTTTAAAAAAAGGCGCATATTTGATTCAATTAAAGTCACCTGAGTTTCCTTCGAGAAAGTTTGAAGCCAAATATTTGATGGTGGATTAATCTACTATTTGTAATACCCAAAAAATGAACAAGAAATTAATATTGCTGGTTTGTGCCTCGATTTGGGTTAGCGCCCATACCGAGGCACAAGCATTGTCGGGCACTACCGGATTGTTCAATATTCCGAGTGGGCGGATTGAAAAGGATAGAACATTCCTTTTTGGGGCAAATTTTATGGATCGGAAATATGGTGCTTACAAGTATTCCAAAGATGCTGATTTCGAATATGACGCATTGGCTACCTATGCCACCCTTGTTTTTCTGCCCAGGATAGAAGTTCAGTTCAGGTATACACATTTGTTGGGCAGGGAGATCAGTCCAAAAGAGCGGTATTTTCCCGACAGGATGGCGACGATCCGTATCCAGGCGCTACGAGAGTCCAAATATTGTCCTGCATTGACGGTCGGATTACAAGATTTTGCACATGCGCTTGGCAATAATTTAGGGCTTAGTTCGCCCTCATATTATTCAGCCAATTATGTTGTGGCATCCAAGAATCTTC
Organism: uncultured Bacteroidota bacterium; assembly: GCA_903933805.1. Classification (GTDB taxonomy): domain Bacteria; phylum Bacteroidota; class Bacteroidia; order Chitinophagales; family Saprospiraceae; genus M3007. The sequence goes on along the minus strand of CAIZLM010000044.1, from coordinate 22,449 downwards.
CGATAGGGCGCTTGATATCAGATTTTTCTTTGGGTTATGCTGTGTCTTTGCGGCATGCGAAGCATTTGAACTTGGATGGCGTATTTGGTGGCCTTGCAGTCGGATGGAAGCGTTTCCCTGGCACAGATATCATGTTGGAATATGACTCTTACCGATGGAATGCGGCATTTCGTGTGCTTTTTTTTAAGCGTCTACAAATGTTGGTCGGGTGGTATGGTATGGATGCTATTTCTGGTGGGTTAAGTTGGCGTGTAAAATTGTAATGGCGGCCATCTGCCAGAAATCCCCAACATGCCCAAATAGCTTGTTTTAATAACACGATATGCGAATATTTCTCTTAATATGGTTGTGGATGGGAACCTCTTGGTTGTTGAGGGGACAGAACGACCTCACCACGGCCACGCGTGTCGAAGGGGCTTTGGTCAAAATGGGCATGCAAAACATTCATGTTGTGGAGCATGATCGTCGCTTGCTGGTCACCTATGAAAACTTACGATACCGATTTGGCCCTGTCGGTATGGGGGCAGTATTGAAGGCGATGGATACATTGCCCGTTAGTGGGGTGGATACGGTCACTTTGCTGGTACGATACCGAAATCTTCCCGTATTAGCCGTTCATGCTCCTAGATGGGCATTGCATGGAGGATTTCCCAAAGTGGCATCTTCGGCCATTCAAGCAGACTGGAAAGTTGAAAAATGGGAACATTTGATGGGTAAACACAGTATAATTAACAGTTCATTTTTTCGGTTAGACATCCCCATAGGGCCAGGATTGCGTTATCAGTTGGGTAATTTTGACCATCCAGTTCGTGCTGCGGTCGATGTACAAATTGGATTAGACATGACCTTGGGGCCTGGATTGAGCGTTCAGGGCTTGGTGGCAGTTCCCGTTTACAACAATTTGGATGATAAAAAAAATATTCATTTGGAGCGGTTTTCGGTGGTCTATGATCGGTTTTTCCAGGATCAGTCGTCGATAAGTTTGTCGGGCGGTTTTTTTACCTTAAACCGGGTTGGCGTCCATGCAGCTGGTCGGAAATGGTTTGTTGACGAGCGTTTTTCCCTGCGATTTGATGCAGGAATTACAGGATTTTCAAATATAGGAGGTCCTGTTCGGTTCAAGGAACAAGAACGCGGGTGGTTTCCGGTGTATTTATTGGGTGCAGAATATTGGTGGCCTCGGTACAGTATGTGTGTGCGACTGACTGGTGGTCGTTTTTTATACCAAGACGAAGGGGTAACATTGGATGTCTTTCGCCAAATGGGAGAATTTCGAATGGGATTTTTTGTCACCCGTACCACAATAGAAAGCAACATGGGATTTAATTTATCCGTACCTTTGCTAGCGAGATTTTATGGAAAGCAGTATCGAGTACGCATTAGGACTGCGGATCAGTTTCCTTTCGTTTATCGCTTTAGGGGAAATGGGCGGGATGCACGGAGGTATGGGGTTGGGAGAAATTTGGTCGATCAGGTGTACGGATTTTATCCGAACTATAGTGTTCAAGAGATGTGGGAGGCATTGGATCATTAGTCCGTTGTAATGTGTAAATTTTTAATTTTTCAATAATCAGTTTATCAATCACTTCAAAATTAAAACTTTATGCTTAAGAAACTATCAGCCGTCGTGACCATTGTGGCGCTGTTTGTCTTATGGGGATGCCACAAAGATGTTGGTGTCTTGATTTTTGACACACCTCCCGTCGAGCCTGGAAAGCAACAAATCATTATCACGACCGAAAGGTTCAACGGACAGCCGGTCACAGATTATGATCTTTCCGTGACCGGTGTAGTTAGTGCCTCGGCCACCTTAAATTCCCAAGTGTACACGCTGAACAATGTTCAGACTGGTCAGTACACCATTCGGGTTTCAAAGAATGGATTTATTGGTACCACCAAAGTCATTGACGTTGTGGTGCCAACAGACCCGGCCATTGATTTTCGTTATCGGGTGAGTGTGCAATTGACAGAGTCCAATACCCCGACCGTCATTGATAATGTCACTGGAGGCGTCATTGTAGTGCCACCAACCAACACCGGTGGTTCTGGAATTGGCAGCAACCCGATTACCGTGACCATTCCTCCAGGAGCAATACCTGGCGGTGGTAACACCAGTATTTCTATCACGCCAGTGCCGATTGAGCCTGGCTCCGTGCCTCCAGCTGGTCCCAATGGCGGTACTGGAGGTTTTGTCCTGGTGTGCGAGCCTGAAGGATTGGTATTTACCCAACCCATTACTGTTAATATACCCTTGGACGTTCCCCTTGCTCTCGCTCAGAGCATAGACTATACCATGATTTACAAAACAGGAGACGTGACTACTGGTGAATTACAGTTTTCTACCAACCCTGCCGATGAAATCACCATGGTGATTTCTCCCGATGGAAAAACAGGGACAGTCTCCATACCCCACTTTTCTGCTTGGCAACAAGTGGGTGGTTATAATTTGGAAATTGAAGATTCCATGACGGAATTCCAACAGATCGACGCTTCTTTGGAGTGTGGTTTGGGTACATCCGGAACGCATGAGCTAATCGGCGTTTATGAGTCACCTTACAGTGATTTGTTCAATATCCCCCTTTCTGATTTGACCTTTACGATACAGGAACCGTACTCTTTTCCTGCAATAGAAGGCTTTTCACGCGTAGTTTCTGCCCGTCACGGTGTAAAAACGTACCGATTGTACGATATCAACTCCGGGTTATTGATCAGTGAGTTTTCGGTGCCAACAAGTCCGGTTGAAATTATTTCTGAATTGACATACTGCCACAACTCCGGCGGTGGTTAGTTTATTGTGCCTTTTTTAAGTCGCAAACAATACATCAACCAATAAATTTAAAAACACAATGAGAAATATATATCTGCTATTGTTTTTTCTGGCGTTTTCTGGCGCAGTTAAGGCCCAAGAACAGGTAGTAACACCTGTGCCGCCTGCTGAGTCCAAGCCCCAGCTTTCAATTTTTAAAGTTTACAGCGTTGGATTGGGTTTTGGTTATTACAAACCAGGACTTAACTATTGGAATGACCGCACACCATATTCTTTTTCAGGAGGAGTCATGCCAAGTTTACAAATGGAAGTGAATCTCATTGCCAATGTACGCGCAAGGTTGTCTGGTGGTTATTTTAACAGCAGCGCCAAATTGTTGCGGGTACCCACTTGGGGGGAAGAACGGGTTGCTCATACCTTAACGCCCATTTCTTTGAGTGCCTATTATTACCTGCCTGGTTCGATTGTAACCCTCTATGGCGGAGGCGGAGGCGATCTGATGTTGGTTAATTCCGTTTATGAATCCCCGGCAGGAAAACAAACGGGAAGAGGTTCCACCAGCACTGGACACCTTTTACTTGGCTTGGAAACTGCTCTTGATCGGTTTATCATAGGCGTTGAAACGCGCTATTACATCGGAAAATATACACAAACCCTTCAGACTTCAATTGAAGCAGATCCATTTAAAGAGGATATTCGAGTCAATGGATGGTATATTGGATTGAATTTTAAATATTCTTTGACACAACCCGACGGTGACAAAGCAAGGTAGTTTCCTTTATCATTTCGGTTATTTGCTGAATTGGGCCGTCTATATCTTAGGCGGCCCAATTTTTTTATATATCATAACTGGCTAGGTGACACACCGTCTAGCCCAAAAAGGCCTATTTTTAGTCTCCGACGAGAGTTCTTTACCAGTTTTTATCATTCAACCAAAGCTTCGGGTAATTTAAACAAAAGCACTGGTCCATTGCTCTGGGCCACCAGTATCATTTTTATTCCCTTAGGCGCCTCCAGTATGAACGCGTCGCGTACATCTCCTTTCACGCCCATGCGCAGGGGCGTATGCTCAAAATTACCTTGTCCTGTTCCAAGAAATACAAACCCATCTGAAGCATCCAATTGATAGGTTTCAATATCCATACCCCGGTCATTACCCAGTACGATGAGATCGGGGATGCCATCCAATGAAACATCGGTTACTAGGATTTTTTCGATCGGCGAAAATTGCGCAAAATCAGGCAGCTTTTGAGAGCTAAAATGTCCGTTGTTGTTTTTAAACCACTGTGTTTCAAGTGTATTGGCGGCTAGGACGAAGCCTTCCAATAAGTCTTTTATTGAAAAAATATCGGTTAGGGTTGCCTTAGCGTATGGGGTGTTTCTGGGAAATGTCTTTTTTATGGATGGTATTTGTGACGCGAGGAGATCCCGCTGAGCAACCGGTCGATAGGAGTCCCCTTCAGCCAAAGTTACAATTGGATCCAAACTGCCATTGTGGTCAAAATCATGGGCAAAAAGCCTCATCGGAGCGCCTTCAACAGCGTGATAACGGGTGTTTAGTCCCATATTTCCTGCTACTATATCCAGATCCCCATCCCCATCCAGATCCGCAAGCGCAGCACATCGCCAAAGTCCGGACGAGTTTTCCAGGCCAAATTCGGCAGTCTTATTTTCCCATCGTTTTCCTATTGCCTGAAAAACAGTCACTGGCATCCAATCACCCACTACAACCATCTCAGCCTTGCCATCTCCGTTCAAATCACCAAACTGAATATCCGTTACCATGCCTATTTTTTGAAAATCAGGCGCGAGGGTGGCCGTAATGTTTTGATAAACAGGACCATATTTTTTTAGCACCATACTTTCACTCACGGCTGGAAAGCTACCCGGTACGGCCCGGCCTCCGACCACAATTTCATTTACACCATCGTCATCCAGGTCATAAATACCCATACAGCTTCCGGAAAACGACTCTTTTGGCAATTGATTGGTGGCTGAAGTAAAGTTGCCCCCTCCATCGTTGAGGTAAAGTCTATCCTGATAATGATCGGAACCTGCGGCAAATTCATTCCCACCACTGACGACCCATAAATCAAGGTCGCCATCAGCATCTATATCCCAAAGTGCGCTGGCGGTATCCTCATATTTAGCGTCTTCTTCCAGTACTCCTTGGTGTTGTCGAGAAAATATCCCTGCCGCTGACTGAATAAAAACAGCGCCAGCCTGACCGGCAGCGCCTCCAATGAAAACATCTTCGGATCCGTCACCATTAAGGTCGCCCACCGCCAGACATGGTCCCGTCTGAGACAGTCGGTAGGGGAGTAGTTTTTCTCGGTCAAAATCCTCGAAATCACGTTCGTGGTGTGAAAATAGGAGACCTTTTTGACGGGTAATATCTTGAAAAACAGGTGTAACAGGCTTTGTTTTTGTCACACATTTTCCTGGTGATGCTTCTTGAAATTTTAAAATAACCCGTTGATTTACAGGTATATCGTATAGGATTTGATGATTGTTCTCTGCCCAATCAATTTCGATACGGCCAATTTTTTGGATTGAACCCAAACCAACCTGAAAAATAGGTTCCACGGAGGAGTAAAAACCCCGAACATTGGTCATTTCCTGGGAAAAAATTAATTTGTCACCGGGAGTTCCCCATGTTTTGTTGCTGTACAGTCGCACTTTAGCGCCAATACCGAAAGGGTTTTGAGCGGAACCAGCACATTTTATTTGAAGCCAGTTGTGCTGGTTGAAACCAACGGCTTTGTTTTCATAAATAGCGGGCGCAGCTTGCAAGTTGTTGGTTATCAAGTCTAAGTCACCATCATTGTCTAAATCGCTATAGGCGGCACCATTCGAGAAACCTTTTTTTTCGAAACCCCAATCCGTGGATACTTCTTGAAATTGAAGCGTTCCGGTGTTGTGAAAAACGGCATTGTGAACTGGCTCCGAAGGCAACATATTGGCAAAAGCATTGAAATCTGCGAATCTTTTTTTGTTGATCCCCCCCGTTCTATTGATACTATCGGCGGTATAGACAAAAAAATCGAGGTCGTTCAAATCACGTTGAATGCCGTTAGAAATAAAAATATCACACCATCCGTCATTGTCATAATCAGCGAGTAGGGGTGACCAACTCCAATCCGTCGCGTAGGTTCCTGAAAGGCATCCAATTTCGTTGAAACCCTGTTCTCCATTGTTCAATTGCAATACATTGCGCATCACTTGACGGCCGTAGCCCTTTTCGCGCATTTGTTTGTCCCTGGTCAGCTGCATGGTATTCATGAGTCGTTGTCTTCGAGACAGCGGGAGCGCCAACATATCCACCGTCATAACGTCCTGAAATCCGTCCTTATTGATGTCGGCCACATCTACGCCCATGGTGTGATTGGAAGTATGCCTGAAATAGCGGTCGCCCTGATCTGTGAATGTGCCATTGTGGTTGTTGATGTATAAAAAGTCAGGCATCACGAAATCGTTTCCGACGAAAATATCAGGCCATCCATCGTCATTAAAATCAGAAGAAAAGCTGCTGAGGCCGAAAGCGCGGTTTTCGATCCCCGCTTTTTTTGTCACATCGATGAACTGGCTGCCTTGATTTTGCAGCAATCGATCAGATTCCCATTCATTTCGGGGGCGTTGGCTGCGTCCGTCGCCATTTGACAAATCAAGGTTGTTGATGGTGGTAAAATCTACCGGATGGTTTACAATGTAGCAATCCAGGTCTCCATCCAGGTCGTAATCAAAGAAATTTGCGTGTTGGGAAGCGGAGAGATCGTCCAGTTTGTACGATGCTGCTTTTTCAGAAAAAGTATTGTCTTTGTTGTTGACAAAAAGCAGGTTTCGTCGGTCGGGTACGGGCTCTAACCAAGTGCGGCAAACATACAGATCTTGCCATCCATCGCCATTGATGTCAACGACGGTGACACCTGTTTTCAGCCCGCTAAAGTTTGAAACACCTGCTTTTTCGGAAATATTGTCAAACCTGAGGTTGCCCAAATTTAGATACAACTGGCAACCTTGTAGGCGTTCTGTGAAAAATAGGTCTTGTAAACCGTCGTTGTTTATGTCGAGCACTGCAACACCTCCACCATTGTATATATAGGGGTCGGCCATGAAATTGTACCGGTGCTCATCACTGATAATTGGTATAAATTGAATGCCGGTACGTTCTGGCGATAGCCGTTCGAATTTTGTGGTAGGGGGCCCTGTTGTCCGTGCTGCAGCGTTTGGTATCAGGCGATGATCGGGGCTACTTTCCTGGCAGGAAACAAACGATAATAGGCTCGCAAGCAGGATCACATGGGCGAAATTCATAGCTTCACAGTTTGGCGTGAAGTTAGGCCATGGTTTGCTATTTGTGTACAGATTTTGAAAAAATGGGCCACATTCACGGTATCCGGGAAAGAATCCGGTGTTGTAATCCAGTGAGTGTGGCCCAATAGGTATTCGTTGTGACAACAACGCCACAGGTACTAGTGGCGTGTCCAGTCAATGGCCCATGCATGTGGCGGTTCAATTTTCCCTTCCTCTGCGTTGTTCGTCGTTTACAATATCCCGTATTGAGCCCTCCTCACGCCTTGATGATAAAAAAATTTTTCACCCCAATTCATGGGACATTAACTGGACGCTGCACTAGTTGTCCAAAGCGGAAGCTTTACCCTTCTTTTTGTCCTTTCCTTTGCCCTCATAGGTGATGATCAGTCCATCTTTGGCATCATTCATCGAAGCCACCAGAGAAGCGTTTTCAGGAGGGTTTTCGTTTAGAATAAACTCAGCAAGTGGATCTTCCACATATTTTTGGATAGCGCGGTGGAGAGGGCGCGCTCCAAATTGAGGATCATACCCTTTGTCTGCGACAAAATCTTTGGCATCATCCTGAAGTTTCAGGGTGAACTTCATATTTTTAAGTCGGAGCATCAAACTGGCCAATGCGTTGTCAATAATCTTAAATATTTCAGGACGACCGAGCGCGTTGAAGACCATTACGTCGTCAATTCTGTTCAGGAATTCTGGCGAGAAGGTCTTTTTAAGCGCGTTTTGTATGACCACCTTGGAGTTTTCCTCTGCGGCTTCTTGACGTGCTTGGGTAGCGAAACCGACCCCTTGACCAAAATCTTTGAGTTGGCGTACACCGATATTAGAGGTCATGATGATCAAGGTGTTTTTGAAATCAACTTTTCTACCAAGCCCATCGGTTAATTGGCCGTCATCAAGCACCTGTAACAGAATATTAAAGACATCCGGGTGTGCTTTTTCAATTTCATCGAGCAGCACAACCGAGTAAGGTTTCCTGCGGACTTTTTCCGTCAATTGACCGCCTTCTTCATACCCTACATAACCTGGAGGGGCTCCAATAAGTCGGCTAACAGAAAACTTTTCCATATATTCGGACATATCAATTCGAATCAAAGAGTCTTCGGAGTCAAATAGATAGCGTGAGAGTGCGCGTGCCAATTCTGTTTTTCCGACGCCCGTTGGCCCCAGGAAGATGAAAGAGCCAACCGGTTTTTTGGGATCTTTGAGGCCGACCCGATTTCGCTGAATGGCTTTAGACATTTTGGCGATGGCTTCATCTTGACCGATCACCATTTTTCGGAGGTCATCTGCCATACTGACCAGTTTTTTACTTTCGCTTTGTCCGACTTTTCTGACAGGAATACCGGTCATCATGGCCACGACCTCCGCGATATCGTCATCATTTACGGGATAACGGGTTACTTTACTTTCTTCTTCCCACTCCATTTTAGCAAACTCCAGTTGACGCACAAGTTTACTTTCTTGGTCGCGGAGGTTGGCGGCATTTTCGTAGTCCTGATTTTTGACGGCGTGGTTTTTCTTTTCTTTTACCTCCTCGATTTGTTTTTCAAAGGATTCGATGTGTTTTGGCACCACGATATTTTTCAAGTGTACGCGAGCGCCCACTTCATCGAGCACATCAATGGCTTTATCGGGGAGGAATCGATCGGTAATGTATCGATCACTGAGCCGAACACAGGCCGTTATGGCTTCATCACTGTACGTCACGTTGTGAAATTCCTCGTATTTCGATTGGATATTGCGGAGGATGTGGATGGTATCTTCCTGGCTTGGTGGTTCCACCATAACTTTTTGGAAGCGTCTGTCCAGGGCGCCATCTTTTTCGATGTACTGTCGGTATTCATCCAAAGTTGAGGCACCAATGCACTGAAGTTCCCCCCTTGCGAGTGCTGGTTTGAAGATATTAGAGGCATCCAAGGAGCCGGTAGCCCCACCTGCACCCACGATGGTATGAATTTCATCGATGAAAAGGATAACATCGCGATGTTTTTCCAATTCTGTCATGATTGCTTTGATGCGTTCTTCAAACTGCCCCCTATACTTGGTGCCTGCTACCAAGGCGGCTAGGTCAAGCATAACAAGTCGTTTGTTGAAAAGTGTACGGCTCACTTTTTTTTGTTGGATTCGGAGTGCGAGCCCTTCAACGATGGCGGTTTTGCCGACCCCTGGTTCACCGATCAGGATGGGGTTGTTTTTTTTGCGGCGACTGAGGATCTGGCTTACGCGTTCGATTTCACGTTCACGACCAATAATGGGATCAAGTTTGCCTTCTTCGGCCATTTTGGTGATATCGCGGCCAAAATTATCGAGCACTGGCGTCTTGCTTTTTTCCTGTCTTTTTTGGCCGGATTGATAGCCTCGACTGCGTTCGTCGTCCTCTTCAAAGTCGCCGGATCCTTCGGATTGAGCGAACAGGTTGGGGTGGGTGAGGTCTTGTTCTGACCGCACGTATTCCAGCTCTTTTTTAAATGATTCGTAGTCCACGTCGTATTCGTTTAAAAGTTTAGTGGCACTGGTGTCGGGGTGTTTCAGGAGCGAGAGCATGAGGTGTTCTGGATGTACTTCCTCACTTTTCATCATTTTCGCTTCCACGAAAGTTGCTTTGAGTACGCGTTGCGTTTGGGTTGTCACGGAGCACTCACCCACAAAAAGGTTTTCAGCTGGCGGGTAAGCGCTGAACCTTGGAATGGTCTTTTCGAGGCGTTTTTTCAGGTCTTGAAGATCTACTAATAATGCATCAAGCACACGGACAGGGAGGCTGTCTTTTTCAGAAATAATGCCCAGTAATAAATGTTCGGCACCCACATAGTCATGTCCTAGACGTCGTGCTTCCTGTCCACTTTGATTGATGATTTGCTTGACAACCGGAGAGAATTTCTTGTTCATGGATTGAAAAGTTGATCGTTTGCGATTGTTGGTTGTTTAATGGGGGGATAACCCCACAAAAAGGGTGGTTTCTTGCTGAAAATACAAGCCAACCTACTAATAAACTACAATGTTAGGAGAATATTGGATAAAAACTGATTAATGATTCAGGAAGTTTAACATTTTTTTCTGAGCAAGGTTTTAGAATCCGATATTAACCGTAGAAATACATGCTGAAAAAACAGTGCCATATTTAATGGCCTGACTTGATGGCAGAAATTCCATTTTTGTTTAGTGTAAAAAAACATCGCAGTTTCCCGTACATTTGTCCTTCAAAAAAATCAACTGTCCCGTATTTTTTCTTACTTTTATCTGAAATTCAATTTAATATGAAATATCGTCTCGACAAACAGGAGCAATATGCTGTGCTCACATTGGAGGAGGAGAATCTCAATTCCACTTTTGCTCCAGCACTTAAGAGTGACCTCATACTGTTCAATCAGGAAGGCGTTCGGAACTTCATTTTGGACCTTTCTCAGGTAAAGTATGTAGACAGTAGTGGCTTAAGCGCCATATTGACAGGTCATCGAATTTGGAAAGATCATGGGGCCTTTGTCATTGCAGGTGAGTTGCAACCGATGGTCAATAAGCTTATTGAGATATCTCGTCTTCAAACGATACTGGTGATGATTCCAACGGTGAGTGAAGCGGTTGACTATGTTATGATGGAAGAATTGGAAAGAGACTTGCAAGGCGGTGAGGAATAATTACATGAAGCAAAAGATCGAATTTTTTAACATATTTTTACCGTATTTTTTTACTCCGACCATACCACTGAAGTATTAATCCTAGCAATAACGATCCAAATAACTGCGCCAAATCTCTGCTATCGCAATAATAAATTAAAACGGGTAACCTGTTCTAAATGTCTGATAATCAACATAAACTGACCCGTATAGGGGTTTTCTTTGACGGTAATTATTTTCTCCACATTTCTAATTATTACGCTTATCATCACCATCGTCGCAGCCGCATTAGTATTGCCGGGCTGCACGAATTTGTGCGTCACAAAATTGCCGATGAGGAGAACAAGGATGTGCATCTTTGTCAGATAGTTGATGCCCATTATTTTCGGGGGCGACTAACAGCACAAGAAGCGAGCAATGAGGGCAATCGCCTTTTTTACGACCGTCTTTTTGACGATATCCTGATGATGGAAGGTGTTACGACACATTATCTACCTGTCCGGACAGTTCAGGGCTCTCGCCAGGAGCGGGGTATTGATGTTTGGATGGCTTTGGAAGCGTATGAATTGGCATTGCACAAACAATTTGATGTAGTAGTCTTGATTGCATCTGACAGCGATTTCGTGCCGCTCGTTCGGAAATTACACACCCAAGGAGTTCGGGTGATGCTGCTGGCTTGGGACTATGAATACTATGACGAGGAAGGCCGCCGCCGGACAACCGTAACCTCTCAGGAATTATGGGAGGAGGTTACGTATCCCATTGCTATGCAAAAAACGATTGAGGAAGGCGACGATAGTGCGTTTCAAATCAATCGACTTTTTGTAGAGCGCAAACGCCCGCCCGTTGCTGAAACGGAAACGGTTGTCATTGAAGAAGATGGCGAAACCAAAACGAGTACGGTCTTTAGTTTGAAAGATGGCTATGGTTTCATCAGTTTCCCACAAACAAACAACCTGTTTTTTCATTATTCGTTCTTACTCGACACTGATTTTAACGACCTACGTGAAGGCGATTCGGTCGAATTTTCACTTGGCAGGAACGATCGAGGAGAGCCCATTGCCCGAAATGTCAAGTTGGTCCGGTAATTAGAAGGAGCCATAAACCTGATGAATTACCATGAAATTTGAAGACTATAGCATTGCGCCGGAGATAAAAAGAAATCTTGAATCGCTGGGTTTTAAACGCCCAACTGACATACAGTTCAAGGCCATTGGCACCATATTGAAAGGGGAAGACGTGCTGGCCATTGCTCAAACGGGCACCGGCAAAACTGCAGCTTTTGTTATTCCCATTCTGCACATCTTGCACGAACGCAAGACTTCCAGCCGGGCTGAGGGGATTCATTGCGTCGTCATGGTGCCTACACGGGAGTTGGCCATTCAAATTACTTCGGTATTTGAAACCATTGGAAAGCATACCCGGGTGAAGATATTTTCTGTTTTTGGTGGCGTAGAGCAGGATCCACAGATTGCGCGACTTACAAAAGGTATTGACGTACTGGTGACCACTCCCGGGCGTATGTTTGATTTGGTGAGCCAAGGACATATCGTGTTGGACAACGTCGAAATTCTGGTATTAGATGAAGCCGACCACATGCTTGATCTAGGTTTTATCAAGGATATTCGAGACCTGATCAAACATTTGCCTCGAAAGCGACAGACGCTTTTTTTCTCCGCCACGATCAATGAAACCATAAAAAAACTTGCCTATTCTTTGGTTCGTAATGCCATTCGAATCCAAGTTTCACCAAAAGATCCTGTCTCCAAAAATATCACCCATTCGGTGGCATTCATCAGCATGGACGACAAACGTTTTTTCCTGGAACGTTTGATCCGTGAAAACATAGCCGGAAAAATTCTCGTTTTTGTGCGCACGAAGGTCCGCGCTGAACGGGTGATGAAGGCTTTGGAACGCGTTGAGATTGACAGCAAAACCATTCATGGAGACAAGACCCAGGAGGATCGTTTTGACGTGATGCAACAATTTCGCGCTGGCACAGTCAAAGTCCTGATTGCTACCGATATCAGTGCACGGGGGATTGACATACCCGATGTTGACTTTGTGGTCAATTATGACCTACCGGATGTCGCAGAAAATTACGTGCACCGGGTAGGTCGTACTGGCAGGGGAATGAAAAAGGGACTGGCTGTTTCATTTTGCAGCCCTGAAGAATCCGCCATATTGGCTGAAATAGAAGCGTTCGTGCACAAACCTATTACAGTTTTGGAAATCAACAAAAAAGATTACTCCGAAACGCTTGATCTAACACAGGAAACCAGCGGTAAATGGAAAGCAACCATGGCAGAAATTGAACAAGCGGAAAAATGGATGCGAAAAAAATCAAAAAAGGCCGGTAAATCAAAATAAGGCTTCTCTGTGCTATTGTAGGAAATACTGTAATTCCCCTTGATAACCTTGAATTTAAGTGTTCAGCGCCTCTCGACGGCAACCTGTATCACCTTCCATCGTTTTCCATCTGTGACGGTCAGGTAGTAGTTGCCATTCGGCAGTGTGTCTGTTTCCAAAGTACATTGCGTTGCACCACGGTTAAAGCATGATTGCCGTACTGTTGTACCTTTTGTGCTGATCAGCATCAGGGAAAGGTCTTCAAGAAGGATATCTGATGAATGGAGCACCATATTCCCAGAAGCTGGATTGGGAAATACCCATAAATTTAATTTTTCAAGGGCCTCTTCGGTCAACACTGCAAACTCAACAGTGGCAGCGGCAACGGTTGTACAGTTGTTGGCATCCGTTAAGGTGAGCGAATAAACGCCGGGCGACAAATCGACTAGGGAGCTTCCTGTGGCGCCAATGCTCCAGTCGTAATAGTAGGGTGGTGTTCCGCCTGCCGGAATAGCCAACACCGTTCCGCCATTTGAGCCGGTAGCGTTGGACGCGGCTATGTCAATGGTCAACACTTCGGCTGGTTGTGTGACGGTGGCTGTTTGTACTGTGGTTGCTCCTGTCGCATCTGTTGCTGTAACAACGTAGATTCCTGCCACCAAAGCGGTTCGATTCTGGGTGGTGATACCATTTCCCCAATTATATGAATAAGGTGGGGTGCCTCCCGAAATCGTTATATTGATAGCCCCCGTTGATTCACCGAAGCAGGCAATCGGCGTTGTGGAATAGGATGAAGAAAGTGGGGTAGCGATTGCAGGGTTACAAAAATTGCCACTCCCCACCAAATTATTCATTTCATGGCATAAATATCGGTAATTTGATGTCTCTTGGGCGCTTAAACTGCCATTTAGTAGGTTGTTGTTTTCGTCAGGGTCAACTGAAAGGTTGTAATATTCTTGGTGACTGTCGTCAAATTGCAGCAATTTATAGTCTTTGTTCCGAATGGCCTTTCCATCATCCGCATCTGGGGTCATTTTAAAAATTTCGGTAAATGCCCAAGGTCTCACCTCATTGAGTTGGTTTTTCAGAATGGGTAATAGGCTTTTGCTGTCAACCGGTTTATTCGTTGGAATTTGATCATACCAGTTGGAGTAGCCGAATAATTCAAGTACGGTCGCAAAAAGATCTGCGGTATTCACCAATGCGTCGCTTACCCGTCCAGGATTGACAACAGATGGGCCGGAAACAATAAAAGGCACATGAACCCCATACTGATAAACAGTGCCCTTGGCACGGTTTGTATTTGCAATTTGAGCGGTTTGAATTGTATTTCCATTGTCGCCGATGAAAATGATATCGGTGCTGTCCAACTGATGATGCTCCTCCAAATCAGCAAAAATCCGTCCTATTTCGTGGTCAAGAGCCTCTAGTGAAGCTTTGAAATAGGGTTTTGGATTCATATTGATGTCTTGTTGTGTTCCACTTAAGTTGGTGTAGGAATGCAGGCCGGCAGGGGGTAAGTGGTAGGGCGAGTGGGGGGCATTGAAGGCCAACCAAAGGAAGAACGGCTTGTTGCTTTGTGCATGGATCCAGTTGATGGCATTGTTGGCAGTTTCAGTTGTAGCGTAGGTTGTTACGGTACTGGAAACACCATTGGTTACTTTTGTCCAGTTGGTATAACTCGTCAGTTGTCCGATGAAATTCCCTTCAAAATGATCATAACCCATTACGGTTGGATTGTTAAGGTTGGAAATCGGCATCGATGGCTGCAGGTGCCATTTTCCAATATTGGCTTTGGCAATTCCATTGGGTTGATAGGTATTAAGTAGTCTAGGGATGGTGATTTCATTGGTGTTCAATACACCGGAACCACCCATACCACCAACAATACCACCGACACCTGTCCGAAAACTGTATTGGCCAGTCAGGATACCGGCCCGCGTAGCAGAACAAACCGGATTGGACATGGCATTGGTAAACCGAACACCTTTCTGCAACAGTTTACGGATATTGGGCGCAGAAACGGTATCCTGGTGGTCTTCATAGAAACCAAAATAATCGGTACTCAGGTCGTCTGCAATGATAAGAATGACATTCCGTTGGGCGCCAGCAGTTACCGAAAGTGTCAATAACAAGAAAAGTGTGTAAAAATAATGCATGATACGAAGAGAGGTCAGATTACGGGAAAAGACAAAAAAACGTGCCACATCAAAATTCAAAAAATATTAGATGTGGCACGAGTGGTTACTTTTTTCTAAAAATAATTTGGCAGCCAATAGACTTTGTTTCCTGTATTTCTACTGTTTTACCAGCAAGCAAAGCGTCAGCAGCTTTCGCTACATATTGATTGTTAACCTTTTCTGGTTCTGCACCGTTGTCATCGATGGCGCCGTCGTATTTAACCACCCATTTTCCGTGTTCCTTCCAGATGACAAATGCATGCGGTGTTTTTTGCGCGAAAAAGTCCTTAGCAACTGCTTGATCGCCATCAAATAAATACGGAAAATTAAATTGTTCGCGCTTGGACTTCAATACCATTTCCGGGTAGGTATCCTCTTCGTATATAATTGTGTCTGTTGAACTTATGGCAATCAGTGGCAAGCCCAATTTGGAATATTTGGCGTTAAGAGCATTCAATCGCGGGGGGTAAAGCTTGGCAAAAGGACAGTGATTACACGTAAACACGATGATAAATCCTTTTGCATCGGGATAGTCACCCAGTGACACGAGTTTACCATTGGTATTGATCAGACTAAAATCATGCACAATTTTATCTCCCGAAGGCAGAAAATTCATACCAAGTAGCGTTGCTGAAAATACCAACAGCAGCGGGATGTATCGAAACAGCAAGATTTTCATGATACTATGGGTTGTGTCTAACTTTGGTGAAAGTTCGGGTAAACGTTTTCTTTGATTTTTGGTCTGTTATGGAAAGCACATAAATGCCTGCTGGGAACAGGCTTATGTCGATTCCATCTGAAAGTTGTGGTTCTGGAAGCATATACAGGGATTTACCTAGGGTATTGGTAACACGCACGTAGTATGCCTGCATGTTGGGATCTGAAAAGCTGACAAATAGTCGGTCACTGGCGGGATTTGGAAAAAGGATAATGTCATTTTCTGCTTTAATGGCTTCCAGCGAGGAAGAAGCGGGTTGAGTGACCACAAATTGCCCCATCATACCTTCGTCTTCATGTAGCGAGATGTGACAATGGTACATAAATGGATGCTCAATATCGGCGTAATCGTCAAACTTGGCGATAAACCGTACCGTCTGTTGTCTTGGAATAAACACCACATCTTTCCACCCCGCTTGTGCTGCTGGTGGCGGGGCGCCATTGATGGATAAGATATTAAATTCTACATCGTGGATGTGGAAGGGGTGGCCAAAGCCAGAAGTACTTCTTATTTCCCAAATTTCGGTATTTCCCAGTGGAACCTGATATTCGTTGTGGTCGATGTCAAACAGCTTGTGGTTGATGATAAAAGCGTTTGGCCCGAGTATGGGTGGATTGGTAACGCCTGTACTATCACTCAGGGTGAGAATTCTGGTAATATTGGCCTCGGCTGCATTCAAGAGCACATTGGATGTCAGAGTTGCTGGAATGGCCGTAATAGGCGCCGCTGTTTGAGCGGTCACGTTGAGGTGCAACATGGTGAAATCTTTTTTGCCCAGATAATTGGCAAATGGCCCATTTGGAAAATTTTCCCCGCCGGCGACAAAATTCCCAAGGGAGGCATTGTAAGCCTTAAGATCAAAAGACTGGCCAGTTTGTCCCGTAAAATCTACCAATATTTCGACCCGTTCACCAGCATGCAACAGATAACGGTTGACGCTGACAGGAGCGTTCAACAATCCTCCATCGGAACAAATGATGGAAAAGTTTCGGTTGTCGCTGAATCCAATGTTGTATGACCTTTCGATGGCCGCATTTAATATTCGTAATCGAACTACTTGACCCGGCACGCTGTATTGCGCCCGAAGGGTTCCATTGACCACCATACTGTCACCGTACGGCACCGTCACAAATTGCTTTTGCGTGTTGAAATCTCGGTCTGTCAAGACCAAAGGAATATCATCTATGCCATAGGTACGTGGAAGGGCTAATGCAGATTCGACCTCATCTCGTACAATAATCAGACCACCAATACCCTTTGTGATCTGTTCTTCTGTCATTTCGTGGAGGTGTGGATGGTACCAGTAAGTAGCAGCGTTGTTGGTAACCTTCCAATAGGGCTTCCAAATTGTTCCGGGGGGTATCAATTGGTGTGGGCCGCCGTCCATAACGGCCGGTAAGTGAAACCCATGCCAATGCAAAGTGGTGGATTCGTTGAGCTTGTTGAGGACGTTCATATGTACGGTATCGCCTTTGTTGAAAAACAAAGTAGGACCCCAAAATTTTCCATTAATCCCGGCTGTAATGGTCTGATTTCCAGGAGTTAACTGCGCAAAGGTGTCCTTGATTGTCAAGTTGAAATTGGTGCCTGAAAGTGTGTCGGGAATCCACAAATTGTTGTAAGACTGCGCCTGAATGGCGCCAATCGAAAAAAATAAAAGGCCTAAAAGGAAATGTGATTTTTTCATTAAAACAGTGATATTTAAAAAATATGATGGCAAAAAACAACGAATGGAAGGCACCAGTAGCCATTGAACTAGTAGTGGCACTTAATCAGTTACATAAAAAATTATATATTTAAAAGACTAACAACTAATTTAAACCTAAACATACACTACCATTTTACCGTACGAAAGTTTGTTGTAAATAGTTGCGTCCCCTTGTATATTTAGCGCCTATTCACCACAACCTGCACAACTTTGCTAGTGGTTCCGTCTGTAATGGTGAGAAAATAGATACCGTCGTACAATGTTTCCGTTTCAAAATAACACAATGTACTTCCTTGGGGCAAGTTTTTTTGTGCCAATACCTGTCCAATCGAATTCATCAGCGACACCGAATAGTCATTGGTAAGCATCCGCTGTGATTGTACAAGAATAAGCTCAGCGGCGGGATTTGGGAATACTTTTATGTTGATTTCCGATTGAATATCGTCTGTAGAAATGGTTTGATCAATGGTTACTGTGAAAGTGACGGTACATTGTTGGGCATCGGATACCGTTACAGTGTAATTTCCGGGAGGCAAATCATTCAATTCATTTCCAACTTGTCCAGTGCTCCATACATACAGATAGGGGGCCGTTCCTCCGTTGGCTGTTGCGGCGGCAGTTCCATTGTTCCATGCGGTTGCATTGGTTGAAACAACGCTTACAGAAAGCGCTGAGGTTGGTTGTTCGATTGTTTGGGTGTTTGAAACAGCGCATCCATTGGCATCGGTTACGAGCAAAGAATATGTTCCAGCACTGAGTGACAACAGTTGCTGTCCTACCATCCCGTTGTTCCAGGTGTACGAATAGGGCGACGTGCCACCAAAAGCAAATAAATTGATACTGCCCGTAGTGTCACCAAAACATTGAATATGTTCGGCTTCGATGCTTAATCCAAGGGTACTGAAGGGTTGGTTAATGGATTTGGTCAGAATAAATGGGCAATTATAGGCGTCTGTTATGGTAACTGCGTAATTTCCGGCAAGTAGCCCCGCTTGATTTGGACCTACAAACCCATTGTTCCACAAGTAGTTGAAAGGAGGGGTACCACTGAAGACATTAAGTTGAATTGATCCCGTTGCATCACCGAAGCAAGCAATATCGTTGCAACTTGCGTTAGCCATGGGACCCGGGACAGCAACAAGTGTTGTTGTGTAATTTAATTGGCAACCATTGGCGTCTGTCATGGTAACTGCATAATCGCCTGGGGTGAGTTCGGACGAATTTTGATTGGTTTGTCCGTTGCTCCAAAGAAACGAGTAAGGCATTGTACCGCCTTCTACCTGAAGCACAACAGCGCCATTGTTTTGGTTACAAGTCTCCGGAGTGAATGTCGAATGGAGTTCAATTTGACTGGGTTGATCAATATTTTCAGCAATAACGGCTGCGCAATTGTTGGCATCTAGGATTGTCACTGAATAAATCCCTGACGGAAGATTGCTGCGTGATTGGTTTATGTTCCCATCACTCCAATGAAAGGAAAATGGTGGATTTCCAGCAGACACAGTGAGTTCAATGATTCCGGTAGAATCACCAGGACAGCGAATATTGGAGGTAAGAGCGACAGCGGTCGGACCGTTCAGGCTACTGATGGCCGTGGTATTTTGGATCGAGCATCCAAGATTGTCCGCAATCGTAACAGAATAAGCACCACTTGAGAGGTTCTCCAGCTGTTGGGTTACAGCGCCGTTGTTCCAATAATACGCATAGGGTGGTGTGCCCCCTTCTACAGAAAGCGCGATAGCACCGTTGCTTTCACCACAAGTAGCCGACGAGGCGTTGACAGTTGGGGTAATATTGCTATTTTGATCAATGTTATCTGCTATGGTGTAGATGCAATAATGGGCGTCTGTGATGGTTGCCGAATACGTACCGGCAGGTAAATCTGTACGAAAGGCCGAAGTATTTCCATCATTCCACAGAATATCATAATTTGAAGTGCCTCCGGAAGGAAATAATTGAATGGCGCCTGTTGTTGCTCCATAGCAAGCGACGGGCGTGACGGTGGAGGAAACGGAAAGCGCTGCTGTTGGTTGTAGTATGTACTCAGAAACTGTTTTGCTACACAACTTGGCATCTGTTATGGTAGCCCTATAAGTTCCAGCTGCCAATCCAGATCTGAATTGCTGATTGTTCCCATCGCTCCATTCGTATGAATAACCCGGTGTTCCGCCGGAGGGATTCAGTTGGATGATACCGGTAGTATTGCCAAAACAAGCTATTGGCGACACGGCAGCGGATACTGTTAATGCAGTATTTGGCTGAAATATTGATCCATAAACAGTTATTAAACAGTTGTTTGCGTCTAAAATAGTACAAGTATAGGTGCCAGCCAGCAGGTTGATTCTAATTGAGGAGGTATCGCCATCATTCCACGAATAAGAATAAGGGGGTGTTCCGCCGGTAGTAATTACATGAATCTCACCAGTAGAAGCTCCAAAGCATTGTATGGGTACGATTGTCGTGGCGGAAACAAGCGGGAGTAATGGTTGAGTGATTACGGCTGTTTGCACGGTTGTTTGGGCGGATATATCGGAAATGGTCACGCTGTAGTTTCCTGCGGAAAGTCCTATTCGGTTTTGGGATGTAATCCCGTTTCCCCAGTTAAAGGTGTAGGGTGGGTTACCGCCCGTTACCACCAACTGAATTGCTCCAGTCTGCTCTCCGGAGCAGCCCACATGGGAAAGCAATGTTGTTGCGGCAAGCGGCGGGCCGTTGTAAGTGGTGGTGGTTTCGTTGATGGAGGTTACGCGGGTAACATTTTTTACGCCATAAAAAGTTGGACCAACAACATACGGATAGGCTGAATTCCAGTTTTGATTGACCGTAGAAAAATAGCAATAAATACCATTGGGATACTCCGGCGTCACGCAAAATCGTCCGTTGTGTTCATCCAAAAAATCAGGGGTTGTTGCTGATGTCGGGTTGTACTGGTAGTCTTCCCGATACATCCCCAACGGAAAATTTCCACCTACATTGGGCCCATCTGTGACATCTGCGCCATTGGCGTAGTGGGTTCTTATCGTGATGTTACGCAGGGAATAGCTCGACTTCATGCGGGTAATACCCCCGGTGCCATCCGTGTTTTTGTAGCCATACGCACCATAGATGGGAAAGCCATCGTATGCAAAACCAAGCAGTGGTGCGTGTTTGGTGGAATCAATTACATACAAACCATCGGCAAGGTACAGGTTACAGACATTTGAAATAACGCTCAAATCCAAGTTGAACGCGCTGGGGTTTTGGTGGTGGTGATAATTCCCCATGGCAGGGTGTCCTTTGGCGCAGTCAAAACCCACCCGTTCGGCCACAATGGCATCTCGATTCCAGACGCCATTGCCCATACCGCCAGTGGGCCCACCTTGGTTGGTACCGGTGTTGATGTTGTAAGAAACGCCATCGCGGTAATCAAAAAGCGATACGCCGTTGATGAAAACGCCGATGGTTCCCCCATTGGTATTGGTGGGATTGCCGTTGTTTTTAACCGGGTTCAGGGGGATTTTGTAGATATTGTTGTTGTTGATACCTTGACTGGGATTACCATCTTGGTAGGGGCCGATGATGTAGGAAGGAATACCACTACAGCTAACGTAAACCCAGTTCGGTGTATATTTAACAGATTGAACATTGGCAGGATAGGCATCGTTGATGGGCGTTGAGTTGCCAGCAACATAATGACGACCTTGAATGCCCGTCGTATTTCTCAGCCAAGTAAAAATTGCAGGGTTTGTTTGGGAAAACAAGGCGCTGGTATAAAAAATACAACATGCAGCCAAAATTACTTGTTTTGTCATTTTATGCACGATCAGATTACTGTATTAAACATAGAGTGATGACTTAGGTAGTCGCGACTGGCCCAAAAAGGCCCATTTTACGTTAAAAATTGCATAATTAACAGGTATATCCTGCAATAATCTGATTCAATTGGCAAAAATGGCCACTTTTTTGTCTCAGACGCGACCATTTAACCAATTACCTTTGAGCATACAACCTATCTGTAGATCACTACTTTAAAAGTTTGGCAAGATTTTCCTTGGTTTACCGTTAAAAAGTAGGTGCCATTGTACAGCGTTTCCGTTTCTAAATGGCAGATGGTACTTCCTTGATTGAAATTTTTAGTCAGCACGATTTTACCCGTAATATCAGCCAATTGAACCGTCAAAGACTGTTCCAGCAAAGTTTTTGCTTGTAATATGATTAAATCAGCTGTTGGATTGGGGTAAACGTTCAAATTAAGCTGATCCATAGTAACAGATTCGTCGGTGGTAGACAACCCGGTAAAGATGGTGGTTGGTTCGGTGACTGTTGCGACCCTTGTAACACTTTTTACGCCATAAAAAGTTGGACCAACAACATACGGATAGGCTGAATTCCAGTTTTCATTGACCGTAGAAAAATAGCAATAAATGCCATTGGGATACTCCGGCGTCACGCAAAATCGTCCGTTGTGTTCATCCAAAAAATCAGGGGTTGCTGCCGATGTCGGGTTGTACTGGTAGTCCTCTCGATACATCCCCAGCGGGAAGTTTCCACCTACATTGGGTCCATCTGTGACATCTGTGCCGTTGGCGTAGTGGGTTCTTACTGTAATGTTACGCAGGGAATAGCTCGACTTCATGCGGGTAATACCCCCGGTACCATCCGTGTCTTTGTAGCCATACGCACCATAGATGGGAAAGCCATCGTATGCAAAACCAATAAGTGGTGCGTGTTTGGTGGAATCAATTACATACAAACCATCGGCAAGGTACAGGTTACAGACATTTGAAATAACGCTCAAATCCAGGTTGAACGCGCTGGGG
>CAIZLM010000043.1 GCA_903933805.1 uncultured Bacteroidota bacterium | reverse complement strand
TGAGGTTACAAGCCACCACCAGGTTGGGGTTGTACCCGTCTGTACAGTTGGGACAAGTCACGCCACTGATACAATCCGGGTTGTTGGGGTGGCACAAATCCACATAACTTTCGTCAAAAACATACCCCAGATCAACGGTGCCCTGGTTGATGAATGCCGTCATGTCATAATCAAACCATGGCGCAATGGAGCCTGGGCACCAGCCAGCACGGGCATAATACCAAGTACCGGCCTGTGGCTGGCATCCGTCGGGGTTGGGGTTACAGTTTTGCCAGTTGTGCTGGGTAAAAGTTTCTACGCCATTCACCCATACGTGGTGGGTATCGTTGTGAAATTCAGCAGCATTACCGACATTGTTTTCCCCTCCTCCGTGGCCGGTAGCGATGAGTTTTAACTTAGATGCCACGGCATTGGAATTATAATTTAATTCCAAAGGCTCGGCAGGCTGGAGATTGCCAGGATCACCAAAAGGATATGTTTTTTGCCACAAAACGGCAACAGCGCTGTATTTGTGTGCCGGAACTCCCTGCTTGTAGTGGAATTTCAAGTTGTAGGAATAACCATTGTCCAAGGTGAAATTATTGATTCTGAAAGCAATTTTACCTTGCAGAAGGCTCATATAGTCGGTGACATCCAACTGGTGTGAACAAGGGGTGCCATACGGCGTGATGTAGCGGATAATTTCCACCCAGCGACCATCGTGCGTTTTGGCCTCCACCGATGAAACACGGTCCCACTCGCCGCATCCACCCGATGGGCATTTTACTTCCAGTTCAGCCGTTATTTGGTCGAAAGCACCCAGGAAAGAGGGCAATTCGGCCTCCACCACCTGCGTATTGGTAGCGGAATTCAACCATACATCGGTTGCTGCAATGGCATCTTGGTCCGTCGTGGTGGGAACGATGTTGAAATTGACTGTTTCCACCGCATCAGCACCGTAGTTGTTTTTTGCGATGATTTTCATTGTTTGGGCCCCGTAAGCCGTTGGTGTCCACCAAGCGGTGTAATGTTTGTTGCCCCAGTTGGTGGCGGCAACCGATACGCCATTGATCTCAAAGGATACATTTTGAACAGAAAACAGCGGCGCGTAGTCAATGTCAACAATGGCAGCCAGTTGAATGGCCGACAACGATGGCACAAAAACATCCCCGGCCAATGGACTTCGCACATCCACAACAGGCACGAAGGTCTGCGGATTGAGCACTTTGAAACTGTTGACAAGTTCGTCAGCCGGGTCGTAGGTGGCATTGCCGGGTTGGGTGGCTTTTACCTTAACTTCGCCAGCTTGTCCAGTTAGGGTAATGGTGTTACCACTTACCGTTGCCGGGCCTGATACAATTTCATAGGAAATGGGCAGTCCAGAACTTGCCTGTGCTTCGAGGTTAAATGGCTGGTCGGTGGTAAGTTTGTTGGGAATATTGGGAAATGTGATGGCTTGGAATCCGGTATTCAACATTCCGCCAAAATTGGAAATAGGACCATTGAGCGCGAAATTGTTTAAGTTCGCATCCAATTGCCCATCACCGAGTTCGCTGACGAGTTTGGAAATGGAGGTATTGTCGGCTCCCGGAACGCCTTGGTTCATCTTGTAATACAACACCAGGGATGGCTCTGTACCCGTCAGTTCATTGGCCATCATGTCTGCAATTTCAGCTTGTGTAAGCCCTTTTTTCCAAATACTCACTTCATCTACACGGCCGCCGTACACAAAATTGAAGGTTCCCAAGATGCTCTTTCCAATGGCAAAAGAGGTCGTGGTGGAGGTGATTTTTCCGGAAGCGTTGCTGCTGCCTTTCAGCACACCATTGAGGTAGAGCTGTATTTTGGTACCCGTGTACACCCAGGCAAAATGTTGCCAGGTTTCCGGTACAATGGTGTACGTGGGGGCCACGTATTCATACAATGTACCAGCGGAGTTCTGATAGCGACACTCAATCTTGCCATTGTCCAACTGAATCATGTAAAAACCGGCGTTGGTCCCCCGAATACCCATCATGCCTTGTCCGTAGGCGTAGGCATCCGTGTAAAACCAGCCCGTGATGGAAAATGCAGCACTGTTGGCAATCAACGCAGAAGCATTGGGGAGCTCCACGTAATCGTCAATTTTGTCAAAATGAAGGTATTGTGCACTTTGAGCCGATACCGACGTGCACAGACACAAGCTCAGGAGCAGGGAAAAAAAAGCGTTGAAATATTTCATGTCGCGTTGTTTTATGTAGTAACTGGTTAATTGGCACGCTGTCTGGCCGAAAAAGGTCCATTTTTTTGTCTCAGACGCTACCACCTACCCAGTTACTTTATTTAAAATTTAAGATTTCGAAATGGATTAGTTGTCATACTGTCTGGCCCCAGAAGAACATTTATTTATCCCAGACACGACCATCCAACCAGTTGTAAGATTTAGAGCCTATGCCATCGCCACTACAGCATCCACCACATTTTCACATCATTGCGGTCGCCGCCCATCTTAGCTGTTTGTGCGGACCAGTTTTCTGCATTATACGTCGATTCACTGGCGGGGTAATTGAGCCTGAAATAGTTCAGAGGAGCACCTGCTCGGGGTGTTTTACCGGTTCTGCGTGCCAGTGCAAAAGCTTCCCAGGGTTGTCTGAACATATCGAGCCACGCTTGGGTATAAATGGTTTCCAGTTTAAAGCCATTGGCTGACAAACTGACGGCAGGATGGAAGATGTAGCCAAAAATCTGGGCTTGGGTGACTTGAGGTTTGGGTTCCCAGATGTAGGTATTTTCAGCGATGCCGTACCAGAACAACATACTCGCTTCAATGCCATCGGAGTATTCAATTTCAGCCTGAAAATTATCCTGGGCAACCCCAATTCCACGCAGGTAAGCCTCCGCTTTCAAAAACTGGACTTCAGCTGCGGTGATCAGTATTTCAGGAACATCAGCCTCATCTCGGATCAGGTAATAAGAAAAGGGGGAATAGAGACAGGAAACGCCTTTGAAATCAAAGTTAACATCGCGTTGGCCACCGTAAGGCGCCCCGCCTTCCACGGGCGGCACAGCACCCGGCACATTGGGGTATGGCGTCCATTTCATTGCATTGTTGGGTTCGAAGAAAATGAACGCCCGCGGATCAATGATGCCACTGCCATCTTCTTTGTTTTGAGGGGACAGGACGTTCCATATAGTAGTGCCCATGCGGAGATTTTTGTGCTCTCGAAAAGTCCAGTGCGTACTTTGTTTGGCGAAACCCAAGGCGCGGGGTGACACCACGATTTCGCCCCCCTTTTTCACCAATGGTTTCTGCTGCTGAATGATCTCTGCAATGATGGGCTCCGCATAAGCCCGGTCTTTTTCAACCATCCGCATGGCATATCGCAGGCGCAAAGCATTGGCAAATTGGCGCCAGCGTTGCATGTTGCTTTTAAAAAGGGCGTCAAAACTGCCAAATGAATACAGCGGCTTGCCATTGGTCGCCGTTACAAACGGGTTTGTTTCAATTTGTGCATCTGCCCAGCGCAGATCTTCCAGGAGGGACTTGTAGATAGACTCCTGCGTATCATACTGAGGGCGTAGGAATTCAAGACCCTCAATACCACGACCTGCATCAAAAAAAGGTATGTCTCCAAACAGATCCGTCATATAAAACGTCTTGTAGGCGGTGATGATCTTCAGCATCGCCCGCACATTTTTCAGTTCTTCCTCCGTTCCGCCTTTTTCTTTGAACAACTCAAACCGTCGTTCAATTTCACGGATATTTTTCAGGGTGGCGTAATAATTGTTCCATATTTCATCAATGCCAATACCCGTATTGAGCCACGCATGCGCTGTGAGTGCTCCAAGTTGGGATGCCTCGTACAATTTTTCATTGTGGACATAAAATTGTTCATTCCAACCCAGCGGAAGCGACGCAATAACCCCATTGAACAGGGCCTCCATGGAGGTTTCTGTGGGGTTGTATGGATTCTCGTTGATCGCTTCAAAATTCTTTTCGCAACCGAAAAGGCTTGCGACAAACAGGACCAATAGCAATATTTTTTTCATGGAGTGTTCTGATTAAAATGCCATATTCAAGCTCAAACCGATGGTTCTCATCCCCGGCAAAGATGCAAATTCCAAACCTTGGGCGTTTCCGGCGCCAATACTGCCTTCTGGATTGATGTTGTCGGGCGATGTCGTGTACAAATAAAAGAGGTCTCTTCCGGTTAGGCTGACCGTCATATCCTGAAACACATGTGTTTTAGCGGCAAGTGTTCTGGGTAGTTGATACACCAACGCTATTTCGCGGCATTTTACCCAGGTGTTTTCCCGAACACCAGGAGCGGTGTTGGCCCTGCCCCATCCTCCGGCGTTTAGGTATTTGTAATAGTAATGTACCACTTGATCGTTGGGGGTGCCGTCTGCATACACCCCGTCCAAGATTACACCCACATTTCGAACGGCGCCGGAGGGGTCGGTGAATGGCAATCCACCACCTTCTCTTTCCAAGAGCGTCTCTGGACTCTGCCCAGACTGCAGGCTCAAAGCGTAGGTACCAAACCACATATCTCCTCCCCATTTGACGTCAATAAGGGTACTGATAGACCAGTTTTTCCAAGAAAAAGTATTCGTTATTCCACCCGTAAAAAGGGGCGTGGCATTCGCGTAACGTTTAAAACGACCCTCTTTGTCAAAAATTCGAATGGGGACTTTGGTGTCCGTAATCTTGTAAAATCGCCCGTCATCGCTGACGATTGGTTTGCCGGTAGCTTCATCGCGCACGTAGTCGAAACCCACAATGGTGCCGTATGGCTGTCCCGCTTTGACAGCGATAGAGGGGCCATTTGCGTTCCACACATTCGCTTGTTCCAATACGTCAGCGCCCTCATCCAGTTGAACCAATCTGTTGCGGTTGTGTGCAAATGACAGGCCTGTTTTCCAGGAAAAATTATTTTTTTGTACCAATCTGGCAGATACGACCGCTTCCAACCCGCGGTTGTCCATGACACCAGTATTGATGCGAATAGCGTTGTAACCGGACGAGTTGGGAACAGGCGACAACAAGAGTTGGTCGTAGGAATGGATATAATAGGCCGTAATGTCAGCGGTCAGACGATCGTCCCAGAAGCCCATCTCTAGGCCGCCTTCATAACTGAGTGCCCGTTGGGGACGGAGCGCAATGGGTGGAATCTGGTTTGGCAGAGAGCCTGTGTTCTGGCCATTAAAACTGCCGGAATTGATGATCTTGCTCAATTGATATGGCTCATCGTCGCTGGCCGTTTGCGAAGCAGCTATTCGCCCTTTCAAATGACTGATCACAGCAGGAATATGCGATCTGAATGCCTCCGAGGCCACGAAACTCAGGTTGGCAGAGGGGTAGAAATAAGCATTGTGATCGGGGGGCAATGTTGAAGACCAATCTTTGCGCCCGGTAACCTGCAGAAACAAATAATTTTTCCAGCCCAAGTCTAAAAACCCGAACAGCGAATTGATGCGTTTTTCGTAAAATATTTCACCAACAGTCGGCAAACCGGCTGCCGGATTTTGTGGGTCACTGGTATAATTGCCAAAAGAATAGAGCAGTGGATCCCGCCACTTGTTGCTGCCTACGCCGTAAATACCGTAGTCGCGGCGTTGCCATTGGGCACCACCAAGGCGGAAACTGGTTGTTAGATTTTGCACGAGACCTGAAGGGTGAAGATTGATAAACCCTTCATTTTGAATTACCTTCTGTTTGCCAAGTCGATGTTCGTAACCAATATAATTGGAATAATACCCCCCTGTTCCATCGTCGATGGTGATACCCGTTACATCAATCGGTTTACGCCGGGTTTCGATTTCATCGTTGGTGTTGTCCACGCCGATACGACCAGAGAAACTCAGCCACGCGTTGGCGTC
>CAIZLM010000042.1 GCA_903933805.1 uncultured Bacteroidota bacterium | reverse complement strand
GGAAATGATTTCAGTAAGTTTGGCTTCATCTTTAAACTGCTCTGCCAATTCTGCTCTTAACCCAGTAAAACGTTCGTTAAAATCAAAATCATCATCATCGTCAGGTAAGCCAACGTATCTTCCTGGAGTTAGTGCATAATCAAGTTCTTTTACTTTGCTTATAGGAGCAGAAGAGCAAAAGCCTGCAATATCTTCATAGGTGCCGACTAGGTTTCTCCAACTATGATAAGTGCTAGTAATTCTTTCAATGTCTTCTTGGGAAAGCTCTCGAGTTCTGCGGTTGATTAAATGCCCCAAGTTTCTAGCATCAATAAATAATATTTCGTTGCTGCGGTCTCTAAACTTTCCGTTTTTGCGGTTGCGACTCATAAACCATAAGGCAGCTGGAATTTGTGTATTTAAAAATAATTTGGATGGCAGGTTTACAATGCAATCAATAAATCCATTGTCAACCAAAGCCTTTCTTATTTCTCCTTCACCACCAGATTTAGAAGTTAAAGCACCTTTTGCCAAAACAACACCCGCTTGACCGCTTGGTGCTAAATGGTAAATAAAATGTTGCATCCAAGCAAAGTTCGCATTCCCTGTTGGCGGTGTTCCGTATTGCCAACGTCCATCGGTTCGCATTAAGTCACCGCCCCAATCACTCACATTAAAAGGTGGATTGGCAATAATATAATCGGCTTTGACGTCTTTGTGTGCATCATTCAAAAAAGATCCTTCGTTGTTCCATTTCACTTGCGAACTGTCAATGCCACGAATAGCCAAGTTCATTTTAGCCAGTCGCCAAGTAGTTTGGTTGCTTTCTTGTCCGTAAATGGAAATGTCGTTTACTTTTCCTTGGTGTTCGGTTACAAATTTTTCGGAATGAACAAACATTCCACCCGAACCACAGCAAGGGTCAAACACTCTTCCTTTATATGGTTCCAACATTTCAACCAATAATTCTACAACACTTCTTGGTGTATAGAACTGTCCACCTTTCTTGCCTTCTGCAAGGGCAAACTCACCCAAGAAATATTCAAAAACGTGTCCAAGTACATCGGCACTTCTTGCTTTGGCATCGCCTAAAGCAATGTTTCCAACAAGGTCAACAAGTTCGCCCAAACTTGTCGGGTCGAGATTTTGCCTTGCAAATACTTTAGGCAACACACCTTTCAACGAAGCGTTTTCTTTTTCAATGGCATCCATTGCATAGTCTACAAACTTTCCAATTTCAGGTTGCTTGGCTTTCGATTGCAAATAATTCCATCTTGCATCCTGCGGAACAAAGAATACATTTTCTGCTTTGTATTCGTCCTTGTCTTCAGGGTCTGCACCGTTTGCTTCGTCCGCTTTTAGTTTTGCATATAATTCTTCAAAAGCATCAGAAATATATTTCAGGAAGATTAACCCCAAAACAATGTGTTTGTATTCAGCCGCATCAATGTTCTTGCGAAGCTTGTCTGCGGACTTCCACAATTGTTTTTCTAAAGGTTCTTCCGTTGTTGCTTTTTGTTTAGCCATTATATTCTGTTAAGTATTAATTCGTTTTTAGTCTGCTAAGTTAAGTTTTTAATGCCCATTACTGTCATTTAGTGCGGTGGCAAAATTGGCTCTTTTGGTTTTGCCTGTGTGTCGGCTTGTGGGCAGGGGCAAAACCAAATGTGCCAATGTGCGGTGGGCAGAATTTCAAAATATTTTGTGCGGTGGGGAAAAAAATAAAACACGAAGCGTTGGGCTGTCGTGTCGGAAAAAAGTCCGCAGTTAAGTTTATATGTCGTCCAGTTGTTTCGATAATTTGTCTGTCAGTTTAATGGTTGTTGTGTCGGTCTTTACGCTTGCCTATAACTCGTAAATATACGCACCTTTCAGTCCTAAGAATACAAATATATAAAATGGCTGACGTTGGTAATCACACTGAATTTTATTTATTAATACACTGATAATGAAGGGAATATAGCATTATTTTCAAAATATAAAAATTTCTCACAATACAAAATGCGCAGTCCGGGGTACTTAAATCTTACCAACACTACAATACAAAATACGCAAGCTGTCTAAGGTTCTTTTCGCCCCGCGTGGC
>CAIZLM010000041.1 GCA_903933805.1 uncultured Bacteroidota bacterium | reverse complement strand
TGAGGCCAGGAAGGCTATTAGACAGGGCCTTGACAGAGGAATACCGTATTGAAAACAAATTATTCAAAGGAATTAATATAGGCGGAATTAACAGAGCTGACGTTGCAGACTTTTTAATAAAACAAGCAGAAAAACAAACTGAATTAAAAAAGTACATTGCGATATCTCAAAAATAGGGTAACTGGTTAGCGTGGTCGCGTCTGAGACAAAAAAGTGGCCACTTTCCGCCATACTTCGCCCATTTTTGTAGGCCATAGCCTCGCTACGGTCAAAAAAATAAGCGAAGTATGGCGGAAAATAGGTCTTTTTGGGTCAGACAGCGTGCCACCGAACCAGTTACTTTCTCTGAACCTATTATGCTCGCCAATTAAAACTTGACTCAAGTATTAAATGTCGGAAAACTCCGTTGGACAAATAAAATAACTGGTATTTTTTGATACATTGTGCATGTATTGGGGGTCTGCTATAAGTTTTTTCCATTCTGGCGAATTTCCAAATTCTTTCCAGTGTTCATCCCTTGAAGTTTTGTTTTCAAATGTCGTCATATACATCAGGTTGGGCATGTGGCTACCCGAAATGACTTCCCCGTAAAACACAGCATTAAAACCAAGTCTTGAGAATAATTGCACTTCGCCGCCCTCATTGAACATTTTTACCTTGTTTTGATATATTTTTTCGGTATGCCCTTCATAGCTTCGTAATTCGTAAATTCTTTCGCTTTTAGACCCATTTAATTTCGGAAGAACAAGTTTCGGAGCGTCCGGGAATGCCTCTAAAATGATGGTTTCAAAGCGTGAATAAGGTGGATTATTGTATTCCGCGTCAATATAATCTTTACCTGCTGTGAGATAAGCCGCATCTTCATGGAGTTTTTTAGGAATGACCAATAGTTGTTCCATGTTTTTGACGGGCGTCAACACATAAATCAACTTGCCAAAAGATACCGTATCTGCTGCAACAGGTTTGAAAACACCAATCGTTTTTATGCCCATTCTGTGCAACCCAGGGATATAGGCATCTTTAAGATAACGCTCCAAGCGTATTTCTTGTTCTTTGCTACTGACATTGTAAATTTTGATTTCATAAAATTCTCTCTTAGATGGGTTGATAAACGCAGTAAACCCAATCAGTAGAAAAAGGAAAGTTTTCAAAAACATTGTTTTAATATTTAAAATTCGGTGAATGTATTAATAAATTGACGCAATAGGGTTGGTTTCAGCTTCTTCGCCAAAGGCCTTGAGGTCGTACTTGCCGTCTGCTGGCGCTTTGTGTTTGCCTTGGCTGATTTGCTTGCGCAGATCTGACCAGCTCTTGGCAATGCCTTCTAGGTCTGGCTCGTTGGAGTCTTTCTTCCAACAGTTCTCAGGCCAAAAGTCTGGACGCTCAAGGGGCTCATCAGGCGCTGGCGCACCTGCGGCTGAGGCTGCGGGAGGCTGCGCAGGGGCGGGAGGAGCCAGATCGATCACCCGGACCTCTGTGCCGTCACGCTGCAAACGCTGCTGACCGGCAGTGACCACTGTTTCGCCAGGCTCCAAGCCTTCGAGCACCTCAACCTTGCCCGGGCTGCGCAAGCCAATCTTGACCTCAGTACGCTGGGTAACGCGGCTGTTGGGCGTTGAGCCGTTAACCACTTTGATCACAAACTGTTTGCCGCCCTGCGGCACGATGGCCTCTTCAGGAATCACGCGGGCATTGTCACGTTGGCCAAAGACCGCGTTGACACGCGCGAACATGCCAGGGCGCAATTGCAGGCGCCGGTTGTCGATGCAAGCACGAACACCGACGGAGCGGCCGTTGGCGTCAATCAGAGGGTCGATGGCCAGAACAGTGGCCGCAAATTTGCGCCCTGGCAAAGCGTCTAGCTC
>CAIZLM010000040.1 GCA_903933805.1 uncultured Bacteroidota bacterium | reverse complement strand
TTTGTCTCAGACGCGACCACTCAACCAGTTACAAAAAAAGAATGACCCTTTTTATGTTGTCCTGTGTGTCTGTTGTTGATGTCCAATCCAATATGGGGCGTACCTTTGCTTGCGTTTTCAAAAAAATACAATGAGCGATCCAATAAGTCATGAATGTGGTATAGCTGTTATCAGACTACTTAAACCACTTGATTACTACCACAAGAAATACGGCACTGCTTTTTACGGGGTACAAAAAATGCAATTGCTGCTCCAGAAAATGCGCAACCGCGGCCAAGATGGCGCAGGAATGGCCACGATAAAGCTAAACCCGCAACCGGGTGCCCGTTATATCAGTAGAAAGCGCAGCAATGCTCCCAACTATTTGACGGACCTATTTGAGATGGTATGGGCACGACTCAACAACACCACCAAGGAGCAACAGAACGACCCAGCTTGGTTGAAAGCCAATATGCCTTATATGGGTGAGGTGTTGATGGGGCATTTGCGCTATGGTACCCATGGCGACAACAGCATTGAATTGGTGCATCCTTTTCACCGGCAAAACAACTGGATATCCAGAAACCTTTTGCTGGCCGGTAATTTTAACATGACCAACGTTGACGAACTTTTTCAGGAATTGGTAGATTTGGGCCAGTATCCTAAAGAAAAAAGTGATACCGTGACGGTTCTTGAAAAAATTGGCCATTTTCTTGACGACGAAGTGCAGCGCTTGCATACGTGGTATAAGCCCGATGGATATCGCAACCAAGAGGTCAATCAATTGATTTTTGAAAACCTGGATATTCAACGTTTGCTGCGTCGGGCGAGTAAAAAATTTGATGGTGGTTATGTGCTGGGTGGTTTACTCGGCCATGGAGACGCCTTTTTGATGCGTGACCCCAATGGTATTCGTCCGGCTTACTGGTATATGGACGATGAGGTGGTTGTCGGAGCTTCCGAACGGCCAGCCATTCAGTCCGTTTTTAACGTCCGTTTTAAAAATGTGCGAGAACTCAAACCCGGCCACGCCCTTATTGTGAAACTAAACGGGAAGGTTGATGAACTCCCTTTCTGTGAACCGCGGGAAAAGAAAGCATGTTCCTTTGAACGGATTTATTTTAGCCGCGGAAATGACCGTGAAATATACCAAGAGCGCAAAACCCTCGGCGCTCAACTCGCCCGCCCTGTACTTGAATTGGTTAATTTCGATTTCAAAAACACGGTTTTTTCTTTTATTCCCAATACTGCGGAAGCCGCGTTTTATGGACTAATGGAAGGTCTTGACAAAGAATTGGATAAGTGGAAATTGGATCAGATAATGGGCTTGGAGAACAAAATATCTCCCGAAAAAGTGGCTGAAATACTTGCGCAGCACACCAGAAATGAAAAACTGGTGCACAAAGACGACAAACAGCGCACGTTTATCGCAGATAAAAAGTCGCGCAACAATATGGTCAACCATGTGTATGATGTTACGTATGGCATCTGCAATGACGACAAAGATACCCTTGTGCTACTCGATGACTCCATTGTGCGGGGTACGACCTTGCGCAACAGTATCGTGAGTATTACAGCCCGACTTCGCCCCAAACGCATTGTCATTCTGAGCAGTGCTCCACAAATCAGGTTTCCCGATTGCTATGGCATTGACATGAGTAAAATGAAAGACTTCGTCGCTTTTCAGGCGTTGGTCAAATTGTTGGAGGAAAACGGGATGAATAATTTGCTGGAGGAAACTTATATCCGTTGTAAAAACTCCGAAATGCTGCCTGTCGAAGCAGTCCAAAATGAAGTAATAGAACTTTATGAACACTTTGAGTACACGCAAATAAGTGATAAAATTGCTGAAATTGTAAAACCCAAAGACCTGAAACCACAACTCTTTGTGATGTTTCAAACACTGGAAGGTCTTCACAAAGCCTGTCCTGGAAACACCGGGGACTGGTATTTTTCCGGTAAATACCCAACACCCGGCGGCAATCGTGTTGCCAACAGGGCCTTCATGAATTTTGTCGAAAAGAAAGACGAAAGAGCATATTGAACCAAATGGTGGTGGAACGTATAATATGTTCCACCACCATCAAGATTCAAATTTTGCACCATCCGGATGCCGGAATGGATTAAACGGAATTTTCAGCATCGTACCAATGTTTGATTGGTCTAAGGTATCTTGGTGTGTGTCAATACCAAAGATGATTTTATCATTGTCCAATGTTGAAAAAGTTCCCAACAATCTGTCCCAAAAAGAAAATATATTTCCGTAATTTTTGTCGGTATAGGGCAGCATGTAGTGGTGGTGTACGCGGTGTATTCCCGGTGTAACCAATACCCAGCCCACCATCCGCTCGAACCACGGCGGCAATTGGATGTTGGAGTGGTTGAATTGGGAAAGTAGCGCAGACAGTGTTTGGTACAGCATGATCAGGTACATCGGAGACCCGGAAATGACAGCTCCTAGGGTTGTAAATGTAAAACGAAAAACACTTTCAATCGGGTGATGCCTGTTTGCTGTGGTGGTATCAACATTGGGATCTGTGTGGTGAATGAGGTGAAACCGCCACATCCATTGAACATTGTGTTGTGCCCAGTGTACGAGATAGGCTCCAATGAAATCAAGCAACAACAATCCAGTGAGCACAAACAGTGTCAACGGCATATCAGGAAGCCATTGTAATATGCCAAAACTGTGTGATAGGGCCCAATCACTGGACTTTAATAGGATAAAAGCCATCAAAAAATTGATGATGATGGTTGTTGCTGTGAAGAATACATTTACCCCGAAGTGTTTTCTTTTGTTGTACTTCGAACGGTAATAGGGAAGTCCATATTCCAAGAGCAAGAAAAATGTGAGCCCACCGAGCAAAAAGGCACTGCGGTGCGCAGAAGGGATACTGCCAAAATAACGAACAATTGTTTCCATGTGGTTTGCGTACGTGATTTATTGGCGACGAAAATAGCCCATTTAATTGATGTAGCGATTAAAGTCTTTTTTGATGGTCTTAATCCCTAAATTTATGTAACTGGTTAGCGTGGTCGCGTCTGAGACAAAAAAG
>CAIZLM010000039.1 GCA_903933805.1 uncultured Bacteroidota bacterium | reverse complement strand
TTTTAGAGGTGCAATAAGAATTTTTGAAATCGGGCTTTGCGCAGCAGCTATTAATTTTTCCATCATTTCTGAAGCCTTTGTTGGGAGGGAAAGAATATAAGAGAATGCAGACGCAATTGATGCCATTCCATTTAAAACAGCATCAAAGAATGTTCCAAGAATTGATTTACCGACCTTTATCATAACTACACTAACTGCAGTTGCTGCAAGCCCAGATCCCCCACTACCCATAAATTGAGCAATAGGTCCTGAAAGCGATGGGCCCAATTTAGCTGCTCCTTTACCTGCTACATTAGAAATAAAATGTTCCCCAGTATGCGCTAATTGTCCAGCAAATGATGATGACCATTTAGCAGAGGTTGCTCTAAGTGCTGTACTAGTTGCTCCTGCTCCTGGTATTGCAGCCTTTGGTGCAGTTAGAACGTCGTTTAACCCAAGAAGAATAGAAACCGATCCTGCTACAAACAAACCTGAAAATTACGCAATAACGTGGTCTAATTGTGCAGCCACACGTGCCTTTTCTCTGCCATCGTATTGTACAATCAGCATTATCGAAGTCTGAACAATTTCGCCGTTTTCTACAAACTGTTGATAATCAAAACTTAGAGGTAAAAATGCGTGCCTGATTTGGTGGCTGCACAGTCCGTGTATTTCAAGCAATGCTTTTTGTTCACCCTTTTCCATAGGTGGAAAAAACCGTTGCTTGGGGATCGTTTTGTGAAACAGGAAGTAATCAACGGCAATAATTTCCAGTAAAACGCCATCCTCAGGATATTCCTGAGCAGCGAAATCTGCTATGTTGTTGTACACTTCCTCCAAAGTATAACGGTGGTAGTCGGATCGTTGACCAAAAAAATTGCCCAACGCCAGAAAAAAATCAAAAATACTCCCACGTTCTGCAATATATCGAAGGGTGTTTCTAGCCCTGTTTTTGTTCCAATATATTTCAAGTGCATGTTCTACTATTTCTATTTGAGCCAACTCGATAGCTGAAAGGTAGTTGCTCTGAATGATTTGGTAGGGTGGTTCCGGATCAAAAACATAGCCATGCTGGGCATGTTTGTACAACATGGGGGTGCCCTTTAAAAATTTTAAAAAGCCGAGTTGGAGCTCCGGTGGGTACAGTTTAAAAACTGTCTCAAAACTGTGCTTGTTGTCCGCCCAGTAATCGTGGGGCAATCCTACAATCAGATCGAGGTGCATTTCTACTTTGTGCCGCAGTTGCGTGATGATGCCCTTTGTTTTTTCAAAATTTTGTTTCCGGCTGACAGCCAGGTTTGCTTGTTGGTTGACGGTTTGAATGCCGATTTCAAAACGGAATAGGCCCTCGGGCACGTGTTCGTCGATAAATTGAATGATATCTGGATGGAGAATATCAGCAGTGATTTCAAATTGAAAGACATTTCCTGGACGGTAGTTTGCCAGAATAAATTTAAAGATATCCAGGGTGAAATCGCGCTTGATGTTGAACGTTCTGTCTAAAAATTTCACCACACGCCCGTGTTGCATCATGTGCAAAAGCGTTGTTTTTATGTGCTGGTCGGGCAAGTAACGCACTTTGTTGTCGAGGCTTGCCAAGCAAAATTCGCACTTATAGGGGCACCCCCGGGAAGTTTCGATGTACAGTACTTTTTTGGAAAGTTCCACCGGATCATCGTCTTGATAGGGCATGATGTGCTCGTATTCCCGCAGGTCAAAATTGCCGGGTAAGGGGAAATAATGCACGTCTTTTCCAATTTTTTGGACGATATTGGGGATATTTTGTACGGCAGGATATTGCTCTAAAAACGCACGAAAAGGTATTTCACCCTCACCGGTGACGATGAAGTCCACGTGATCTAGGCCTATGATTTCTTGCCAGTCGTAACTTACTTCTGGTCCGCCGAGCAAGATTTTCGTGCCGGTTCCCAGGGTTTTAATGGCCTTTGCCAAAGCAAGTGTTTGGCTAATATTCCAGATGTAACAACTGAAAGCCACAACGTCAAATTGGCTGCAAAAATCGGCTACGGTATTTTGATTGTCTTTGATGGTGAATTCTTTCCAAGAAAGCCCCGCTCGATCTTTGTTGAGTTGGTATAGTAGTCGTATCGCTAGGTTGGTGTGGATGTATTTTGCATTGAGGGTTGTCAGAAGTACACGCATGCCGTTTGTGGATGTGGGTGAAACCCACGCTAATTGTTTGAGTGGCAAATATCGCTAAAATACAAGGTATGCGCGCATGCGTGGAAAAAGCTTAATTATCCTATGTCGTTTCCCGTCATCGCTGCACTTTCTTTGCATATTTAACGCAGCAAAGGTGGTTTTTTTCTTACTTTTGAGCCTCGTATTTCAAGATCGTTTCATTTCATAAAAACCCCATTTTCGGGGAATAAAGTAGAAGCAAATGAGCAAAATAACCGTAGTGGGCGCCGGAAATGTGGGCGCAACCTGTGCAAACGTGCTGGCGCACGAAGACATCGTCAACGAAGTCGTGTTGATCGACATTCAGGGCAATATGGCCAAAGGAAAAGCCCTCGATACTTGGCAGCAAGCACCCGTGGATGGCTACTCGACCAGGGTTGTAGGTGGAGATGATTACGCGCTTACCGCTGGATCAGACATTGTCATCATCACGGCCGGAATTCCGCGCAAACCAGGGATGAGTCGCGATGATTTGATCGCAACAAATGCTAAAATTGTGGTTTCAGTCACCCAAAATATCCTGAAATACACAAAAAACCCAATTATTATTGTGGTTTCCAATCCACTTGATGTGATGACGTATGCCTGCTGGAAAGCGTCAGGCTTGTCTGACAAACGCGTCATCGGTATGGCTGGTGTCCTGGATACGGCGCGATACCGCGCGTTCCTGGCCGAAGCCCTAGACGTATCGCCCAAAGATATTCAGGCCATGCTCATGGGCGGACACGGTGATACCATGGTACCCCTGCCGCGCTACACCACGGTCAGCGGTATTCCGGTGACAGAACTTATGCGAAAAGATACCCTCGATGCCATCATTGAGCGCACAAAATCAGGCGGCGGTGAATTGGTAAATCTCATGGGCACGTCGGCTTGGTATGCTCCCGGTGCCGCAGCAGCGCAAATGGCCGTTTCAATTCTAAAAGACGAAAAACGCATCTTCCCTTGCTGTGTTCGCCTCAATGGGCAATACAAATTGAAGGATATTTTTGTCGGAGCACCCGTCAAACTGGGTAAAAAAGGAATACTGGAAGTCATTAAACTCCGCCTGAAAAAAGACGAACTCGAGTCGCTGCACGCGTCTGCGGCAGCTGTTAAAGAAGTGACAGAGGTGTTGGATGCCATGAAACTGATGTAGTTTCAGCAAACCAACCCACCTGCTCAACGAAAGCGTACACAACCTGCTGTATTTCATGTGGCTTAACCCACATGAAATACAGCTTTAGACACGGCACACCCACGCCTACCATCGCCTACCACCTTCTCGCCGCATCTCAACCACCATGTCTGACATTTCAACAAACCGTATTTTATGGTCTAAAATGCTTTCGGCTAACAGCGGTGACAACCTTGCTGATATGGCAGAGGAACAACCTATCCTCCTGGTGTTCCTCCGTTTTTTTGGTTGCTCTTTTTGCCGGGAGGCCATCAGTGATATCGCCAAACGCCGAAATACATTGGAGTCGCAGGGGTTTCGGGTCGTTTTTGTCCACATGGCGCCAGAACCAAAAGTGGCAGAAAAGTTCTTTAAAAAGTACAAACTCTTTCCAATTGACCATATTCTAGACCCCGAGATGGTGTTTTACCGGGCATTCGGGCTCGGCAGAAGTACCCCCAAACAACTGATGGGGCTGATGAACTGGATCAGGGGATTTCAAGCATCGGTACTGGAAGGCCATGGTGCCGATTTTAACATGGACAATCCTGAATTGGGCGATGGATTTCAAATGCCCGGTGTTTTTGTGCTTTTTAAAGGTGAAATTCGCCGTTCTTTTATCCACCGCTATCCTTACGATCGGCCCGATTATGAAGAAATTTGCCAGTTGTAGCCCTGCTTGCTGGCTTCTAAAATGGGTTTTTCGTGTCGCATTCACCTGCTTTGTTTTTCTTGATACGCCGCTTTTAGCCCAGCTAGATTCTGTTGATACGCAATTCCACTTGCCAGAGGCGACTATTGTAGAACATCGGTTCAGCCCCACAGGTTTTGGTGTTTGGAAGGCCGATTCTTTGCCAACGGCTGCTGTGATGTCGCTTTCTCACAGGCTTTTCCTTGAAAATGGCTTGCAAGTACGTCAAAACGCACCAGGAACGTTGGCTACACTCTCGGCACGCGGCGCAGGCCCCAACAGGACTTCGGTGTGCTGGAATGGACTCAATCTCCAAAGTCCTATGAATGGCGTCGTTGACGCGGCACTGCTACCCCTGTGGCCGGGAGATTCAGTGTCGGTGCTTCAGGGCGGCAACAGCGCTGCCCAAGGCAGTGGCGCCATGGGGGGAACTGTCCTGATCGATGTACCGACCCAACAATCCCGTCAGGGTTTCTCCGGAAATTTTGGGGTAGAAGCCGGAAGCTATTCCGACAAGGCGTTTCAAGCTTCGGCTGATCTAGCAAAAGGCACTATTTCCAGCCGTTTTCGCGCACATTGGCAACAGGCAAAAAATGACTTCTCTTTCCCAAAAAAAGGACTCACAGGCACCCCATTTACCGCTAAACAGGTCAATAATTTCGCCGAAATATCCAATATTCAACAGTTTAACCAGTGGGCGGTTAATCCTAAAAACTTGCTCAAAACAGCGGCATGGTTCCAAAAGGCATACCGTCAAATCCCACCCGCAACCACCGAATCTGCGGCCAATACCTGGCAGCGTGACCAATCTTTCAGGGCAGTGGCAACGTGGGAATGTTTGCGCCCAAACCATGCTACAATCCGAACCCGTGTCGCATGGCAGGATGAAGCAATTAATTTCAATTTTGCCGAAGTTGCCGAATTGAGTCGCGCACAATCTACCTCGCTAAACGTGGAGTGGCAGCGCCAACAAAACCGCCAAATTGACTGGAGAGTGGGCGCTACGGCACAATACATTCGCGCCAAAGCAGATGGCTACCAATCAGGG
Source organism: uncultured Bacteroidota bacterium (assembly GCA_903933805.1). Classification (GTDB taxonomy): domain Bacteria; phylum Bacteroidota; class Bacteroidia; order Chitinophagales; family Saprospiraceae; genus M3007. The sequence continues at coordinate 13,128 of CAIZLM010000039.1, read as the reverse complement.
AATAGCTGGTTTGGACAAACGCGATTGGCAGGTTTTGCACAAGCTGTCTGGCGATTGAAACATGTCGGAAAGTTGTCAGCCCTGTTCAGCGAAGCGTGGGCCGCTGAACAGGCAACACCATTCACTGGAACGCTGGGTTGGGAATCCAATACCAGTAAGGCCGGCCTATTTCGGGGGCATTTTTCGAGAAATGTCAATTTGCCAACGTTCAATGACCGCTTCTGGAAAAATTTGGGCAACCCAGACCTTCTTCCTGAAAAAGGATACAGCATTGACGCTGGTTGGGTACTTAATCGGAACGTGTTCAGCTTTGCCGTAACGGCCTTCCAACTGACATTGGATGATTGGATTCTTTGGCAGCCAGGTCCAGATGGTTTTTTTAGGCCCGCAAATTTGAGAAAAGTCAGCAGCAGAGGGGTAGAATCTGCCAGTACCCTCACTTTCGACAAATGGGGCTTGCAATGGCGGGTAAAAGGGCGGATCCAATGGTCCGAAACAGTCAATCGAGCTGTTTATGGTGGTGCTGAAAGTGTACTGGGCAAACAACTGCCCTATACACCCCAGCTTTCGGCGTCCAGCGGAATCTGGGCCAAACGCGGTAAGTTCACAGGCGCATACCTGCACCAATACACGGGCGCCCGATTTATCACGACCGATAACCAATCAAAGTTGCCCGCTTTTCAGACTGGAACCCTGATCCTTCGCGGGGAAATGCCCCGTTGGCGTCGTTCAAGGTCCCTATCAATTGACTTAGCACTCGACAATATCTGGGATGTTTCCTATAGCAACATTGCCTATCGACCCATGCCCGGCCGTAATTGGCGTGCCGGTATCGTGTTCGGTTGGTAATTGCACTAAAATGACACAATTAAAACGAAATTTCGGCTACCCAGCGGTAACACGCTACCCAATGTATCACGCATTTTTCAGAAACAAACATTACATGAAATACTATTACCTTTTTTTGCTTAACTGCTGCCTGTCCCTTACCCTATTTGCTCAATCCCCTGGCCCATACGCCAGTGTTAGGATTTCCCTGTTGGGAAAAAATATGTCGGACTTGGTTCGAACGGGCATCGAGACGGATCATGGACAATATTATCCGGGCCGTTCTATCACAACGGTACTCTCTCCCGAAGAGATTCAACGGGTTCAAAACGCCGGATTCCAGACCGAAATCCTGATTCCTGATTTGACGCAACATTACCTCCAACAGCGCAGTCAACCCCGACCTGCCAGGTCTCGCGGTGATGATTGTTCTCCCCAAGCCCCAGCACAGTCCGATTATGTGACCCCTGAAAACTACAGCTATGGAAGCATGGGTGGCTACCTGACCTATGATCAAATGATGGCTGAATTGGATAAAATGCGCCTGCTTTTCCCCAACCTGATCTCTGTCCGCAACATCACCAGCGATACCATAGTGACCTGGGATGGCCATCCTATTTACAACGTTAAAATTTCCGACAACCCCGATACCGATGAGCCCGAAAGAGCGGTGTTATATACGGCATTGCACCATGCACGCGAGCCCAACAGCGCGTCCCAATTGATTTTTTTTATGTGGTATTTGCTCGAAAACTATACCACCCGCGACGATATTAAGGCTCTTGTAAACAACCTTGAAATGTACTTCGTTCCCTGTATCAACGTGGACGGGTACAAGTATAACGAAACAACCAATCCCGATGGCGGAGGATTTTGGCGCAAAAATCGCCGTGACAATGGCGATGGTTCGTATGGTGTCGACCTCAACAGAAATTACGGGTATTTTTGGGGTGATTTTGGCGGATCTTCGCCAGACCCTTCTTCTGAAATTTACCGAGGACCAGAAGCGTTTTCAGAACCGGAAAGCCGTACTATCCGCGATTTTTGTCGCGCCCATGAGTTTCTTTTTGCGTACAATTACCACACCTCCGGCAATCTCTTTATCTACCCTTGGGCCTACAGCGACAGCCCGGCTGACACAGCATTCATTCAATATGCCCGGCATTTTACCCGCGAAAACAACTACCATTACGGTACTACCTCAGAAACCGTCGGATACAATGTCAATGGCAGCTCTGATGACTGGATGTACAGCGAAATAGGCGCTTATTCATTTACACCTGAAATAGGCACTACCGGCTTTTGGCCCATGCCCGACGAAATTGACGGTCTCAACAAAGATAACCTCTGGCAGAATTTGTCCATGGCCTATTCAGCCCTTCAATATGGCGATGCAAAGGATCTTAGTAGCGCTGTATTGGCGTCCCTGCAAGGCAATATAAACATCGAAGTTACCCGCTATGGATTGTTGGATGGCCCCATTGGCATCTCCTTAATCCCTTTTTCCAGCAATATCAGCGCAACTTCCGCCAGCCAATCTTTTGACGAGGTGAACTTGTCAAAGTCCATATTCACCTTCACGTATGAACTTACACCAAGTGTTGCTGTGGGCGATGAACTTATTTTTCTCTTGAAAACAGACAATGGACTGTGGATCAAGACGGATACGCTGCGGAAAAATTACGGCGTCAACAGCGCGTTGACCACCACCGTTTCCTTGCAGGACAACCTGAATAATGCTGCAAACTGGAACGGAAATTGGGCCATTACCAATGAAACCTATTTCTCGGCTTCTAAGTGTATGACAGATTCTCCCAATGGCTCATATCAACCTGATGCCAGCAAAATTTGCCATTTGATTGTACCACAGGCCATTCCAACCAACGCAACAAGTGCTACACTGACCTTTTTCGCCAAATGGAACATCGAAGAAGATTGGGATTTTGTGCAGGTGGTTGGCCTTGGCAACAATAATTTCTCAAAAGCGCTCTGTGGCCATTACACAGAAACAGGCCTCAATACCCAGTCTCCCGGACCAGTTTTTGACGGCAATCAAAGCATGTGGGTAGAGGAAACCATGGACTTGTCCGACTTTATCGGGCAATCCGTTCAGGTTGATTTTGTTTTCGGTTCAGATGGCGCTGTGGAGGCCGATGGGTTTTATTTTGACGATGTGCGCATTGCCTATGCGCTGCCAACTTCCGGTACCAATGCCACAACGGTTTCGACTTTTACCCTTACCCAAAACGAGCCAAATCCGGCGGCAGATTTCACGGTCATTGAATGGACTACTGCCGACAATAGCTCCGACGATGACGCCACCTTGTTGGTGTATAATACCATGGGGGTCGTTGTTGCTGAAAAAACAGTCAAGTTGAACACCGAAAAGCGAATTATCTTGGATACCAGTCGCCTTGCCCCGGGTATCTACACGTACTTGATTAGACATGAACTTGGTCAATCATCCCCACAAAAAATGACCGTGGTCAGATAATACGCACCTGTTGGCAACTGCAGTCGGATGTTGATGTGGAGGAGAACCACCAACATCCGACGGCCGTTCAAGGCATTATTTATCAACAGGATCATATCTTCGCAGTATGAATCAGAAAATTGAAAACTGGGTATTGAACGGTATAACAGCCCTCTTTTGTTTGTACATCCTGCTTCGGGCTTGGTTGTTGCCCATCACGGTGGATGAATCTGCCACGGCCATCAACCACGTGCCGCGCTTGGTTTTTGATACTCTCACGTATCAGCGGGAGGCAAACCCCAACAACCATATTCTCAACACCATCCTGATCAAGATCTTCACCGGAATATTTGGTTGGCACCACTTGGTGGTGCGGATTCCTGTGTTGATGGGCAGCTTTCTATATGCTTGGTCCGCGGGGCATTTGGCCCGCAAGTTGTCAGACCAATCATGGGTACGCATCTTTGCCCTGATCATGCTGTTTGGGAATCCCTATTTGCTCGAATTCTGTTCGTTTGCCAGGGGTTATGGGCTGGCCGTGGGTTTGATGACGGCGTCACTTTGGTATTCGTGGCGATTTGTAGAAACGAATGACCGTAAAATTTTGCGAACAGCCTTCTTGCTCGCCGGCTTGTCTGTGTATGCAAATTTTACCCTCCTGATATTTTTTGCGCCATTTGTTTGTAGCATGTTGCTGACCACTTGGCAATTAAATCCATCAGCGACTGTTTTTTGGAAACAGTCAAAGCCTGCTGTAACCACGCTTGCCGTGTTTTTGCTGCTGTGGATCACCCCCCTACAGCGATTGAGTAAGGATGCTGAAATCGTAAACTGGAACGCATTGGGTACATTTTTCGACGCCATACAACGCTCCGTCAGAGCAGCCATTAACGCAAACGCTTACCTCGGAAACACATCAGATACTTTCCTGACGTGGGTGGTTTTTCTGGGTGTATTTGCCATGGGATTATTGGCTATTCGGCGTTGGTGGAAACAGGGATTCAAGATTGTAGGCGATCCCCGTGTACTTTTTGTGTTGCTGTTGCTGGGGGCCGGATTGGTCAATATCGTGCAGGTAAACCTGACCAAAACGCCCTATCTCCAAGCCAGATTGGCCCTGTTTTACTGGCCACTTTTCGCCCTTTCACTGGGCGTTTCGGCGGCTTGGTTATCGGAGCGTTTTGGAAGAAAAAGCTCCTGGATCTTGATGTCACCCCTGTTGTTGTTGTGTTTTATCAACAACGTTCGGACCCTAAATCTTCACAGTTCATTCGAATGGTTTCATGACAGCGACACTTTCACCGTGCTGGAATATTTGAAAAAAACGGCTCAGGCGGAAGGGCGAACAACCCCGTATTCATTTGATACGGAGTGGTTTATGCAAAATTCCTTTCTTTATCATTTGGAAAAAGGCCATTATGGATACGATCAATATGTCAAACTTGTGCCCTACCATGGACGCCGCGACCCCCAACGTGACGTTGATTTTTTCTATGCAGTCAACTATGATACCATAAAAGATGTTTTAGATGTTTACGACATCGTGTTGCGCATCCCGAACAGCAGTTTAATATTACTGCGAAAAAAGTAGCCAGTTACAACCCTTTACTCATTACCCCATGCAGTTTGTACAGTTTCAGGATTTGGGTCAAATGCCTTACCGTTCCGCTTGGGATTATCAGACCGCATTACACCGTGGGTTGGTGGCACACAAACTGGCCAACAGACACTTGCCGGCAGGGCAATATCCGCAGCAACACCATTTGTTGTTCGTGGAGCACCCACCTGTTTACACATTGGGCAAAAGTGGCGATGAGCACAACTTGTTGATTACGGAACAGGAATTGCTGGAAAAAGGTATTGAGTACTATCCCATCAACCGTGGGGGCGACATCACTTTCCATGGGCTTGGCCAAATTGTCGGTTATCCAATACTGGATCTGGAGTGGTTCTTTTGTGATGTGCATCGATATGTGCGCAATTTGGAAGAAGTCATCATCAGGACGGTGGCTGAATACGGCTTGGAGGCTTTTCGCATCAAGGAATTTACCGGCGTTTGGGTAAACAGGCAACTTCCATTGACAGGTGTGGCCAAATTGTGTGCCATAGGTGTGCATTTGAGTAGATGGGTGACCCTGCATGGATGGGCTTTAAATGTCAATACCGCTTTGGAATACTTCGGGTACATCGTACCTTGCGGCATACAGGAGGATGGTAAATCCGTAACATCCTTGGCGCAGGAGTTGGGGCATGAGATAAACCTAGCGGAGATAAAAGAAAAACTGAAAAATCATTTTGCAGCTGTTTTTGAATGTGAAATCGGCCAATCGCCCTTTTTAGGGTGAAAAAACGGTGGTTTAACCCAGCAACAGCTCCCGTCAACCATTACTATGAAGAAAGATATTGATATCAGAAAAGTAGAAGATCTGGTCATTGCCATTGTACCACGCTTGCCCGGTGAAGACGACTTCGAAGATTTTTGGGATGCCTACATCATCAACCTCAAAGACGAACCAATTCAGTCTGTTTTGGTGAATTCAACTGGATACGGCATGAAAGAGGGTGAAATGCGCCGAACCAGTTCCCTGCGTTATTTTTGGGAAACGATTGGCCCGTTGCAAGTTGAAAAAATCGAATCCATTCACAAAATGCTGTTCGATATGGCCAGTGAGTATTGGGTAAGTTTTTCTTTTGAAAACTACCTTTACGATAAGAAATACGTTTTTGTACAAGGCAGTGTAGATCAATGCAATTTCACGGAAATACCTTTCCTCGACCGCAGGGGCGTCATGATCCGATAATTTGGCGTAAAACAGTATTCGGAGCGGGTTTTCCGTGCACTGCTCGTCAGCCACAATAAAAGCCATGAAAAATTCTATTGAAAAACAATTGAACCGTCCCATCATCCAAGCAGCAGCAGTGCTTGCGGTTGCCATACTTGTCATGGGAATTGGCTGGTTGTTTGATTGGGCGCAGCCCGGTAAATCAGATCCCTTGTTTTCCTGGTCTATCGGTTCCGCCTTTACCCTGTTCTTTGCCATGCTCAACAGTTTGCTAAGTCTCCGAGCAGAAAGTTTTGTCAAATATTGGCAGGCTTCTATGTACAGTTACATGGCATTGGCACTGGGGACTTGTTTGGCATCTTGGGGCATTTCTGGCATTCCCATTGGCGAGGCAGGCTCATACCGCTGGATTTATTTGGTGGTGTCTGTTGGTTTCATCATGTTTCTTACCATGGTGAATTTTATGAAAATAATCGTGAAGTACGCGGAAAAAGAAGAGTGGACACAACCACGAAAAAGAAGATAACAAACATGAAATACCTCGCCATCATCCTTGCCATCGCCACTTGTAACAGTGGCCAAAATACATCCAAACTGGAACCGGTTTATGCTCCATCGGTTTCCGTTCAAACCGACTCCCTTGTTCCTGCGGAATATGCGAACGGCCACATCGTACCCGTCAAATTGTCTGATGAGGACTGGAAAAAACAGTTGACGGAGATGGAGTATTATGTGCTGCGGCAAGAGGGCACCGAGCGGGCATTCTCGGGTGATTTGTGGGACCATCATGCTCATGGCGTTTACGCGTGTGCAGGCTGTGGCCTTCCGCTGTTTTCTTCTGATACAAAATTTGACTCAGGTACGGGCTGGCCTTCTTTTTGGAAGCCCATTACCGAGGATTGTATTGCCGATAAATCAGATACCAGCCACGGGATGGACCGTGAAGAGGTGGAATGTGCGCGCTGTGGCGGGCATCAGGGACATGTATTTTCCGATGGCCCGCCTCCAACCGGGTTGCGCTATTGTATCAATGCCGTTTCCCTGAACTTTGTTCCACAGTAGTCGAGCAATAAAATCCCTGTTTCCAGTGTCTTATCCGGCAAATACCTGAATAAAAAATGGACCAAAAATTAAATATACTGACGGCCAAACTCGCAGAAGCCAAACTGGGCGGAGGCCAAAACCGCCTGGATACCCAGCACAAAAAAGGGAAATTAACAGCCCGTGAACGCGTCCATTTTTTGATGGATCCGGATAGTTTTGAGGAGATAGGGGCCTTGGTGACCCATAGAAGTACGGATTTTGGCATGGAGGAGCAACAATACCTCGGCGATGGCGTGATTACAGGCTATGGCACTGTTGCTGGTCGATTGGTGTATGTTTTTGCCCAGGATTTTACAGTGTTCGGCGGCTCCCTTTCAGAGACCCACGCCGAAAAAATTTGCAAGCTGATGGATTTAGCCCTCAAAAATGGCGCGCCACTCATTGGACTCAATGATTCTGGTGGTGCTAGGATCCAAGAAGGGGTGAACTCCTTGGGGGGGTATGCTGATATTTTTTTCCGCAATGTGCAGGCCAGTGGCGTGATTCCGCAAATATCTGCCGTCATGGGGCCGTGTGCAGGGGGTGCGGTGTATAGCCCGGCCATTACCGATTTTATCCTCATGGTGGAAGGCAGCTCCTATATGTTTGTTACCGGCCCCAATGTTGTTAAAACAGTCACCAATGAAACCGTAACATCAGAGGAACTCGGGGGCGCAGGTACCCACGCGACCAAATCAGGTGTGACCCACCTGACGGCATCTAACGATATCGACGCTATCCATAAAATAATAAAACTGCTGTCGTATATCCCCCAAAATTGTCAGGACAAAGTTCCGGCATTGCCCTTTGTCCCGGGTGATGAGTACCGAGACCAACTTGCTGCACTCATTCCTGAAAATGCCAACCAACCCTACGACATGAAAGAGGTCATCGAGGGTATCGTGGACGCTGCTTCCTTCTTCGAAGTACAAGAAAATTACGCCGAAAATATTGTGGTAGGATTTGCCCGTCTGGCAGGACGAAGTATTGGAATTGTTGCCAACCAACCCATGAACCTTGCAGGAGTGCTCGACGTGAATGCATCGAAAAAAGCAGCCCGATTTGTGCGTTTTTGCGATTGTTTTAACATTCCCCTATTGGTGCTGGAGGATGTACCGGGCTTTTTGCCGGGAACCGACCAGGAATGGAACGCTATCATCACCAATGGGGCAAAACTGCTGTATGCTTTTTCTGAGGCAACTGTTCCACGCATTACCGTCATTACCAGAAAAGCCTACGGTGGGGCCTATGATGTGATGAATTCCAAACACATTGGCGCAGATATGAACTTTGCATGGCCCTGCGCAGAAATCGCGGTGATGGGCGCTAAGGGCGCCTCCGAAATCATCTTTAAAAAAGAAATTGACAGCGCCGTTGATCCGAGCGCAAAACTGCTGGAAAAAGAACAAGCGTACGCCGAAAAATTCGCCAATCCTTATCGAGCAGCTGCGCGCGGGTTTATAGATGAGGTCATCGATCCACGCGAAACACGGCGCAAACTCATCAAGGCTTTTGCAATGTTGGAAAACAAAACCATCGCCAGACCAAAGCGAAAACACGGAAATATACCCATGTAATAACCTCGTTTTGCCCGACTTTGAAACCGCCAACGCGCGTTTACCCTTTTTCCCGGACGTAAACCTCTTGGTCTTTGTACTTCGAAGGGCACTTCAACAGCATCTCAGATGCAGCGAAGCGATCGTCACGCATCTCCCCAGTGAGTACAATAGATTCTGAACGTTCAAAATCCTGTGGCTTAGCAGCATGAAGCTCCACCAAACGAACCTCCCCGGCGTCATCCCGCAGCCAAAAAGACAGGAAATCGGCATCTTTTTCAGGATTATACTCCACAGGGCGGTCTTTAACGAGTTGACCTATCAGTTTAACGCGATCGCCGCTTTGGGAAGCTTGAGAAAAATTCGCATACGTCGTAACGTCTTTGCTGGCAGAAATCAAGATGCCAACGGCTACTGCAATAACGGCAAAAGATATAATATGGGTTTTTTTCATGGCTAGGATAATAGTTCTCACAAAAATAAGCGCATTTGAGTTCTAAATACGATTATCAAGGGCATCATTTGCAGATCATTTTGATTCTAAATTACGCCTTTTCTGCTTTTGACCACAACAAATCAAACGTATTTAGAGCGGCTCAACATCGTTTTTGAGAAAGCCCTGCACAGATTTGAGCGTATCCAACTCATTGTTGGCTGCGAGGGCCGCTTGGGAAGGCCATGTGCCCGGTTCGTATGACACCAATGGTGGTACGGCTGAAGCAAGTATTTCGTGCAGGTTTTCCACCGATTGTTCAGACAATTGATGGTATGTTTTGATGCCATGTTGGTACAGCAACGCTTGAATTTTGAGATCAATGCCCTCCACCAGCATCAGGTCATCGCGCTTACCATCTTCGCCAATGGATTCCAACGCTTCGTTGGCAGCCAGCGCTGCAGGCATTGTCAATATGGTAGGTTCAATGGATAGGGGAGCAGGTGAGTTTTCCGCCAACACAACGTCACGTGAAGTTTGTTGATCTTCTTTGTGATCCACTACACTGACAACGACCTCCAGTGGAATATCTTTTGGGGCAGCTGGATCGACGTTTAAGGAAAGGCCCAAGGCCACATCCAGCTTCATGTTTTGGTGTTGGGTTGTGGCAAGTTCTGACTCGAGGGTAGAAATTTCATGCAATAGATTGATGTTCTCACTTTTTAGGCTGTCGGTCTTCTCAGAAAGATTATTACTTTCTTTGTCAACTGACAGCAGCTGTGATTTCATGCCGGATATTTCGTTCCGCAGGGTTTCTACCGTTGCGTTGAGACTTTGATTGTCTAATAGCAGTTGGTCAGCTTTTTGTTTGAATTGGGCCCAAGTAGCCCAACCAAACCAAATTCCAAGCGACAAAGCACCCAGCAGCATGATCAAAATTTCAAGGGTATGCTGGGTATAAGTGCCTGTTCCAGGTCCAAGGTTTACTGTTTGCTCAAACATAAGGGTTCAGTTGAAGAAGCGTTGAGGGTGTGCATCAGGAAGGTGGCCTGTAGTTTATTGGGCAACACGGATTTCCACGCGCCTGTTTAAGTAGCGGCCATATGGCGAATCATTGGTGGCTACTGGTTTGGTATCACCGAATGAACTGCAGGTTATCTGTGATTTGGGTACGCCCTTTCGAACAAGGATGTCGCAGATGGTGTTTGCCCGCATAAGACCAAAACTATGATTCTCCTTTGACTCGCCAACAAAGTCGGTATGGCCGGCAATGCGTACTTTTGCACCGGAGGCAATCAGTTGTCTGGCCAATCCATCGAGGTATCCATCAATGGCAGCATTGTCTTCGTTGCGCGTTGATTTATAAGGAAAATGGATCACCATGTGGCCCTCCACTTTTTCCATTTGAACAGCCCCCATGTTTTCTGGGGTCACCGGCTTTGTTGAAACGACATTGGGATCGGGTGGGGGAGGAGCTTCCTGAGGTTGAACAGCAACAGTGTCGGCAGCTGTGTCGGGCTGGTATTCACCGGTATGAATGGTTTCTTCGACGGCCAAAGGCTCAGCGCAAACTTCCTTGATGCCGCATACATACCAACGTACACATACGAAGCACCAAAGGGTAAAGGCGGATAAGATTAAAAATTTTGAGTTCATGGTATTACAAGCGAACTACGATAAAGTATCAAACAAGCAGCATAGATTTCGATTGAGCGGCTGTAACCACCACCATCGAAAACTCGTAAGCTAGTTTCAGACTGCAATATTCGGAACTGCGGACCATTTTTTTCCTTAATTTAAAAAATAAAGAACAGTAAAGTCACGATATGGCCATTTCATTGCGTAAAATCGTTTGAAAAAGTAGAATTTTGCCGTTCAAATAAAACCACAGTACAACGTGCCACCCATCGTAAAAATTATTGCCGCTGATATTTGTCAATCAGACGGAAGCACCATTCTTAAAAATGTCAACCTGGAGATCGGAGCAGGGGAATTTACCTACCTGATCGGCAAAACTGGCAGTGGCAAAACGAGTCTCCTGAAAACCATTTACGCTGCTTTGCCATTGTATATCGGCGCCGGTGAAGTAGCAGGTTTCAACCTCAAGGACGTCACACGCAGAAACGTACATTTGTTGCGCCGAAAACTCGGTATTGTCTTTCAGGACTTCAACCTTCTGACAGACCGAAACATTGCCGACAACTTGCTGTTTGTGCTTCGAGCAACCGGGTGGAACGACCATGCAAGTATGCACAATCGTATTGGGGAGGTGCTCCAAGAAGTTGGGCTCCTCTCAAAACGCAACGCAATGCCCTTCGAACTCTCCGGGGGAGAACAACAACGGGTGGTCATCGCCCGCGCACTCCTCAACAAACCCCCGTTGATCTTAGCAGACGAACCCACCGGAAACCTCGACCCTGAAACCAGTGACGATGTACTCACGTTGCTTCGAAACCTCGCCAAACAACATAAGACGGCCGTGATTTGCGCCACCCACGACTACCGAATCCTACAAAATTTTCCGGCCAGAATCGTCCGAATCCAAAAAGGAAGGCTGATTGACGACTAATTATTCAAGGTTTTTTTGCCAGAGATCCCCGCTTAACCCAAATTCAAACTACTTTTGGGCTCCCAAAAAATACGCACACATTCTAACAAACAACGAATAATGAACCTGCACGAGTATCAAGGCAAAGAACTGCTTAAATCTTATGGCGTCAAAATTCAGGAAGGTATTGTGGCGCACAGCGCTGCCGAAGCCGTTGAAGCCGCCAAAAAAATCAAAGAACGCTACAATTCTGGCTGGTGCGTGGTGAAAGCGCAGGTCCATGCCGGTGGCCGAGGAAAGGGCGGTGGCGTAAAACTCGCAAAATCACCCGAACAAGCCGGTGAAATCGCCGGAAACATGATCGGAATGCACCTCGTTACCCCACAAACATCAGCAGAAGGCAAACTTGTACGCAAAGTGCTCCTGACTGAAGATGTTTTTTATCCGGGCGCCACGGAACCAAAGGAGTATTATGTCAGTATCCTGACCGATCGCGGCAGAGGATGCAATGTCATCATGTACTCTCCCGATGGTGGTATGGACATCGAAAAGGTGGCACATGAAACGCCAGAACGCGTTTTCTTTGAAGCAGTGGATCCACTGCTCGGACTGCGCCCCTTCCAAGCCCAAAAAGTTGCCTTTAATCTTGGACTGAGTGGCAAAGCACTCAAAGAAATGGTTGATTTTATCCAAAAATTGTACGCAGCTTTTATTGGCTCCGATGCAAGCCTCTTTGAAATCAATCCCTGTCTGAAAACATCCGATGACCGCATCATTGCCGTTGACGCCAAAGTAACCATCGACGACAATGCCCTGTACCGACACCCAGATCTGGAGCAACTCCGCGACAAAGACGAAGAAGATCCAGCAGATGTGGAAGCCCAAGAATACGACCTCAACTACGTTAAACTCGATGGAAATGTCGGATGTATGGTGAATGGCGCCGGACTGGCCATGGCGACCATGGATCTGATTCAAATCTCTGGTGGCGAACCAGCCAACTTCTTGGATGTGGGCGGCACTGCCGACGCACAACGGGTTGAAAACGCCATGCGCTTCATCTTGAAGGATCCAAACGTCAAGGCAATACTCATCAATATCTTTGGCGGTATCGTCCGCTGTGACCGCGTCGCCCAAGGGGTGGTAGATGCCTACAAGGCAATCGGTAAAATTCCGGTTCCAGTAATCGTTCGTCTCCAAGGTACCAATGCTGATATTGCCAAAACCATCATCGATGAATCAGGTTTGGAGGTAATGGGCGCTACGGAGTTTCAAGAAGCAGCAGACTTGGTTGCAAAGGTGCTGGCCTAATGCCACTTATTTTTTGATCAACAGGTAGTCGTAGAAATACATTGCCCGGGCGAAAGCCCGGGCTTTTTTTTGTCCAATAACCAGCGTAACCCACTTTTTACGATGGACTTAGC
>CAIZLM010000038.1 GCA_903933805.1 uncultured Bacteroidota bacterium | reverse complement strand
TGTTACCAACGGCATCCACTTCCATAGCGTTTTCCCGTAGCCCTTTACAAAGGGACCGAAGCATTTTGGGCTCATCCTCAATCAGCAGAATTTTCATTTGTTAAGTCGTGAATAGCCCCGCAAAAGTACTTCTTGTGCCTGCTCATGGGCAAGATTGTTAAATTTTAATTTGTTTTTAATCAAAAATCAGGATTTAAGGGAAAGTTTGGCCAGTTCTTTGCACCCGGATTACCAATAATTTCATTTTATTAATTAAAACAGTAACTGGTTAGCGTGGTCGCTTCTGAAACAAAAAAGTGGCCATTTTTTGCCAGACGAAGCGGATTTTTGTAGGCCTTAGCAGCGCTACGGTCAAAAAAATCTGCGAAGTATGGCGGGAAATGGGCCTTTTTGGGCCAGACAGCGTGCCACCTAACCAGTTACTTAAAATAATCATCTCATGCGGTCTATTAAATACCAAATTTTTTTAGTTTTGGCGGTAATCGCCATTGGAATGTTTGTTCCAGCCTGTAAAGACGTTGAGCCTTTTGCAGCAGGCAGCAAAGCAGTTAAAGAATACGACTACAAGGTTGTATATGACTGGAATGAACTTTTTGTAGAAATTGAGCGGTATGCAGCGGGTTATCGTCCGGGCCCAGCACCGAGAGCATTTGCTTACATCACTATTGCCAATTACGAAGCTTGTGTCTCCGGAATGCCTGAGTACAACTCCATCCAAAATCTTTATTCCGGATTGTCTATTCCTCAGATTGAATCCAAGGAATACCACTGGCCAACTGTTATCAATGCTTCCTATGCCAATTTGATGCGCCGTTTTTTTGTGGCAGCAACGCCCGAAAGACAGGCAAAAATAAATAGCCTAGAAGCGCAATACGAGGCTAACTCGAAGTTGGAAGTCAGCCCAGAAGTCTTCGAACGCTCTCGCGCTTATGGGGTCGCTGTGGCCGACGCCGTTTGGGCTTACTCAGCTACAGACGCTGTGGGACATGACCATTACCTCGATCCATTCGGCAATTATGACTGGCAAGTTCATTACAAAAAAGCAGGCGACTGGAAGCCTACAACCCCAGGCCCAGGCAAGGGTATGTTCCCCGATTGGGGCCAAGTGCGTACGTTCGCATTGCCATCAAGCGCTAAACTTTGTCGCCCACCATTGGAATACGACGAAAATGTTAACTCCAAATTGTATGCCCAAGCCCTTGAAGTGTATGCACAAAATACCCCAACACTTTCTTATGAAGATGAATGGGTGGGGGAATTTTGGAGTGATGATTTGTTGAACTTGACGTTTAGCCCGCCTGTCCGTTGGATCGCTATTGCCGATCAGGTTTATAAAAAGGAAGAGTGTTCGCTTGAAACAGCGCTGTTTTGCGACATCAAAATGGGCATGTCCATCAATGATGCCGGTGTAGGCTGCTGGAATTCAAAATATTATTACAACGTGGAGCGCCCACAAACATACATCAATCGACTGATTGACGCCAACTGGAAGCCGGCTTTGTACAACCCACTGACCGGTGAAGAGGGTGTCACGCCATCGTTTCCAGCCTATCCTTCAGGCCATTCAACTTTTGGAGCCGCTGGTGCAGAAGTACTTGGAAGTGTATTTGGATATGATTATTCCCTAACTGATCGGTGTCATGAAACGCGCTCAGAGTTTGAAGGAACGCCTCGAACTTTTGGCAGTTTCTTTGAAATGGCCCAGGAAAATGCTTGGTCACGGGTTCCATTGGGCGTTCACTTTCGCATGGATGCTGAAGAGGGCGTTCATTATGGCACCCGAATTGGTCGCTATGTGAACGAACTTCCTTGGAAAAAGTAAATGAATCACTGGTGATATCGTATATTTTGTCTGCTTTAAACCAGTTACCTTATTTTACAAGTAATGGAGGAGTCGTCTTATAGGCGATTCCTCTTTTATTTATTATTCAACAATTCTACCGCCATGTACAAGTTATTCAATCTACTTTTCGTTGCCACTTTATTTTTTTGGGTTTCTTGTAGCAGCGGCACAGCACCAAAAATAGAACAGCGTGTTGAATATTATGAAAACGGATCTGTCTCCAGAACGGTTAGCCTACAAAATGGGAAAAAGGAAGGCGTCATGACGGATTATTACCCAAATGGCAAATGTATGGCAGAACGAATTTTTGTCAATGGTAACCAAGAGGGTAAAACGGTCATCTATTACCCCACGGGCGTCACCAAAGAAATACAATATTACAATCAAGGCCAGCAACAAGGTGGTGATACAATGTGGTATGAAGACGGAAAAATTCAATTTACCGTTTGGTTTGATCAAAATAAAAAGAATGGTTACCTGCGGAAATGGTCGCCTGATGGAAGCATCGTTTTTGAATCAAAATATGCCATGGATACCCTTCTCGAAGTTAAAGGGCAACCTATCCCCAAACAGCGTATTCAAGAGCGGAGCTTAACCGACCCTCTAATCCAAGCCAAAGGATATTAGGGTTAAAACTATATGATTATTGTAACTGGTTAGCTCACACGACGTCTGGCACCAAAAGGCCCGTTTTTTTCAGTCGAGAACATATAGCCAGTTCTAATATGTAAATAGTTCTTTTTGGAAATTCAAAATAGCATCAATGAAAAGGAGAACCAGTTTGTCGGCGGTATTTGGTATGTTGTCTGTCATGGCTTGGAGTCAGAAGATGGATTCTATAACAACTCAAAATCTTCGCGAGGTAAGCATCAAAGTGTTGCGAGAAGATATTTCAACGTTGCCACAAACCGACAATGGGTTCCTTTGGACAGGAAAAAAAAGTGAGGTTATCCGCGTACAAAACCTAGATGCCAACATCGCCGAAAAAACACCCAGACAAATTTTTGCCAAAGTACCCGGCGTATTTGTCTATGATATGGATGGAGCCGGCAATCAAACCAATATCAGTACCAGAGGTCTTGATCCACACCGTGGTTGGGAGTTCAATATTCGCACAGATGGAATCATCACCAACTCAGACATATATGGGTATCCAGCCAGTCACTTCAGTCTTCCCATGGAGGCGATTGGACGCATCGAGTTGGTACGTGGAACAGGCGCTTTGCAGTATGGCGCCCAGTTTGGTGGTATGCTCAATTATGTCTTGAAGCAACCCGACACCACGCGTGCCATCAGCTTGGAATCCATCAATTCCATTGGTTCCTATGGCCTGATCAGCGCATACAATGCCATAGGGGGTAAAGTTGGAAAATTACAATATTATGCATATTTCAGTAAACGGGCGTCAGCAGGATACCGCGACAATAGCCGTTCAGATTACAATAGCCAAGGTATGATGCTGACGTACCATGTGTCTCCTATCTTTTCGCTGAATGCAGCATTGTTGCGCTCAAACTATATCTACCAAATTCCCGGGCCACTGACCGATTCGATGTTTTACGAAAATCCCAGGCAGTCTTCGCGTGCTCGAAATTATTTTAACCCCGAAATTTGGCTCCCTTCCCTTACGGCAAAGTGGGAAATTTCTCCACGTACCCAGCTTAGATGGACTGTTTCAGCCGTAGTTGGCGACCGTCGTAGTGTCATGTTTGATCGGTTGGCCACTGTTGCAGATACCATCAATGCCCTAACCAATGGATACAATCCTCGCCAGGTTGATCTTGATGGATTTAATAGCTACACCACGGAATGCCGATTGTTGCATCAATACGCTATGGTGGGTCATACTAGTTTACTCTCCTTGGGGATTCAGTATTTCAACAACGATTTACACAGAAGACAACAAGGCAAGGGAACTACAGGAACTGATTTTGATCTGCAAATCAGCCAGAATGGTTGGGGAAGGGATCTGCACCTTAAAAGCAATAATATTTCTTTCTCTTTGGAAAACAAATTTCAGCTGACCAATCGGATTGCTGTAAGCCCGGGTATGCGATATGAGTCAGGAATTTCCAGGCTTTCCGGGAGTACCTCCTACTATGATCCTATCGAATTAACCAATGCCATTGAACATAAATTTCCGCTTTTGGGCGTCAACGCAGCTTTTGATATCCGACAATCTCAGGTTTTGTACGCCGGATGGTCTCAGGCTTACCGCCCTGTAATTTTCAAAGATATCATTCCAGCAACTGCATACGAACGGTCAGATAAAAATCTTCGCGATGCTTTTGGGTACAACGCAGAACTTGGTTGGCGCGGGAAAAAGACCCATTTAATGTGGGATATCAGTGCTTTTACCCTCCGATACAACAATCGACTTGGAAGTATCACGCAGTTTGATTCAAATATTGACACGTTTGTTTTGTTTCGTACCAATATCGGCGACTCGCGCACCCATGGTCTTGAGTTGTTTGCTGAGTATGAATACCGTTTCTCAGAAAAATACCACATGAGTTTTTTTACCTCAACGGCTTACTTCAATGCCCGGTATTTGGGCGATTCGCTGCGTATCAACAACAGGCAAAATGCAAGTATCAAAGGCAACCATGTGGAGGGTGTACCCGGTTGGATTAGCCGCAACGGCATCAATTTCACGTTTGACAACTTGAGTGTTTCCTTTCTTTACAGCTACACAGGCAGTACCTTTTCAGACCCGTTTAACACCACCCTGCCTTCCATTAGTGGCGCAACCGGGAAAGTCCCCGCTTATGGATTATTAGATGCTCATGCTACCTATCGGATTCGAAATATTGTTTGTAGAATAGGGCTAAACAACGCAACAAACAAACATTATTTTACCAAAAGACCTACTTTTTACCCCGGTCCCGGAGTTTGGCCTTCCGACGGCAGGAGCTTGGTATGTTCAGTGTCTATCAAGATTTAGTAACTGGTTAGCGTGGTTGCGAAGGAGACAAAAAAGTGGCCATTTTTTGTCAGAAGAAATGAATTTTTGAAGGGCGTACCAGCGCTACGTCCTTAAAAAAATTTACTAAGTATGGCGAGAAAGGGCCTTTTTGGGCCAGACAGCGTGCCACTTAACCAGTTACAAAAAGACAATGTAATTAAGAAATGACGCAAAGTTCATGATATTGCCTTCAGTTCACCCAAAAAAACTTGTTTTTTTTAAGTTTTTTCAATTTAAATTAATTTGTTGGATATAACTTGTTGAGCGATATTATAAATTGTTTTTTGGTTTCGAAAGCGAATCAATCGGGGAGGGTAGTGGAGGGGTGGTTTTTTTGAGGTGAATTTCGAAAGCGGTATTGTTGATCTCCAAATTCAGTGTCATGGTTGTGTCTGACTTGGATAAAATATTGTAAACAGCGATGGGTGTCGATTGTTGGATTATTTTATCTTCTTTGACTTCGTAATCTGTGGTAGTTTCAGCCGTATTCGGAAGGTTTGTAAACATTTTACCATCGGGTTCGAACAGAAAAAAGACATCCGCTAGCAGCCGAGTTTCTCGTGTATCCCGAAGTGCCGAGGCTACCACCCAATAACCTGTGACAGTTGGATAGCTTTTAGGGGTATCGGTTTTACACGATACAAAAAAAATCAGGGAGGAGATAATGGCGACAACCGGCCCAAAAGGTCCTTTCATAGCAGCTTATTTTAGGTCAACGTAGCCGAATCCAAGATGTGGAAATTCACCAAAACCAGCATAATAGCAGAATTCGATTACGGAAGGTGGCATACTAACCTCAAATTCGAAGGAAAATCCCCGTAATTGCTGAATACCCTCGGTATTTGCTTTCAAGTGGATCAACCGAGATTTTGCCTGACCAATCAATTTGTAATGCATCGGGAACGCTGGATCCAGTAATTTCAAGTTTTGCAATGACCGATATTGTTTGGCGGCTTTGAAGCGACGAACAATGTGGTTGAAAAAACTCACATCATAATCGGGATTGTCCGGCAAAACGTATGGATTTGCTGATTTCACATCCTCAATGCTGGTGACAGAGATGGGTGAAATGGCTTTGAACTGCATCGTTTCTTTAAAAACAGGGCGGTTCATTACTTGCCAGTGCTTCACCTCAAAATAGGCTGGTTGACCTTCCAAAGTACCCAATTGTAAGGGTACTTGGCGAAAAAGGCTTACCAACTGTTGTTCAAATGAAGGATGAATCAGGATCGAGATGCCAAGTTTAACTTGATTTCCCAACAACTTGAATTCCTGCCGCACCTGATCCATCTCATAGGGATAGATGGCCAACGGGCTGAACGTGAAAAGTTTGAAACTCTTCGAAGATAAATCAAAACCCTGTTGTTGAACCCACATGGACAATTCAGCTCCAGCATTGGGCAGAACTGAAAAAATCCAATTTGAAATCTCGGACTGGTAGTTTATCGGAATAACGGTACCTTTCTGACAAGAAAGGCTGAACTGTATGCGCATACGTGTATGTGATTAAACAACAGATTATTTCTTCCTACTGCGTAAATTAAGAAATTGTAAAAGTTACTTGGCGTAAAAGTACGCAATAATGATTTTACAGTAGAAAAAATTTTACAAGTGGTGTAAATGTTTATATTGGAGAGATGTATTTGTCTTGTTGCAGCGCTATGAAATGCCTAGAAAGGCTACAGCCTGTTTTTTTCAATCATTTCCAACAGATCATCCCGATAATTTTTTCCGATGGGAAGAAGTTTGGGACGCTCTTTTTCCTGCACCTCTACCATGTTTCCTTCAATGGCCATGATTTTATCCACCGCAACAATGTAAGATCGATGGATCCGTCTGAAACGGGTGCGTGGCAAGCGGTCTTCCAAGCTTTTCATGGTTTGTAAGGTAATAACACGTCCATTCAGGAGTCGAATGATGACGTAGTCCTTTAAGCCTTCGATGTAGAGAATGTCCTCAAAGTTGACTTTTACCAGTTTTTTATCTGCTTTAACAAAAAAGAAGTCTAGTCCATCGTTGAGTACGGTTTGGATCACTGGGGCGTGATCTTGGTGGGCAAGTTCCGATTGTTCCACTGCTTTGTTTACCGCTTTCATAAAGCGATCCAAAGAAATTGGCTTTAGCAGGTAGTCAAGTGCGTTGAGTTCAAAGCCTTGGATGGCATAATTTGGGAATGCTGTGGTAAAAACAACCATGGGCGGATTACTCAATGTTTTGACGAAGTCAACACCCGTGAGTTGGGGCATTTGGATGTCCAGAAACATCAAGTCAACGTCGTGTGTTTTTAGTGCTTCATTGGCTTCTAAAGCATTGGAGCATCGCTGCACCAATACAAGTTGTGACATTTTTGAAATATACGTTTCTAATACGTCGAGGGCAAGTGGTTCGTCGTCAACAATGATCACTTTTAGCATAGGAGTGTTTTCGTAAAATGGTTTATATCGGTATGTCGCTTTTGGTTAAAAAAATCTAACTGGTTAGGTAGCACGCTGTCTGGCCCAAAAGGCCCACTTTTTTGTCTCAGACGCGACCACCCTAACCAGTTACAAAAATTTATTTTTACCTAATGTGTCATCGTCAGCTTCATGGTCACCGTATATTGGTCTGAATCGTCTTGGATAATCAACGAATAATCATCAGGGTAAAGTATTTGCAGCCGCTGGCGCACATTGGCGAGCCCAATTCCACCACTTAAATTATTTTCTGGTGCCGGAATATGGGCTACCTTACTGTTTTCAATAAAAAAAGTCAAACTGTCGTCTTTGACAATCAACTGTGAACGAACAAAACCATTGCCATTCACGGTATGGTTGAGCCCGTGTTTAAAACTATTCTCCAAAAAAGGGACGAAAAGCAAGGGTACAATCATCTGGTGACTCACTTGGCCCTCCACGGTGAACCGTATGTCGGCATCACAAGGCTGACGCAGTCGCTCAAGGTCGAGATAATTGTTGATGTATTGTATCTCTTTGCTCAAGGGTACGCGCCTTTCGTTGCACTCGTACAGCATATAACGCATAATTTCTGAAATTTTTAACACTATTTCAGGTGCTTTATCGCTTTTTTTAAGGGTCAAAGCGTACAAATTATTCAGCGTATTGAAAAGAAAATGGGGGTTAATCTGGCTTTTTAGGAAGCGCAATTCCGACTGGATCGTTTGCGTCATCAACATTTTTTTCTCGGACTGATAGCGCCACCAATCCATGATCACTCGTAGTACAGTCGAAAAGACCGTGACCAAAACATTTCCCCAAAAAATCCAGACTTGGTGCTCCACCAAACTCGCCCGATAGTCTGACCGGGCAGTAAATTTAACGTACAATACCAGCACTTCAATCGGTGTGACGATGGCACAAGCAGTCAAAATCAGCCCGAAATACACGAATGCATGACGCGCTAAATAGTTTGGTATTAAATACAGTAGGTTTAAATAAACTAAAAATGCGTAAAAAACCAGTTGAATCACTTCATTTCCCAATGCAAATCCGGTATCCACATCATTCCCATGGTCAATCCAGCGCATCAGCCCAAACAGCATCAGCCAAAACATCCCATGGTACACGGGGCCTTGGCTGATAAACTCGTACAAACTGTCCAGAAAACTACGTGTTTTTTTCATAGCGTGGATTTCATCGCCAATAAACGCTGGCCATCGCTTTTCATTCGAACGTTTTAGATGAAATCAACAACAACACGGATGAAGTGATTGTTTGTTTGACTTCCATTTTTAAACCAAGAAAACACTTTTCAACCTACTTTTGCGGTTGATTGTAAATAAGTCACGTTAAGCCACATTTTTAACACCAAGCATGGTCTACATAACACGAATAGAAAGATTTAATGCCGCGCACAAACTTTGGGTGGAACAATGGACTGCAGACCAAAATGTTGAAGTTTTTGGTAAGTGCAGCAACAAGAACTGGCATGGGCACAACTACACGCTACATGTAACCGTTAAAGGTCATCCGGATCCACTGACAGGTTTTATCATAGACGTGAAAAAGCTCAGTGTAATTATTCAGGAATCTGTGGTGGAGCACTTAGATCACAGCAACCTAAATCTTGATGTTAAATTTATTCCCAAAGGAATGCAACCAACTACTGAAAACCTTGTTATTTTGATTTGGCAGCAGCTAAAGGTTGCTTTGTTAGCACACAATTGCCAACTTCATGCCGTCAAGCTTTGGGAAACAGAAACAATTTACGCAGAATATTATGGTGAGTAATTGGTATTTCTTTGCCAATAAGTCGCTTTTAATCTGTCAAGATGGCTTCGCTTCTTGCACTTTTAATTTCGTCTATCGCCATTATCATGTATCACAATAAACCTGAACAATACGATTCCGCTCTCACAGACCGCCTGATTCCCCATTTCCATGAGATATTGAGTGGGGTTGGTGAAGATCCTGAGCGAGAGGGGCTGCTGAAAACACCTGAGCGAGCAGCCAAAGCCATGCAATACCTAACGCAAGGCTATCACCAGGATGCAGCAGCAATTCTTAAATCCGCCATGTTTCAGGAGAATTACAACGAAATGGTGCTGGTCAAAGACATTGAATTGTATTCTATGTGTGAACACCACATGTTGCCATTTTTTGGCAAAGCACATATTGCGTATATTCCAAACGGCTATATTGTTGGGTTGAGTAAATTGCCCCGTGTTATCGACGTTTTTGCCCGTAGATTACAGGTGCAGGAACGGTTAACCATCGAGGTGCGTGATATCATTCAAAATACCCTCAAACCGCTGGGTGTAGCGGTTGTCATTGAGGCTCGGCACATGTGTATGATGATGCGGGGGGTTCAAAAACAAAACTCCGTTACGACAACTTCCGCCTTCACGGGTGAATTTTTAAAGTCAGCTACCAGAGAAGAATTTTTACGGCTTGTTGGATCCAAGTTGCATTAATTTTGGGTTCTTACAGCCACCTTTACAGCCTAAATTTCTGCTGCCATTCGTTACTTTAACACGACACTTGCTTTTTCCTCCTTTCTTGTTTGCGTACTCACCTGGCTGTCGAAAGAGGATCCTTTCTTTTGGGACACTGTTCAGCTGGGTTCAAAACACGCCCATTATTTTTACCAAAACGGGCTCCGATGGCTGACGCTGCCCCAAGAAATAGATTCTGGTCACCCCCCTGTATTCGGGTTTTATTTGGCCTTGGTTTGGAGTTTATTTGGTAAAACATTGGCTGTGAGCCATTTTTCAATGTTGCCCTTCCTGCTGTTGCTGGTGTTTTTCTTGCTAAAAATCGGCGGGCGGCTTGTGGGGTTCGTATGGGCGCCTTGGCTCATCTTGCTCGTTTTTTCGGATCCTGTCATACTGGGTCAAACGGCGTTGATCAGTCCGGATATAGTGTTGGTTGCGTTTTTTTTGATGACGCTAGAAGGTTTATGGGCGAAACGACGATGGTTGATACTACTCGGTATTCTTGGATTGTGCGCCATCAGCATGCGGGGTATGATGACATCTGCAGCGCTGTTTGTATGGGCCGTGGTGTTGCCTTTTATAAGCAAGCGCAGTTTTCGACGTTTGTTGACAACAGGACTTCCTTTTCTACCCGGCTTTGTATTTTCAAGTTGGTTTTTGGTTTGGCATTTCAAAACTACTGGATGGATTGGGTACCACCAAAACTCGCCTTGGGCGGGTGCTTTTCAGCTTGTTTCTATACCGGGTTTCATGCGCAACATCGCTGTTGTTGCCTGGCGTTGGGTCGATTTTGGGCGGGTAGGGGAACTTATTTTTTTAGTATTGGTACTGTATAGTTCAAAGTGGCGCTCATTTTCGGATAAAAAAGCCGCTTTTTTACCTTTAAAAGCCGTTTTTTCCCTGCTGATTTGTTTGTTGATTTTTCTGTTGCCGTCTGCATTTTTGCACCAAAATCTTTCGGCACACCGCTACTTTCTACCGGCGTTTCTTGTTACGCATTTCTTGGTGTTGGTGTTGATTACTCGTATAGAAGTGGTGGAGGCTTCCAAAAAATGGCTATTGTCAGGTCTTGTATTCTTGTTGGCTACAGGAAACTGCTGGATCTATCCGGTGGGTATTTCCATGGACTGGGACAGTACGTTGGCCCATAAACCATACCACGGGTTGCGTTCAGAAGCCATAAGTTATCTAACTGAAAACAGCATTGATTTTACCGATGTTGGCACCGAATTCCCCAATATCAACAGTGGAGAAAATTTAATGCTCAACGGTGATGAACGACAGTTTTCAAAAAGAAATTTTGAATGGAATCGGTATGTCATGGCATCCAATATTTACAATGATTTTTCAAAGCAAGACATCCAAAGGTTGCAGGAGGGGTGGTCTTTGATTTGGCAAAGAGAAAAAAAAGGCGTTTGGATCCGTATTTATGCGCGCAAATAAAAGCGCCTGCCCCAACTTGATAGTTGAAACAGGCGCTTCCTTATCGCAATTTATCTGGCTTTAAAGTCCCAAAAGGAAGCCAATAGTGAAGTTAGCATCCCAATCAAAAACAAATTGTTTGCACCCCGTTGCAGCCGCAACAGCCGAGTAAATATTCAGGCCGGCTTCTTGTTTTGCACCTTCAGCTTTGTATTCCGCAGGTGCTTTCAGCACAGTATAACGTTCTTTGCCGGCACGTGATTGTTTGGCCAACTCATACGGTACTCCTCCGATGATGAAGCAAGTTTCACGCAAATTGGAAGGCACTTGACTTGCTTTCCCTTTTACTTCCGTATACACACTACTGGCCGTCATGTTGTTTTGGTAGTATTTGGCGCCTGGAAGTTCAATAGCTCCGTTGGGATTCCAAGATATTTTGGTATTTCCGGATCCAATATCTACTACAAAACCTTTGCTTTTGAAGGCTGTTGGCAGGGTTGCTTTGAGTCCGTATGCAGCCTCTTGTTGAGGCGTTACGATGTTCACAACATACCCCATGGCTTTCAGTGCGGCGTTGATTTTAGGCATAATATCTTCTTTTTGAGCGCCGCTACTGACCACAAAGTGTATGTCACGAGGGCTCACACCGAAGGACGCCATATCAGAGATATAGCGTTTTAATCCGCTTTTCACGTCGTCATCGGTGGCAAGTCCCTCCTTAACGAGGCTTACCCCGAACTCAGATTTTTCTAATTTCCAATTTTTTTGAGCATCTATTCTGACGATAAACGCATTAAAACCAGTTGCGCCCAGTTCAACAACGCCTTTTAATTTACCGCCAATGGGTGCGGGTGCGGAATAGTTCAACGGAGCAGGGGTAAAGGTTGCCGCGGTGGTTTCAGCATTTTTGGTAACTTCATTTTGTTGAGACTCCTGCTGTACCTTTTCGGTTGTTTGATCGGGTGTATTTTGCCCGGACTTCCCGATGTTTGGGAAAAAATAGCGAACGCCAAAAACCAAAGCAGCCACAATGGCCAAGGTGATGAGTAGGCGTGAAAAACCGGTTAATCTTGCCATAATAGAATGCGTTTTGAAATGATAAAGTAGGTTTAAGAGAGAAAATGGGGGCAAGTTCGACTACTGTGCGATCATTGCTCCCAAGTATTGTCTTTTGGCTTTGAGTCGGGAATAGTTTTGCCTCCTAGGGAGGCTTTTTTCAGTACTTTCCCCGGGGGCAATTCAAAAGCAATTGTTTTCTTTTCAGCATTGCTCCAAACGTCAACCAATTTATGTCTCGTTTCTTTGGTGCCATCGGTGTACTGGAGTGTCAGATGAATTGGAACTGGAATATTGCCATTGTTTTCGACGTACAAAACCTGTTGGTTTGCTTGCTCTTTTGCGGTGTCAAGCTTAGAAACAGATTTGATGGATAGGTCTGGGTAGCCAAATTCGAAAAACCAAGGCCTCCAAAACCAATTCAAATTCTGTCCTGAAACATCATTAAAGGTATTGAAGAACTCATAAGGACCCGGGTGTTTGCTCTTCCAGCGGTCCATGTACACGGTCATACACCGATGGAACATCTCATAACCAAGCAAATCCAGTAACTGGGTATAGGCCAATTGTGGGCGGGTATAAGATTCGAACCAATAGGTATTACCCGTGATATTTTTGGATGCAACCATCGGCGGTACATCCCAATCGTTGCCAAATCCACCTGACCAAATCGGGCTTTGAGTGTGCGAAAGTGAATCACTGGTGAAATGTTCAAAAAAATTGGCCCAACCTTCGTCCATCCAGGCATAATATTGCTCATTGATGCCCATCATGAATGGAAAATAGGTGTGCGCTGCCTCGTGTATGGTCAGTCCCATGACACCGGCCTCGCTGGTACTGGCGTCGTTGATCATCATTGGGTATTCCATGCCATCGTCGCCATTAAAAACAGTGAGACAAGGGTAGGGGAATGGATACCCAGGTTGATACGTACTCATCAACCGAACGCCATCTGCTGCGATCCGCGCGACCTTTTTAAAGTCGTTTGATTTGGTGTCATATGCTGCTGAAATAAATGCCCGTCTTCCTGTTTTATCATCCACAACAACAGAGGTAGCATCCCAATTGTAGTGGTTGCTGACGGCAAAAGTAAAGTCGGGCACCTCTGTTGCTTTGAAATGAAAAGTGTTTTTTTTCGATTTTAGGAATACCGCTCCTGCTTTGAGTTCAGCTTCTCTAAATACAGGGATAATATCACCACTGGAATGCGCTTGTTCCCAGCGTTCATACACGTTTGGCCGCAGCATTGCTGCTGCGTTTTGCCATTCTCCCGTCGCCCACGCGGCAAACCCCTTGGGAACGGTTATGGATACATCGTAGTTTGAAAAGTCGTGGTAAAATTCCTGAAGACCATTGTAGGGGGCGTCAGCCCAACCGTGTAAGTCGTCATAAACCGCAATTTCCGGGTAGAAATATGGTATAAAAAATGTTCCGGGCGTGCACACACACTCCCGCGGGGCAATTTCGTTTTCCGGCATGGTAAACTCCCAAGCCATCGTCATTTTCAAGGATGCGTGAGGCGCCAAAGGAACAGACAGTTTGACGTCCAGATAACAATCGTGACGTCTTTGTTTCGCTGCTGGGACGGGTATGCCATTCACCTCCAAGCGAGAAATTTCGACGCCATTTGTTACATCCTTTGGATCCATATCTTCCATGCGCTGTCCACCTTTTCGGTAAAGATCGTGTTGGAGTTTGATGCGAATCATTTTCAGGCTGTCAGGACTGTTGTTAAAATAGGTAACTTCTTGATATCCTTCGACTTCTTTTTCTTTGGGATCCAGAGAAACCCGAATTTGGTAGTCGCTGCGGTTCTGCCAGTAGTTCGGCCCGGGTTTTCCATCCTGAGCCCGAATACCCTTATTGTAAGAGGATTCAAAATTGCGGGGAAAAAACAAAGATGCGTTTTGAGAAAAAACGGTATAACTGCTGAGAAAAAACAAAAAAACAAAAAAAATGCGCATAATTTATTTTCAAAAATTAGTTGTTTCCACGGCAATTTTTTTGCCTGTGCATGATGAAATACCCGTTTAAACGTCTAAAAATTCAAACCTTCGCCCAATAGTTTCCTCGAGGGAGATAAAAGTTTCTGTGCGTTGAATTCCGGTAATTTGCTGAATTTTATCGCGCAATACCTCGTGTAAATGATTGTTGTTGCGGCAGATCAGCTTGGCCAAGATGTTATAGGGTCCGGTGATATAATTGGCTTCAACAACCTCTGCTATGCGCTTTAGTTCTACGGCTACGTCTTCAAAAAGTGAGCTTTTGTCGAGGTGAATTCCCAAAAAAGCTGTCACATTGTAGCCAAGTTTATCATAATCGAGCACCAGGCTTGAGCCACGAACAACACCCATTTGCTCCATTTTTTTCATTCGAACATGAATGGTGCCGCTGGAAACAAAAAGTTGTTTGGCGATATCAGTATATGGAGTTTTACCGTCTTCGACCAATTTTGCGAGTATTTGGCGGTCTAACTGATCTATTTCCGGATTTTCCATGTTTTCGATGGAGTATATTGGTTGTTGAACGATTTAAAATAACTTTTGTATCTGGTTAGTTGGTGGCGTTAAGAACAATAAAAAGCGTCCATTCTTTGCCTGACTAACCTGCTTTTTGTATTCCGCAGCAGGGATACGGAAAAAAATGTTGCGTATGGCGAAAACTGGTCTTTTTAGCCAGACTGGGTGCCACCGAAACGACTCTGGGTATTTTGTGTGTTATTCTGTTGAATAAGCATACAAAAGTATCTGTTTTCGGGAACCTTCCACGAGCTTTTTTAAGAAACTGGTTGGGTGACACGCTGTCTGGCCAAAGTTGGCCACTCATTTGTCTCAGACGCGACCACATTAACCAGTTGCTAATTCTTTTTGATCACGGATTCGTAGATGACCTTTCCTTTTTTTCTTTCTTCCTCAAATTCTTTTTTTCTTTTTTCTCTGAATTCAGTGGCGAGCTCTTTGATTCCTATCGGTTTGGTGTTTAGCCTTCGGTGGTAAGCGAGAATAATGAAATCGGCCATGTCGTCTGGGAACGTAATACCGGCACTCCTGAGATAATGTGACAGTCTTGATCCGCCATAAAACCCCCAATTTAGGATCAACCATTGGCCCAATCTGTTGTGCATAAAAATACAAACACTGTCCTCCGGCATAGCTTTCATTTTGGATTGAGACTCCGAAGAGATGCGTTTGTCCAACTCAGCCATTGCTTCGTCCAGATTTTTAGGAATATAGGTTCCGTTGAGTTTTTCTTTGGTAATACGTTCTTGGTACTGTTTTTCAAATTCAGCTTCCGTGCTTGCCGGCCATTCTTCTTTCGCCACAGGTGTTTGTGCAAAAAGGCTGGTGGTAATTATACAAAACAGCAGGGTGACGCAATTTTTATTTCTCATTCAAAAGTGTTTGGTTTGCGATAAAATGCAGGCAAAATTTCACCAGCTCCTTCCATGAATAGAACGATAAAGCGCTCCCTGATTGAAATTTTCCTCCTTCAATTAATTTGCTGGATGGCTCTTTGGCTCATCAACGACTTTCTAGCAACTATATTAACGCTTTGTATTGGCGCCGTGGTATTTTCTGTGCTCTTGGTTGCGCTATTAGCAGAGTTCGTGGAGCGTTCCAAGGTTCCCCGGCAATATTTTTTGATCATGTTTGCCAGTTTTTTTGCCATCCTACTTGCAGCAATGCTATATGCCGTTATTTTTAAGGGAAAATACGATTTTTTGATATTGTAATTGGCTTTTTTTCCGCTGTTTCCCAATTGAAATAAGCCAATTGACCAATATATTAGCCACCATTTCTTGAAAGTTCTTATTGCCGCGTCCAGTAAATGGGCCATTGACTGGACACGGCACTAGTTATCACCGGACCCATTTAATTCTTCAAAAGTGCCCGTTTGTCGGTTTTTCCTGACGTGGTCCCAATGAAAATATCGCCCATTCATGACGATATAAACGCCAGGGGGCAGTACCTGAGAAAACGCCAATGCGCTGCCTAGGTTGAAAAAACCATCAGAAGAGGTCCCAAAGGCATAGGGTATCATGGCCCCTGTCAACACGATGGTTTTGCCTTCGATACCCGATTCGGCCAGCAAACGGGCCGTTTCTACCATTCGGTCAGTTCCATGGGTAATTAGGATCCTATTGGCTGGTGTTTTGACACAGTTGTAAACAATAATGGCAAGGTCCTCATCCCGTATTTCTAGGGAGTCGACCATCATCAGCGTTTTGATGTCAAGTTCGACTTCTGATCGGCCCCTTTCAAACATTTCCTTCAAGTGTGTATCCTTGAAGTACAGTTCTCCTGTGAGATAATTGTATTCTTTGTCAAAAGTCCCGCCGGTCACGAATACCTGAATCATTGTCTTTGGTTGAAAATTGGTGTGAAAAAAAAGGGTATAAACAGCTAGCTCCACGAAATAATACCGCCCAATGGACGGTGGGCACACGGCACAACAGAACCAAAAGGAGCCCTAATGTTGCAAAGTTCACCCCTGTGGGTAACCGAGGAGTATGATGGTGCAAAGAAACGCAATCAATTTGGAAGACCTGCAATTTGGAAGCGCAACAAATTCAATGCAGAAACGCATCGTTTTGCAAATCGTTTTTTATTTTTGCGCCGTCATAAATGATATTCAACATGAAAAACAAAGAAGAATACACGCCAAACATCAGCCGTGATTGGATGGTCTTTATCGCCAGCAGCGTTTTTATGGTTGCCCTTTTGTGGTTTAAGCCTGAGTGGGTGTGGGTGGCATGGCCTTTCCAGTTCACAGCTCTTGCCGGTGCATTGGGTCGACTCTGAAAGTCGTTTGGCCTTCAGTACGGCAGCCGGCGAGATATTTCTCACCGGCTGTTTTTATTTCAGACATCTACCCAAGCGGCTCTAAAAAAAGAAATCCCCCGCTCATTGCAGCGAGGGACTTCGATCCAAACAAATAAACACAAAAACTACTTGGTGCAATTGTAAGGATTTATTCAATTATCGTCAAGTATTGGTGCTTTTTTCTAAAAAAATAATGTAACTGGTTAGCGTGGCCGCGTCTGAGACAAAAAAG
>CAIZLM010000037.1 GCA_903933805.1 uncultured Bacteroidota bacterium | reverse complement strand
TGGAGGCTTCGGCCTGGCACACAGATTACCGCCCAGAGCGGGTGGAGCTGGCCTATACGCCGGCGACGGAGACCCAGCAACGCGGAGAAATTGGTACGGGAGAAATTGGTACGGGAGAAATTGGTACGGGAGAAATTGGTTTTGAATTGTATCAGAACGAGCCGAACCCATTTAAAGATAAAACGGTCATCGGCTTCCGGTTACCGGCTGCCGCCGCAGCCATCTTAACGGTGTATGATGCCGCTGGTCGCGTGGTGTTTACGCAGAAAGGTGACTATGCGAAGGGGTACAACGCGGTGGTGTTGGATCGTTCTTTGTTGAAAACAAGCGGTGTGCTGTACTACACCTTGGAGACTGCGACGGACTCGGCGACGAAGAAGATGATACAGATGAAGTAGCATTGATTTTACCTGAGGGGTGTCTCGGAATGCCGGGGCGCTCCTCTTCACAACCAAAAAAATCCTGGTCGGCTTGCGCTGGCCGGGATTTTTTTTGGTTGTATGGCATAAAATGGCTGCTTTTTTGTCTCTGACGCGACTTCCCAACCAGTCACACAACTTTTTAACGGCCATTCCGTTCCGACTTTGCGGCAAAACTGCTACATTTGCCCAATTTTCGACAAAAACGTAACTACCCAAGTCGTTACACAAAAACACAGCGAATGGCCTCGACGATATTCGATCTAAAAATGCTCAAGGCGTTTTACGCCGCTTTCCCCGCCCGCGTTGATGCGGCAAAAGCCCAATTTAACCGCCCGCTAACCCTTTCTGAAAAAATCTTGTTTGCCCACTTGCACGGCGACAATCCGTTGGCAGATTACAAACGTGGTGGCGATTACGTATTTTTTCAAGTGGATCGCGTCGCCATGCAAGATGCTACCGCACAAATGGCTTTGTTGCAGTTCATGACCTGTGGCCGCAAAAAAGTTGCCGTGCCCAGCACGGTTCACTGCGACCACCTGATCACAGCCGAAGATGGCGCCACCAAGGATATGGCCGTTGCCCTGGATAAAAACAAAGAGGTGTTTGATTTTCTGAGCACGGTGTCTCAGAAATACGGCATCGGCTTTTGGAAGCCTGGCGCGGGTATTATCCACCAGATTGTACTCGAAAACTATGCTTTCCCTGGTGGAATGATGATTGGTACCGACTCTCATACGGTCAATGCCGGCGGACTTGGTATGGTCGCCATTGGTGTCGGTGGTGCTGACGCCGTGGACGCCATGAGTGGAATGGCCTGGGAATTACAAATGCCCAAGTTGATTGGGATTAAATTGACCGGGAAACTCCGTGGTTGGACGTCACCCAAGGATGTCATCCTTAAAGTTGCCAGTATCCTCACGGTGAAAGGTGGAACAGGCGCCATTGTTGAATATTTTGGCCCTGGCGCACAGAGCATCAGTGCCACCGGGAAAGGCACCATTTGCAACATGGGCGCTGAAATTGGTGCAACCACTTCTACTTTTGGTTACGACAAAAGCATTGCACGCTATCTCAAAGCCACCGGCCGCAACAAAGTGGCCGCTATGTGCAACAAAGTGGCCGAATACCTCACCGGCGATGCAGAATGTTATGCCAATCCGGCACAATACTTTGATCAGGTCATCGAAATTGACCTGAGCAAACTGGAACCCCACATCAATGGCCCCTTTACGCCAGATCTTGCCTGGCCACTGTCCAAATTTGCAGCAGCCGTTAAAAAAAATAAATACCCTGCCAAGTTGGAAGTTGGCCTCATTGGATCTTGCACCAACTCCAGCTATGAAGACCTTACGCGCGCGGCATCCATCGCGCGACAGGCCCATGAAAAAGGGATTGACGTCAAATCTGAGTTTACCATCACCCCAGGTTCAGAATTGATCCGCTACACCGCTGAACGCGATGGACTGCTGGGTGAATTCGAAAAAATAGGCGGCGTGGTTTTGGCAAATGCTTGCGGTCCCTGTATTGGCCAATGGACGCGGCATATTGACGATGCAAAACGGCCAAATTCCATCATGACCTCCTTCAACCGCAATTTTACGTCGCGCAATGATGGCAACCCCAATACCCACGCTTTTGTGGCTTCTCCTGAAATTGTCACGGCTTTCGCCATCGCCGGCGACCTCTTGTTCAACCCCAAAAAAGGGATGCTGATGAACAACAAAGGCGAAATGGTTAAACTTGACCCGCCCAAAGGCATTGAACTACCCAAGGCAGGTTTCGCGGTGGAAGACGCCGGCTATATCGCGCCAGCCAAAGGCGCCATCAAAGTGGTGGTTGCAAAAAACAGCGGTCGCCTCCAGTTGCTGAAGCCCTTCAAAGCCATCACCAACGATGAAGTACAAAATATGCGCGTGCTCATCAAGGCAAAGGGAAAGTGTACCACCGACCATATTTCAATGGCCGGACCATGGCTCAAATACCGTGGACACCTCGAAAATATTTCCAACAACTGTTATATTGGTGCTGAAAATGCGTTCAACGGAGCACGCAACAAGGTATTAAACTTGGAAAACGGCCAGTTTATGGAAGTGCCGGCTTCTGCCCGCCATTACCAGAAAAAAGGCATCGGCACCATTATTTTTGGAGAAGAAAACCTCGGAGAAGGTAGTAGCCGCGAACACGCCGCCATGGAACCCCGCTACCTCGGGGTGCGGGCAGTGGTCGTCAAATCGTTCGCGCGCATTCACCAAACAAACCTGAAAAAACAAGGTATGTTGGCCCTTACATTCGCCAATCCCGCCGATTACGACAAAGTGCGCCAAGACGATCAAGTGAGTATTCAAGGCTTTGAAACATTCGCGCCAGGAAACCCACTCACCATCGTATTGAACCACTCAGACGGTACCCAAGACAAATTCGCCGTCAACCACACCTACAACGACCAACAAATCGAGTGGGTGAAAGCAGGCAGCGCCCTGAATAAAATACGCACGGATTTCGGCGTTTAATAACACGTCAGTAACAGGTTAGGTCGTCGCGTCTGAGACAAAAATCGGTTTTTTGTCTCAGACACGACCACGCTAACCAGTTACCATATAACAATGATTTTAGCGCAGCACACCTATGTCAAAACCTCTGCTAATCGTTTCTGGTAAACAAGCGGACAAGACCTTAAATAAGGAGCAAAAACGCTTCAATAAACTTGTCGAAAAAATCAGCGGCTTGCGTATGAACATCATACAGGCAAAGGAACTCGACCTGGAACTGCGACAATTGGGGGATAAGTTGATCAAACCGCTGGAGGAAGCCCTCTATCAAGCACACCGTACGTGGATATTTACACTGCACCTTCACCCGGGAAAATCCAAACTTCCCAAAAAATTGGTCGGCAAATTTGATCAAGTGATGGTGGATGAAATAACCCAAATACTGTCAACAACCCTCAGTGATGGT
This sequence comes from uncultured Bacteroidota bacterium, assembly GCA_903933805.1. Lineage (GTDB taxonomy): Bacteria > Bacteroidota > Bacteroidia > Chitinophagales > Saprospiraceae > M3007. The sequence goes on along the minus strand of CAIZLM010000037.1, from coordinate 22,820 downwards.
GACCTGGAATTACACGAATTGTTTACCTACTACGATGGTGATTCACGCAGTTTTGCTGATTTCAAAGCAGAAAGTGACGCGCATGAAAAAGCCATGACCGCCGAGATGATGTTTGCCATGTTTGGTATAGACATTGAACCGGAAGACCTAGACAATCCGGAGGCTTTTCGGAAAAAAATAAACGCGCAACAAGCCGCATCCAAGGAAGCGGAGCAAGCGGCGGCGGAGGCTAAGGCCACCCGCAAAAAAAGTACGGTGGAAACTGCCGCCGAAGAAAAACGCCGCGCGGCCCAAGCAGCGGTCTCCAAAACGGCCAAACAAATTTACTTGGATCTCGTGCGCCATTTTCATCCCGACAAAGAGCAAGACGACGACAAAAGAACCGAGAAAACCGAAATCATGCAGGAAGTCATCGCCGCATATCAAGCAGATGATCACCTTCGGTTGCTCGAACTTCAAATGAAATTGCTCAAATCCCGCGAAAATGTTTTCGAAAATTTCGACAACGCACAGCTAAAGTATTTCAACCAAACCCTTGAAAAGCAGGTTTCTGAGCTTGAAAACGAGCTTTTCTTCTCTTCTCCCCAAGGCAACGGAAGCCCTTATGCGATGTTCTACGCACCAGACAGTAAACTCATGGTTCGAAATGTAAAGCATTATGTGAAAGAGCGCAACAAAATTATCAAGGATACAAACCACAACATCCAGATTGTCACGGATCAAAATGTGTTGGTGCGATTTGTCCGCGATTATCAATTTGAAGACGAAATGCCGAGTTGGTAAGTTGACCCAATCTGTGTGGGTTTTGTCTGGATATTTTATTCCCGGTCCCATAGAACCGATTTAGACGTTTTTTTTGGAGAAACTACAGGGTTTGCCATACCCCCCTAAAACCATTTAAAATAGGCATTGAATGCCGTAAAAGCGCCCAGGGTGGTGTAGGTTTTTTCACCCTTCGATCAACTGACATACGCATACAGGGTAAAAAAAACGCCCAACATACTCCATGTGAGTACGTTGGGCGTTACTATTTGTGGGTTGAACGGTCCTTATTTGGCGTCTTCACCAACAGCCTCTGTCGCATCCCTGAAGGGTCGGCCGGAGCCAGTCACCTGAAGGTTTTCATACAGACGCATGCCAGTACCTGCAGGAATTTTCTTGCCCACGATTACGTTCTCTTTCAAGCCCATGAGGAAGTCTTTTTTAGCAGCAATAGCGGCCGTACTGAGCACCTTGGTTGTTTCCTGGAAAGATGCCGCAGAAATCCAAGATTCCGTTCCGAGTGACGCTTTCGTGATACCCAACAACATTGGAATAGCCGTGGCCGGAACGGCATCGCGGAATTCCACTAGTTTTTTGTCGTTGCGTTTCAGGAAGGAGTTCTCTTCGCGAATCTGACGGAGTGTTACGAGCGCACCGGGCTTTAGTTTGGCGCTGTCGCCAGCTTCAAGCACAAATTTTTTGTCGTAAATCCAGTCATTGTAGTCCACAAATTCATTGCGTTCCACAGGCTCTCCGTCCAGGAAGTGGGTATCGCCCGCATCGACGATCTCCAGACGGCGCAGCATCTGGCGTACAATCACCTCAATGTGTTTGTCGTTGATGTTGATACCCTGAGAGCGATATACTTCTTGTACGCCATTTACCAGGTAAAAAGAGGCGGCAAATGGGCCACGGATAGACAAAATATCTTTCACCGAGATGGTTCCCTCTGTCAGAGCAGTACCTGCCCGGACAAAGTCTTCATTTTGCACGAGTACGTGCTTGGTCAGGGGCACAAGATATTTGCACTCCTGTCCATCTTTTGCCTTGATAAAGGCTTCCCGGTTGCCGCGTTTGATGGCGCCAAACGTGATCACACCATCTATTTCGGCTACTACTGCCGGGTTGGATGGGTTACGCGCTTCGAACAACTCCGTAACACGTGGCAGACCACCCGTGATGTCGGTGATTTTACCCAATTTACGTGGAATTTTTACAATTTGCTGACCAGAAATGACTTGCTGATCATCGTCCACAGAAATATACGCGCCCACTGGCAGGGAGTAGGTTTTGAGTTCCTCCCCCGTTTTTGGGTTGGTGACAGAAATTGACGGGATCTTCTTTTTGTTTTTACTTTCAATAACGATCTTTTCGGCAAAACCAGTCTGATCATCGCGTTCTACCCGGTAGTTGGTACCTTCTTCGAGGCTGTTGTATCGGATCAAGCCCGTGAAATCACTGACAATCACGGCGTTGAATGGATCCCATTCACAGATTTTATCACCCCGTTGAATTTCTTGGCCATCAACAACGAACAAAAATGCACCGTAAGGAATGTAGTTGTTGTACAGTACGCGGTTGGTTTTTGGATCAACCATGCGAATTTCACCGGTACGGGAAACAACCACTTGTACAGGCTTTCCATCGGTGTCAATACCGTCAACGGTGCGGATGGAGTCAAACTCAAGTCGTCCACCGTTTCTGGCAGTGATGCTATTTTCTGTTTGAGACAGCATGGCCGTACCACCCGTGTGGAAGGTACGAAGCGTGAGCTGTGTACCCGGTTCACCAATGGATTGTGCGGCTATGATGCCCGTTGCATCGCCCATTTCAGCGATTCGACCCGTTGCCAGGTTTTTACCGTAACATTTTGCGCACACACCATGGCGGCTTTCGCAGGTGAGTACCGAGCGAATAGAAACCATTTCAATTTCAGCAGTCTCCACCTCCACGGAGATCGCATCGGTGATATACTCACCAGCCGCCACAATGACAGCGTCTGTATCCGGGTGGTAAACATCATGGAGGCTATAACGACCTTTGATACGGTCTTTCAAGCTCACAATTACTTTTTCACCTTCTTTGAACGCCGTGGTGTCTATACCACGTAGCGTGTTACAGTCAACTTCGCGGATAACGACATCCTGGGCAACGTCAACCAAACGACGGGTCAGGTAACCGGCATCGGCCGTTTTCAGTGCCGTATCGGCCAAACCTTTGCGCGCACCGTGGGTAGAGATAAAGAATTCTTGAACAGACAGACCTTCCAGGAAGTTCGAAAGAATCGGGTTTTCGATGATGGCCCCTCCGGTATCGCCCGACTTACGGGGCTTGGCCATAAGGCCACGAATACCACAAAGTTGTTTGATCTGCTGTTTAGAACCCCGCGCACCAGAGTCAAGCATCATGTAAACAGAGTTGAATCCCTGTTTGTGGCTGCTCAATTCTTTCATCAACTGGTCGGTAATACGGTTATCCGCAAAGGTCCACTTGTCAATGATTTGGTTGTATCGTTCGTTGTAGGTGATAAGACCCATGTTGTAGTTGTCCCACACCTCATCTACTTCTATTTGGGCGGCTTCCAAGGCTTTGCGCTTCAGATCAGGGATAACAAGATCTCCGAGATTGAACGAAAGGCCTGCCTTAAAGGCCCAGCCGAAGCCCAATTCCTTGATGGCGTCGAGGAATTCAGCCGTCAACTTGAAGCTCGTGCGGTTCAGAATTTCACTGATAATCCCTTTCAGGTTGCGCTTGGTGAGGAGCTCATTGATATAAGGAACGCCCGCAGGTACCGCCATGTTGAACAGTACGCGACCCACCGTTGTTTGTAGGCGTCGATAGTCAACTTTTTCACCGACGACCTGTGCTACCCGGCATTCAATGCTGGCGTGGAGGTCAAGTTGGCCTTCGTTGTAGGCGATCGCCACTTCTTCGTACGAGTAGAAACGGCGGCCTTCGCCTTTTACCGGGTTCTCCGGAATACTTTTCCGTTCTTTTGTCAGGTAGTACAGACCCAATACCATGTCCTGAGAAGGCAGGGTAATCGGAGATCCGTCCTGTGGATTCAGCATGTTGTGGCTGGAAAGCATCAACACCTGGGCTTCCAAGATGGCCGCGTGGCTGAGGGGTACGTGCACAGCCATTTGGTCACCGTCGAAGTCGGCGTTGAAGGCCGTACACACAAGCGGGTGCAATTGGATGGCCTTTCCTTCAATGATACGGGGCTGGAAAGCCTGAATGGAAAGCCTGTGGAGCGTCGGCGCTCGGTTGAGCATGACAGGGTGTCCGCGCAGGATATTTTCGAGGATTTCCCAAATCACCTGATCTTTGCGGTCAACGAGTTTTTTCGCTGATTTTACCGTTTTTACAATGCCGCGTTCAATCAATTTCCTGATAATGAACGGCTTGAACAATTCTGCCGCCATGGCTTTTGGAATACCGCACTCGTGTAGTTTGAGTGTCGGGCCCACCACAATCACCGAACGGCCGGAATAGTCAACACGTTTACCGAGCAAGTTCTGACGGAAACGGCCTTGCTTGCCTTTCAGGATGTCAGACAGGGATTTCAACGCGCGTCCACCTTCTGCTTTCACAGCGTTGGATTTGCGGGAGTTGTCGAACAGAGAATCCACCGCTTCCTGCAACATACGCTTTTCGTTGCGCAAGATTACTTCCGGCGCTTTGATTTCGAGCAGGCGCTTGAGACGGTTGTTGCGTATGATGACACGACGGTAGAGATCATTCAGGTCAGAAGACGCAAAACGACCGCCATCCAACGGCACCAGAGGGCGCAATTCCGGGGGTACAACGGGGAGATATTGAATGACCGTCCATTCGGGGCGTTGGCCAGAGCCATCAAGGCCTTCACGGAAGGCTTCAACAACACGGAGACGTTTGTTGGCCTCCGTTTTTTTGGCCATACTGCTCTCGTTGTGCGAATTGTAGCGCAGTTGAGCAGACAGTTCTTCCAAGTTTAACGTGCTCAAAAGGGAAAAAACTGCTTCAGCGCCCATTTTGGCCACGAACTTGTCGGGATGAGACTCGTCCAGCATTTGATTCTCTTTCGGGAGGTTGTCCAGGATTTCCATGTACTCCTCTTCCGTCAGCAGATCCATCCGGCTGATGCCTTCTTCCGCTTTGATACCAGCCTGTACCACCACGTAACGCTCGTAGTAAATGACCCCTTCCAATTTCTTGGAAGATAGACCCAGGATGTAACCAATTTTGTTGGGAAGGCTTTTGAAGAACCAAATGTGTACAACAGGCACCACAAGGCGAATGTGCCCCATGCGCTCACGACGCACTTTTTTCTCCGTTACTTCCACACCGCAACGGTCGCAAACGATGCCTTTGTAGCGAATACGCTTGTACTTACCACAATAGCATTCGTAGTCCTTTACAGGACCAAAAATGCGTTCGCAGAATAAGCCGTCGCGCTCAGGTTTGTAGGAGCGATAATTGATGGTTTCGGGCTTGAGCACCTCGCCGTAGCTGCGCTCAAGGATTTCGTCCGGACTGGCCAGCGCAATGGTGATGCTGCTAAAGCCTTGGTCTGTTTTGTTGCTTTTCTTTTTGAAAGGCATATTTTGCAGTTGAAAATTTTAAAGTCAACAGTTTTGTGAAGGTCAATTTTGTATTTGTACGCAGTTTTATGGAAAATATTCAATGCCACACAACCGTTCAAGCTAGTTTTTAACAAATTTGGCCGTCAATATAACGCCATTTTTGGACGTCATCCTCAACACGTAAACACCCACCGGCAACGGGTCTATTTGCAGGGATTTTGTGAATTCTTCGGTTTCAAGCGTCTGAATCAACTGGCCGTTCAGGTCAAAAACAGTAATTTGCTTTGTTCCGGGCATATTGGTAGATACCAATACAATATCAGATGCCGGATCCGGGAAAACAGATATGCCAAACCCATCCGGGTTTGAAATATTCGGTTTCAAGCCCAGTGGCAAGTTCATTTTTACGATCCATGTGTCGGATAAGCCAAAATTTTGGGATACGTCGCCATCAAAAGAAGAAGACCATCCACCGATGGTAAAAGCATCGGCAGCGCCCTTGCATGCGGCACGGGCGATGTCGTCGCTGGATCCACCCAGACATTTTTGTGATTTTAACACGCCATTCACATCAAACTTTACAACCCATATATCACGACCTCCGTGGTTGCCCATTACATCTTGGTCATTGGAAGCCGTCTCACCAATCGTGATGAAATCATTGTCGCTGCGTTGGAAAACGGTGAATGCGACATCCGCACCTGCGCCACCGTATGTTTTTTGCCAGAGCAAACCACCGTTGGCGTTGAGGTGCAATACCCACATATCACTGCCGCCGTGGGGGCTGGTGACATCGCCATTTTGACTAAACGTAAGTCCTGTGACCACAATGCTGCCATCTGTAGCCAAGCACATACCGCGAATACCGTCATTTGAACTACCGCCATAGCTTTTAGACCACAGCAGATCACCAGAAGCAGAAAGCTTTGCAATCCAGTAATCTTCGCCGCCCTTGTTGATTATTCCACTCAAGTCGCCATCGGTACTCGAAGAAAGACCACCGAGTACAAAACCGCCATCGTTTGCTACAGCAACATCATAAAGGTAGTCAACGCCGGATCCACCGATTGTTTTTTGCCAGATCATGTCACCTTTGGGGTCGATCAACAACACCCAGGCATCCCAGTCTGTATGATAACCGTAAACATCACCTGTATTATTACTCATGGTGCCACCTACGACACAATAGTTTCCATCTGAGGTTTGGCGTACCGAACGTGCTTCATCGCGTGAGCACCCGCCATAGCATTTTCTCCATTCGATATTGCCCAATGCATCCACTTTTGCGACCCAAACATCCAAGTCACCGTGGTTTCCAAAAACTTGAGCGGAATTTTTAGGGCCATTGCTGGCAGTTGTTCCCGTGAGTATGTAGCCACCGGCAACGGTATTTTCCAACCCTGTAATGGCATCCGTACCGAGACCACCGAGGCATTTTTGCCATTGTTTTTGGCCTGCTGCATCGAGTTTGAGCAACCAAATGTCGGTAGCGCCGTGGTTTCCACTGACATCTCCGTTGTTGCTTTCGGTGATGGTACCCACCAAAAAGCCCCCGTCTGGCGTATTGATTATTTTCGAGACAGTTTCAGCGCCACTGCCACCGAACGACTTTTGCCATTCAATGGTTTGAGCAGATGCGGATAGGCAACTAACAACAAAAAGCGCGTACAGAACGTGTTTCATGATTTTTTTACTTCTATCGTGTTGTATCCGTAGGATACGGGCATGGTTTTATAGAAAACGAATGATTAAATCGCGCTGTCGGGCATAACACAAACAGCGAGATTGGCATATTGATCCATCGGGGTCTCACGGTTGTACGCGTGAGACCCCGATCAAAGACCAATAATTATTCAAATTTTACATCCAACGCCAAGCCGCGCAACTCGTGCACCAGTACGTTGAAGGATTCAGGAATGTTGGCTTCCGGCAGATTGTCGCCTTTAACGATGGCTTCATAGGCTTTAGCGCGACCCTGAATATCATCTGACTTGTAGGTCAGCAATTCTTGCAGGATGTTGGAAGCGCCATAGGCTTCAAGTGCCCAAACCTCCATCTCACCAAAACGCTGACCACCAAACTGCGCTTTACCGCCGAGCGGTTGTTGGGTGATGAGTGAGTATGGCCCGATGGAACGAGCGTGCATCTTGTCGTCCACCATGTGGCTGAGTTTGAGCATGTAGATAACACCAACAGTTGCTTTTTGGTGGAATCGGTCGCCCGTTTCGCCATCGCTCAGGAACGTTTGTCCGAGTTCAGGCAGTCCGGCTCTTTCAACCCAGTCGCTGATTTCGTCCGTTTTAGCCCCGTCAAAAATTGGCGTCGCGAATTTGCAACCCAATTTTTCGCCGGCCCAGCCCAATACTGTTTCAAAGATTTGGCCCAGGTTCATACGCGAAGGTACACCCAAGGGGTTGAGCACCACGTCCACCGGCGTGCCATCCTCGAGGAACGGCATATCTTCCATGCGCACGATACGGCTCACGATACCTTTGTTGCCGTGGCGGCCTGCAAGTTTGTCACCGACCTTGAGTTTGCGTTTTTTAGCAACGTACACTTTGGCCAGTTTCAAGACGCCCGCTGGCAGCTCGTCACCAATACTGATGTTGAATTTTTCGCGTTTGTAGCGGCCTACTTCTTCGTTTACTTTGATGCTGTAGTTGTGCAACAGGCGGGCGATCAAGCCATTGATATGCTTGTCGTTGCTCCAGTTGCCGTAATCTACTTGGCTGTAATCGATCTGGTCGCGGAGCACCGTTACCGTCAGTTTAGAGCCTTTTGACACCATTTCTTCGCCGTAAATAGAGCGGATACCATTGGTCACCTTGTCTTTCACCAATATCTGGATCTTATCGATCAGAATGGTTTTCAGCTTGTTGAGCGCAACTGCGTGTTCATCGTCGAGTTTGTCAAGCAGTGCTTTTTCAGACTCTTTCTGAATTTTGTCTTTTTTCGCTCTTGCGAACAATTGTTTGTCGATGACGACACCATTGACGCTGGGCGGAACTTTCAGGGAAGCATCTTTCACATCACCGGCTTTGTCGCCAAAGATGGCGCGCAGGAGTTTTTCTTCCGGTGTTGGGTCTGTTTCTCCTTTTGGCGTGATTTTACCGATGAGGATATCGCCTTCTTTGGCCCAGGCTCCTATGCGGATGATACCATTTTCGTCGAGGTCTTTGGTAGCCTCTTCGCTCACGTTGGGAATATCCTGCGTAAGTTCTTCTTCACCGAGTTTGGTATCCCGGACATCCAGTTCAAAGTGTTCGATGTGGATAGAGGTGAACACATCTTCCTGTACGACGCGCTCAGAGAGCACGATGGCATCCTCGAAATTGTAACCTTTCCAGGGCATGAAAGCCACTTTCAGGTTTTGGCCGAGGGCCAATTCGCCGTTTTGCGTAGCATAACCTTCACAAAGAATATCGCCTTCAATCACCCGTTGGCCGCGGCGAACGATGGGTTTCAGGTTGATACACGTACCTTGGTTGGTCCGCATAAACTTTGTCAGGGTGTATGTTTTACGCGATTCCTCGAAAGAAACGAGTTGGTCTTCTTCCGTGCGGTCGTAATTGATGATGATTTCGTTGGCATCCACGTATTCAACCACGCCACTGCCTTCTGCATTGATCAGCATACGGCTGTCACGGGCCACTTTTGCTTCCAGGCCCGTGCCCACCATGGGCGAATTGGGGCGAATCAGGGGAACAGCTTGGCGTTGCATATTAGAACCCATGAGCGCGCGGTTGGCATCGTCATTTTCCAAAAATGGGATCAGCGAAGCCGAAACCCCTACGATTTGGTTGGGTGCAACGTCAATATAATCCACCTCATCTGGTGTCAGGATGGGGAAGTCGCCGCTTTCACGGGCTTTAACACGGTCGTTGAGGAACGCGCCAGTTTCGCTTACAGACGTATTGGCCTGGGCGATTTTCATTTTATCTTCAGCTTCTGCTGACAGGTATTCCACATCACCTTCCATCACCACTTTTCCACCGAGCACCCTGCGATATGGCGTCTCGAGGAAGCCCATCTTATTGATTTTCGCGTGGGTACAAAGGGTAGAGATAAGGCCGATGTTTGGTCCTTCCGGTGTTTCGATGGTACAGAGACGGCCATAGTGAGAGTAGTGAACGTCACGCACCTCAAAGCCTGCGCGTTCGCGCGACAAACCGCCTGGTCCGAGTGCGGAAATACGGCGTTTGTGCGTAATTTCCGACAGTGGATTGGTTTGGTCGAGGAACTGCGACAATTGGCTTGTCCCAAAGAACGAGTTGATAACCGACGAAAGTGTGCGCGCGTTGATCAGATCAACAGGCGTGAACACCTCATTGTCGCGCACGTTCATCCTTTCGCGGATGGTACGCGCCATACGCGCCAGACCGACTCCAAACTGCGCGTACAACTGCTCACCTACCGTACGAACACGACGGTTAGACAAGTGGTCAATATCGTCAATTTCAGATTTGTTGTTGATCAGGTAAACAATGTATTTAACGATGGCGATGATGTCTTCCTTCGTCAATACCAAGTTGTTTGCGTCAATGTTGTGCCCCAGTTTGCGGTTTATTTTAAAACGGCCCACCTCGCCCAAGTTGTAACGCTTGTCGGAGAAGAACAGTTTGTCGATGATACCGCGTGCTGTTTCATCATCCGGTGGATCGCTTCCGCGCAACTGCCGGTATATATAGGTAACAGCTTCCACTTCACTGGAAGTAGGGTCTTTTTGCAGGGTATTGTAGATGATGGAATAATCTTCATCTACATCGGTGCGTTGGAGAATAATCGTTGGAACGTTTGTTTCCGGGTCGAGGATGAGTTCGACGTTTTCTTCGTCGAGAATGGCATCGCGTTCCAGGATAATTTCATTTCGGGCAATGGAGACCACCTCACCGGTATCTTCATCCACAAAATCTTCCGTCCAGGATTTTAACACCCGGGCCGCCAGTTTGCGTCCGATGGCCGCTTCGAGGTTTTCGCGGGTACAAGCTATCTCATCGGCCAGGTTGAACAGGTCGAGGATTGCCTTGTCTGTATCGAAACCAATGGCGCGAAGCAGGGTTGTTACAGGAAACTTCTTTTTGCGGTCAATATAAGCATACATGACCAAGTTGATATCCGTGGCGAACTCCATCCAAGCACCCTTGAAAGGGATAACGCGGGCGGAGTAAATTTTTGTACCATTAGGGTGGTAAGACTGGCCAAAGAACACACCTGGAGAGCGGTGCAATTGAGAGACGATGACACGTTCAGCGCCGTTGATGACGAAAGTGCCTTTTGGCGTCATGTACGGGATATTGCCCAAGAATACATCCTGAACGATCGTCTGAAAGTCGATGTGCTCGGGATCATTGCAAGAAAGCTTCAATTTGGCTTTCAGGGGTACCGAGTAGGTAAGGCCACGCTGCATACATTCATCAATGGTGTAGCGCGGTGGGTCAATGAAATAGTCGAGGAATTCCAGGTTAAAAATATTCCGCGCATCGGTGATGGGGAAATTTTCCTGAAAAACCCGGTATAGACCTTCATTGATACGGTTGTCAGGCGTAGTTTCCAACTGGAAATACTCCTGAAACGATTTGAGTTGAATTTCAAGGAGGTCAGGGTAGTGACCAGCGAGGCGGATTTTTCCAAAATTGACGCGTTCTTGCACGCCAGGTTTGGTTACTGCCCCGTTTGAGATGCCGTTATTGGTCATTTTTGCAAGATATTGCTTGAAATGCTGATGGCAGGGTTGCCACGCTATTTTCGTGGCGACTTTCGCACTAATCGAAGTGCTGAGCCGGGTTCCAATAGGAGTAATTAACGAGTACCAGACTGAGACTCTTACAGACAGGGATAGGCTTAACACGCTCCCAAGTAAAGGAGGCGTGTTAAGCCCAATCGTCCGTCAATGTAGTATAGAAATGCAGTGCATTGTGTCAGAACAGTAAGAAGTTAGTCAACCGTAAGTTGGTGCAGATGGTGCAGCACCAAAACCAGAAACTAAACTAGCTTACTTAACTTCTACAACGGCGCCTACGCCTTCAAGTGCTGATTTGATTGACTCAGCCTCAGCTTTGTTCACACCAGATTTCAGCGGGCTTGGAGCGCCATCAACGAGGTCTTTTGCCTCTTTAAGGCCCAAACCAAGGAGATTTTTTACTTCTTTTACCACATTGAGTTTGTTCGCGCCAGCGTCTTTGAGGATCACGTCGAACTCAGTTTTTTCGGCAGGAGCTGCGTCGCCACCGCCTGCAGGAGCTACTGCTACTGCTACTGCGGATGCTGCAGGTTCGATACCGTAATCGTCTTTCAAAATACCAGCCAATTCGTTGGCCTCTTTAATTGTTAGGTTCACGAGCGTTTCAGCCAGTGCTTTCAAATCTGCCATTGTAGAGAAATTTAAAACTTGTTTGCGAATTTGTGTGAAAAACAGGTTGGTTGGGTGGTATTGGGGGTATGGTGCGAACTTGGAAGCCAATCATAAACGGATACTTGGGCGCGTGTGGTAATAAGCTTATCCCATGCCCAAACATCGATATGCATTGAATTATTCGCCGCGCTCCTCCAGGGTTTTGACGATGCCTGCGATCTTCGAGCCTGAGGCTGTAAGTTGGCTGGCAAGTCTTCTTCCGGGTGATTGCAGCAGGCCAATGATCTCGCCGACCATTTCGTCTTTTGATTTCAGCTTGGTTAAGTTGACGAGTTGATCATCGCCCAAGTACACCGAAGAATCGATGTAAGCTGCTTTCAAAATAGGCCTTGATTCTGTTCTGCGAAACTCTTCGATGAGTTTGGCAGGCGCTTTTGGATTGGAAGAAATCAGGATCGTGGTTGGTCCGCGCAGTGCTTCAAAAAGTGCTGCATAACCCTTAGATTCTGGTTCGTTTTCCAAAGCTTTCTGGATCAACGTGTTCTTTGCCACCTTTACAGTGATGTCTTTTTCAAAACACATGCGACGGAACTTGTTGATCTTGGCGACAGTCAGCGTAGAAGAGTCAGCGAGGTAGAAGAAAGGAGCATTGCTCAACTCTTCTTTCAACACTGCTATGGCTGCTGTTTTATCTTCTCTGGTCATTTTTTATAAATTTGACTGTATAAGAATTCAAGAATTGCAAAATCGGGTATCAGTTGGAGTACCAGGCACTCAAACTGCGCCAGAAACCGCGTTAAACTTTAAAAGATTTTGGATCAACAGGAATACCGGGGCTCATGGTACTGGCAATAGACACCGTTTTCATGTAAATACCTTTGGAGCTCGAAGGCTTCATCCTCACCAAGGTGGAGACGAGTTCGTGGGCATTTTCCGCCAATTGTTGTGGCGAAAAGGAAACGCGGCCAACGGAAGCGTGAACGATACCAAATTTGTCAACACGGAAAGCGATCTTACCTTTTTTAACCTCTTGAATAGCAGAGGCCACATCGGTGGTTACGGTACCCGTTTTAGGGTTGGGCATCAAGCCCCGTGGTCCGAGAATACGGGCCACTTTACCCAATTGTGCCATTACGTTGGGCGTAGCGATGATCACATCGATGTCCATCCAACCTTCTGTAACTTTTTGGATATAGTCTTCCAGACCAACGTGGTCTGCGCCGGCTGCTTTGGCCTCTTCCACCTTATCGGGGGTACAGAAAACCAACACGCGTTTGGTTTTTCCGGTGCCATGCGGTAGAGAAACAGTCCCGCGAAGGGCTTGGTCTGCTTTACGTGGATCCACACCGAGGCGGACGTGCACGTCAACAGAAGCGTCGAATTTGGTGGTGTTGACCTCTTTCACCAGCGTCATAGCGTCGCTGAGAGAATAGAGCTTGTCTGCGTCAACTTTACCTTCGACAGCTTTGCGCTTTTTTGTCAATTTTGTTGCCACTGAAAAAAATGTTTAAGGTTATAACGTTCCGATGGGCGGAACTCCCTAGTGCCTGTAAGGGCGGTAATTTAATTGAATGGTGAATCACCGGTGATGGTCAGACCCATGCTACGAGCGGTACCGGCAATCATTTTGATGGCGGAATCGATCGTAAAGCAGTTCAGGTCGGGCATTTTGTCGGTGGCGATGGTGCGCACCTGATCCCAAGTGACGGTTCCCACTTTTTTGCGATTGGGCTCTGGTGAGCCTTTTCCGGGAGCCAGTTTTGATGCTTCGAACAATTGGATCGCTGCCGGTGGTGTTTTGATGACAAAGTCAAATGTTTTGTCTTTGTACACCGAAATGATCACCGGAAGAATTTTTCCGATTTGCTCGGAAGTCTGTGCGTTGAAACGCTTACAAAACTCCATGATGTTCACCCCTTTAGAGCCGAGTGCCGGGCCAATGGGGGGAGCAGGGTTGGCTTGGCCACCTTTCACCTGAAGTTTGATATAGATGTCTACTTCTTTTGCCATTGTGGTAAATATTCTTGTTGGTAAAAGTTGTAACTCAACGGATTAACCCATCAAGTTAAGTTTAAACCTGCTCTTTTGTGGAAGCGAGCCTGGGAGAACAGGCATCAAAAAGCAAAATTCAATATTTTGTTGCGCCATGTTTTCCGAGCCAAAATTGTTGGCCGGAAAGCGACGCTAACTGATTTTTTCTACTTGTAGGAAGTTGAGTTCCACTTCCGTTCCACGGCCAAAAATTTTGACAATGACCTTCAGCTTTTTCTTTTCATCGTTCACTTCCTGGATATCACCCACAAATTCCGCAAACGGCCCATCGATAATTTTGATAGTTTCGTTTACGAGGAATGGCTCACTGAGTGTCTCACCTGATTCAGCGCTGTCATCCACTTTGCCGAGCAAGCGATTTGCTTCTACTTGCGTCATGGGAAGCGGGGTTTCCTTTCCCAAAAAATGTATCACATTGGGCATATCGGCAATTTGTTTTGCCACGTCACCGTTGAGCTTCGTGCCCAACGCCTCCACCAAGATATAACCCGGCAGTAGGTTGCGTTCCTGCATTACCTTCTTGCCATTGCGAACTTTATACACTTTTTCTGTTGGGACGACAACAGAAAAGACGATTCCCTGCCATCCCGAGCGTTCAATTTCAAGGGCAATCCGCTCTTGGATTTTCTTCTCCTTTCCGCTGATGACGCGGAGGGAGTACCATTTTTTTTGTTCACCGGTTGAATTGACCGGCAACTCTTTTTCTTGAGTCATGGCTATCAGTAGGGGAAACGGAAGAGAGGATTTTATTTGCCCCAGATACCGTAAATATTCTTGAAAAAGACGCTACAGGTACCATCCATTACGAAAATGATCAGTGCCAGCATGCTGGAAGTGACCAGCACTACAATGGTACTCTCCTGCAACTGAGCCGCTGTGGGCCAAGACACATTTTTAAGCAACTCATTGTAGCTTTCTTTCAGATAAAGTGTTAGTTTTTCCATCAGAAACAGTAGTTGGTATTGATTTTGAGGGTAATCTATTTTGTCAAAAAAAGTCCGCCATCCGCAGACCGGATAACGAACGTGCAATGATTTTTTGTGCAGGGGCAGCAGGACTCGAACCCGCAGCCTACGGTTTTGGAGACCGCCACTCTACCAATTGAGCTATGCCCCTGGGTGTTGTGTGTAAAAAAGCGTGAGAGGTGAGATCAGATGCACCCGGAAGCACATTCAATTTCTCACCCCTCACGTCTATTACATACTAGTCAAGGATTTCAGTTACTTGACCGGCACCAACGGTACGGCCACCTTCGCGAATAGCGAAACGAAGACCTTTTTCCATAGCGATGGTGTTCAACAATTTCACTTCGAGCTCAACATTGTCACCAGGCATAACCATCTCAACGTTTACTGGCAATTTGCAATCACCCGTTACGTCCGTTGTGCGGAAGTAGAACTGTGGGCGGTAGCCGTTGAAGAATGGCGTGTGACGGCCACCTTCTTCTTTAGACAGTACGTAAACAGAACACTTGAAGTGTTTGTGTGGTTTTACGCTGCCTGGTTTGCAAATAACCATACCACGACGGATGGCTTCTTTGTCAATACCACGCAACAGGATACCGGCGTTGTCACCTGCTTCACCGCGATCAAGCAGTTTGCGGAACATTTCTACACCAGTTACAACGGATGTCATCGTTTTTTCCCCTTCTTTCATCATACCGATGATTTCTACGGGCTCATTTACGTTGATAACACCACGCTCAATACGACCTGTGGCAACTGTACCACGGCCAGTGATCGTGAATACATCCTCAACAGGCATCAAGAACGGCTTGTCCACTTCGCGAACAGGATCTGGAATGTCGTTGTCGCAAGCATCCATCAAATCCATGATGCGCTCCGAGTAAAGTGGATCGCCTTCGAGGGCTTTCAAAGCAGAACCTTGAATGATGCTGGCGTTGTCGCCATCAAACTGGTACGAAGACAGCAACTCACGGAGCTCCATGTCAACAAGTTCAAGCATCTCCGGATCGTCCACAAGATCAACTTTGTTCATGAAAACAACAATACGGGGAACACCTACTTGGCGAGCAAGCAAGATGTGCTCACGCGTCTGGGGCATCGGGCCGTCTGTGGCTGCACAAACAACGATAGCACCGTCCATCTGGGCGGCACCGGTAATCATGTTCTTAACATAGTCGGCGTGACCAGGACAGTCAACGTGGGCGTAGTGACGCTTCAGCGTCTCATACTCAACGTGTGCTGTGTTGATCGTAATACCACGTTCTTTCTCCTCAGGAGCAGCGTCAATGGCATCGTAGTCCGTTTTCTTAGCCAGACCTTTTTGTGAAAGAACGAAAGTAATGGCAGCCGTCAGCGTCGTTTTGCCGTGGTCAACGTGACCAATCGTGCCAATATTTACGTGCGGCTTGGTGCGAACAAAAGTCTCTTTTGCCATTGGTTTAAAACTGTTTGTATCAAAAACGTTAGGTGAAAAAATGCAATTTTTTTACGTATGAAAAGTTGGCCGAAACAGAAAGGCATAACAAACATCGTTACCTTTCATATTGCGCCAACTTAATTCGAGCTGTTGATGAGAATTGAACTCACGACCTCTTCCTTACCAAGGAAGTGCTCTACCCCTGAGCTACAACAGCAAGTCCGCTTTCCAAAGTCCAACAATTGAACATTGGTAAACGGTAAGAAGAGCGGCGGACGAGATTCGAACTCGCGACATTCAGCTTGGAAGGCTGACACTCTACCAACTGAGTTACCACCGCAGAGCATGTGAGACGTGATACTCCTTTCGCAACCTCTCTCTTTATCGCGCGCTCACTTCTCTCACAAAGGGTGGGGGTGGTGGGACTCGAACCTACTCAGCAGTGAAGCACCAGATTTACAGTCTGGCCCGGCTCTCCAACTCCGGGGCACCCCCTTAAATTTTACACATTCCAAACCCCGACATTTCAGCGTTTATCAAACGCCGAAATCTATCATTATTGTTACCTTAGAGCCACTAGAGGGACTCGAACCCCCGACCAGCTGATTACAAATCAGCTGCTCTACCAACTGAGCTACAGTGGCTTGAAATAGCCTCAAAGGCACTATTTACAATTCAAACAACGCCGCTCTTTTATTGGGTAAAACCCTATTTCTCAAAAGCGAGTGCAAAGGTACATTCCTATTCTGTAACAGAAAAACAATTTTAAAAAAAAAGCTTAAAAAATCGAAAGATCTTTGACCCGACATTGTTTTACCCCCTGTTTCTGCTGAAAAAGCCCAAAATAATATGATTTCTAAAAATACCGAATTCGACTATTGTTTGTCGCGAACTTCCCAGCAGTCGAATTTGCTCGAGTCGCTCGATCGAGAAACGCATTTAAAAACGCTCAGCCCCCAAATGCAGAGCGGGCACTACCAAGGAACCCTGCTGCGTTTTATCAGCCAAATGATACGACCTGACAGGGTACTGGAGATAGGAACGTTCTCCGGTTACGCTTCGCTGTGTCTGGCCGCAGGTTTAACCCACCAAGGCAAACTGCACACCATCGAAGTGAACGATGAGATGGCTTGGCTCATCCGTAAATATGTACACCTGGCCGGGTTCGACGAAAAAATTGTATTGCACCTTGGAGATGCTGCCGAAATTATCCCCTATTTAGACGATATATTCGACCTGGCCTTCCTAGATGCCGGGAAACTTGATTACCTGCGCCACTATGAACTGGTATTACCCAAAATGCGGCGTGGTGGTTTTATCCTCGCCGACAATGTACTCTGGGATGGTAAAGTGGCCGGGATGGACACCAAAGACGATACCAGCCGCGCACTGCGCGAATTCAATGCTTTTGTCCACAACGACCCGCGGGTTGAAAATATCTTGATGCCCTTGCGCGACGGATTGATGCTGATCCGAAAGTTGTGATTTGCTACCCCATACTTTTTTCAAGGCCTGATCGGTAAAATTATTTCGGCTCCACAGCGTTTTAGTTATTTTCGCCCTTCTGAACGCTGTGGTCTCGCAATGTGGTCGTGAAATATTGCCATGCATTACCATCACTCGTAACCAGTTACCAATCACTAAAATCTCAGTATGCTCTTGCTATGAAAAAAATCAATTGGTTTCGCGTCGCTTTTGTGCTACTAACCGTGGGCATGTTTGTCATGGAAAGTTGCAGCCTGTTCAAACCCAAGTGTAATTGCCCGCATTTCTAAATTATTCTGCCGTGCACGGCGCTTCGCTGATTGTCGTACATTGGTTGTCGTGACGGGGTGATTTTGTAAGGTGCTCTCAGTTGATTATTATTTTTATCAATGTTGCCTTGCCTTCTTTGTTTTGCAGGTGTATTCCATAGAGCCCCGGGGGCACGGTTGGTAGTTCTATCCCCGTGGTTGTGTTGGCGTTGTGCAGTACTCCACGGAGAATGCTTTTCCCTGTGTTGTCTAGCAGTACCCAAGCGCAGTCGTCCTCGCTGTCAACCACGATCTGTATGGAGTGGCTGGCTGGATTGGGGTAAACAGTTGCGCGCAAGCTTTTTTTAGGATAAGCGGTAATGCCAACGCTGCTGAACCGCAACAGAAAGAGTCCATTTTGCATGTCACTGGTAATGATCGTTCCGGAAGGCAACCAAGGGTAGTTGCCCCAGTTGCCAAAGAAGCCTTGGTAAGCGGTATTTTCCGGTCTTGTATCGTAGTGCGCAACCAAGTTTGGAAACAGTCGGTTGCTGATGTCGTATACCAAAAGGCCGTCTTCATATTGTGAGTCGAACAGCATATTATCTTTGATGTAGAGGTTGTGCGGGATGGCTTTTTTAATACTGTCATCCGGTGCTTGAAGGTTGTCGAGAAAACTGCCGACCAATTCGATTTCTCCCAGCGCCAAGTTTTGCAGATCAACGATGTGGATGGGTTGGCCCTGTGGCACTTCTTCTGCATAGTACGCGTACCGGCCATCAGGGGTAAGCCAGCTGTTGTGGTTGTAACCGCCGGAAGCTATTTGAGCCAGAAGGATTGGATTTTGAGGATCTTTGAAATCAAAAACATAGTAGCCATCGTATCCGGAGGAGGCATAAACGGTGTCGTTTCGTACATAGCAGTCGTGTACATAACCGCCGGGGATAATCGGATGCGCTAAAAAAGTCGGGGCATCGGGGTTCTGGCTGGCGTCCAACACGATGATGCCTTGCCCTGCATTTCCGCCGTTCAGGTAAATATGGCCCGAAGTGGTGTCCAATGCGATGGTGTGTATTTTTTTGAAGTAGGTGGTGTCCCAATAGGTGCGCACAATGGTGTCCACCGCATGGCTCAAGTCGAATATCATAAGCCCGTCGTTACCACCATCGGCAACGGCATAAACGCGGTTTTTGTACGACTTGAATTCGCGGGGTACAACCAACGAGCGACCTTGAAATTTGCCGACCAACAGCGGTTGAGTGGGCTCGGTAACATCAAAAAACAGCACGTGTGCTGCGCCACCCATGACGGCGTATTCCCGGCCATCGACGGTCAGCCCCCAGCAACTGTTGTACTGAAGTTTGAGGTTGTCGGGGGAAGCAACAGGCAGTGAATCATCATCCCAGTGCCCCAAGCGTTCGAGGTTGAAGTTGTTTTGAGCCAATAAAACCGCGTTTAGCAGCAAGAGAACAGTCCCAATGATTAATTTTTGCATGATCTTTCTTAAAGCTTGACAGAAATAAGTAACGATTGAAACCATGCCGGATCTTTGCCCAACGTGGAAGAAGACAGGCAACCGGGCTAGGTAAGATTACGTCAATAGCCTGCACAAAAGTAGCGTATTATGAAAAAACAACTCCTTGTGATTGGTCATCTGCTTATTTGGGCAGTTTTTCCCGCTTTTTCCCAAAAATACAGCAATGAATTTTTGTCTATTGGAATTGGCGGTCGTGCCCATGGGATGTCAGGCGCTCAAGTGGCGGTGGTGAATGACATCACGTCAGCTTACTGGAACCCTGCCGGTCTGGCTTCGATTGACGCGCCCTATCAGGCTGCTGCCATGCACGCGGAGTGGTTTGGTGGGGTGGGACAGTATGATTACCTGAGTTTTGGGAAATCAATGGGCGGTGATCGCAACGCTTTTTTGGCCTTTTCATTGATTCGACTGGGGATTGACAATATTCCCTATACCATTAACTTGGTGAACACAGATGGCACGATTAATTATGACAACGTTACGGAGTTTTCTGCGGCCGATTATGCCCTGATGGGCAGTTATGCCCGAAAGCTAAAAAATCCGGCGCTCTCGGTCGGCGGTACGGTGAAGGTGGTACGGCGCGTCATTGGTAAATTTGGCAATTCCTGGGGCTTCGGCGCTGATTTCGGGATCCAATACAAAAAAGGCAACCTGCAGTTTGGCATGCAAGGCCGGGATTTAACAACAACCTTTAATGCTTGGTCTTTTAACCTGACCGAACAGGAAAAAGCTGTTTTTAGTGCTACCAACAATGATATACCGGTTAGTAATACTGAAATTACGCGTCCAAGGGTGGTGCTCGGAGGGGCCTACAAAATCAAGTGCTCGTCAAAAACGACCTTATTGCCGACGGTGGACTTGGAGTGTACCACCGATGGTCAACGCAACGTATTGATCAGCAGCAAGGGCTTCAATCTTGATGCTCGGGTGGGTATGGAAGCTGATTATCGAGGTCTGGTACAGGTGCGGCTGGGGGCGGGTAATTTTCAGCGGACCAAGGCTGATTTTAATGCTGAAAAGGAATACGTATCGGTGCAGCCAAATTTTGGGATTGGACTTCACATTGGGCGGGTGCAACTCGATTATGCGCTGACCGATATTGGCAATGTATCTGCGGTGCAATATTCGCATATTTTCTCGTTTCGTCTGGACATCAAGGCGCGTAAAAAAGCCGGAGAATGACCATTGTATATGAAGACAATCACCTGCTGATCATCAATAAACCGGCGGGCTGGCTGGTACAGGGAGACAAAACGGGCGATCAGACCCTGACGGACTGGGGCAAGGAATATTTGAAAGAAAAATACGATAAGCCTGGGGCGGTATTTTTGCATCCCGCACACCGGATTGACCGCCCTGTAAGCGGCGCGGTACTGTTTGCCCGCACAGACAAAGCTTTGGGCCGTGTGAACACCATGTTTCGGGACAAAAAAGTGCACAAAACCTATCTTGCACTGGTATTACAGGCGCCTGCAATACCTGCTGGAACCCTGCGACACTTTTTGCGGAAGGACGAAAAGCGAAATATGGTGGAGGTGCATTTTCATCCTGTTGGTGATGCGAAAGAGAGTATAACCGAGTATGAGACCATTGGGGAACGGGGTGGGTACACCCTGTTGCGGGTCTCCCCTATTACGGGGCGTTCACACCAGATACGGGCGCAGTTGGCCGCCATTCGATGCCCCATCTTGGGTGATCTAAAATATGGGGCTCCGGAGCCGTTGCCGGATGCTTCCATAGCACTGCACAGTTGGAGTATTGCACTGACGCACCCTGTGAAGCAAGAGCCGTTGTTGATAGAGGCTGCGTTGCCGGAGCGTTGGTGGTGGAATGGCAATGGCTGATTTTTTGAGATGGATTGCGCAGGTGGTGTATGGAACCGTTGTTGACAAAAAAAGCCTCACCGTGCGTTACGACGGGAGGCTTCGAAAACAATAAACAGCAGGATATTCTTTCTAAGTAACTGGTTAGCGTGGTCGCGTCTGAGACAAAAAAGTGGCCATTTTTTGCCAGACGAAGCGGATTTTTGTAGGCCGTAGCAGCGCTACGGTCAAAAAAATCTGCGAAGTATGGCGGAAAATGGGCCTTTTTGGGCAAGACAGCGTGCCACCTAACCAGTTACCTTTTTAAGTAACTGGTTAGCGAGGTCGCGTCTGAGACAAAAAAGTGGCCATTTTTTGCCGGACGAAGCAGGTTTTTGCAGGCCGCAACATCGATAAGGTCAAGAAAATGAGCGAAGCAGTGCGGCAAGTGGGCCTTTTTGGGCCAGACAACGTTTCACCTAACCAGTTACCTTGCCCAAAAATTATACAGCGTTGGGCAGACAACGAGCCGCAGTACAAAAAAACGATTGGGCGCACAGCCCCCTTGTTCATCACACGTTGCTAATTTTGCGCACGACTTTATACAGTCTGGTAGATTCATTGACGTCTTCTTCGAAGGGATCATTGTCGAAGTAATTGGCAGATATCAACTTCATACGCACGATACGGCCCCTGTTGTTGTGGATTTTCTGCACATATTTCACCCAAACGTTGCCATTGGAGCGCACAGCATATATTTCGTTGTCGCGTATCTCATTCAAGTTTTCAACTGATTTGCAGACCACGATGTCGTTGTGTTTGATGACAGGGTCCATCGAATTACCATCAATTTGAAAAGCCACCAAGCCTGCTCCTGACACCCCGGGAATGGAGAAGTAGGTATTGTCTTCCTGGTTGTCAGCACCGAGGGTTGCACCAGCGAATGCCCGGACAGTTGTAAAGAGGATATTTCCTGGCCCACCTGCCATTAGGCGTTCCGCTGAAAAGCCATCTCCTGGCGTATCAAAGCCAAAAGGATTGCCTATTCCGTGGAGGAGCCAGGCCTCGTTGATATCGAAAGAGCGGCAGAATGATTGTGCTTGTCCGTAATCAATGACCCTTTTACTTTCAGGGTTGAGGAATGCCCGGATGATGTGCCCATAAGCTTTGTTGCCGAGGACTTTATCAGCCACATCACCGACGCCCCTTCCACTGCGATCGTTTTTGACAATTGCGCCACGATCTTCCAACAGTTGAAATGCCTCGACGAAGCGTTTATTTAGGTCAATTCTATCTTCCTTAATCATGAGGCTAAAGTTTTAGCGTTATAGCTGTTGATTGATCGGTGAGGCGTATTGCCGTGTTTAATTGTTTATTTGTTTGTTTGATGCTGCAAATTTAAAACAAAGAGTTTTTAAAAACAAAAAATGTCAAAGAATTTTTTTTAAAAAAAGCATGTTTTTTTTAAAAAAACCAATATAGTGTTGATAATGAATACTTTAGATTAATTGTTGTAATTGTTGTTTTTCAAACAACCTTGGGTTGTTAATATCGGCGGTGGATGGTTTTGGCAAAGGATACAAAAATAGCGTAGTCGCGTCTGAGACAAAAAAGTGGCCATTTTTTGCCAGACGA
>CAIZLM010000036.1 GCA_903933805.1 uncultured Bacteroidota bacterium | reverse complement strand
TGCCAAAAGTACAATGCCGCCAAAAATCATTTCTCAAATTTCCTTAGAATCAAATACAAAGTAAGCGATGTGCCGATTAAATCAATCGACCATTACATGGTCACTGAATTTGGGATGTATTTGAAAACGGAAAAGGGTTGCAATTTTAACACAACCAACAAATTCCTTCAAAATCTTAAAAGGATCACTTATCGCTGTGTTCGTCATGGTTGGATATTAAAGGATCCATTTGCAGGAATCAGCCTAACCATGAAAGAAGTTGACCGCCCCTATTTAACCGAAGATGAATTAAAGTCCATCATGGAATACAACTCGTCATTTGAGAGACTTACCAGGGTTAGGGACTTTTTTGTATTTTCTTGTTTTACAGGTTTAGCTTATGCTGACGTGAAAAAACTTAAACGCTGTGAAATCGAACGCAATGAAGCTGGCTATTGGATTAAAACCAAAAGGCAAAAAACAGGTGGACGTGCAAACGTGCCTCTATTGGATGTGCCGATGCAAATCATAGCCAAGTATGTCCAGTTAGATTTGCTCGAAGCAGATGACCTTATTCTGCCCATTATGAGCAACCAAAAGATGAATGCCTACCTGAAAGAGATTGCTGATTTCTGTGGCATTACCAAGAAGCTCTCTTATCACATCGCTCGACACACATTTGCAACTACATTGACTATGATGAATGGTGTTCCGATTGAATCGGTAAGTAAAATGCTTGGACACAAAAACATTACAAGCACCCAGCACTATGCTAGGATTGTAGATAAAAAAGTAGGTGAAGATATGGAGCGACTATCCACCAAGATAGGAAGTCGATTAGCAATGTCGTTTTAAACTTAAAGCCCTGGAAACCCCAGGGCTTTTTTTATACCCAATTAGACCAGTTTAGAAAATGGAAGAGAAATTTAGAATAAAATCATACGGATACGGTGAGTTAGCTCAGCTCTATTTCCCAAACATATCAAAGAAAAGTGCCAGTGCTCAATTACGCAGGTGGATCAAATTAAGTGACACTGTTTTACCGATGCTAAAAAGCTTTGGTTACAAGCCTGGTAATCGTTTATTGACCCCTGCTCATGTGAAGGTTATTGTTGAGGAGTTTGGGGAGCCCTGAGATTGTTTAACGGTTTGCGGCTTGGCGAAGGTGGCGATTTTACCACTGAACTTTCATACGAAGCACACACTTCAAATTTACGAAAAACTGTCATACGAAGCACTGAACCGCCACTTTTGCCAAACCGCTGTTATCAGCTGCCCTTCTGTCTGTCCGAAGTGTTTTCGTTGTTGAATATACACTGAATTGTCCACGTTATTTACGGTCTGGTCTGCGGTGAACGGGTGCGGTTGCTTGCACTCTCTTTTGCTTTTGCTGCGTTTGCCTGTGTGTGGTGGCAAAAGCAAATGTGAGTGCAAATGCGTTAGCTTTGTATGCTGTGTCGTCAAGATTGTTGGTTTCATTGTGCAATTGCAATTTTATTTTCAAACTTCATCAAATTCAAACTTGTCAAAATTACGATTAATGTCACTCCCACGTCTGCGGCAATAGCAAAAACTAAATTGCTGTAACCTACGAAAGCCAATGTGATAAAAATAATTTTTACTGCTATTGCTCCGATGGTGTTGAATTTTATTCTGCGTAATGTTTTTTGACTTAACCGAATTAAAAACGGTATGAGTGAAAGTTTGTCGTTCATCAATGCAATATTTGCGGTTTCTATTGCTGTGTCGCTACCTGCTGCTCCCATTGCTATGCCTACGGTGGATTGTGCTAAAGCTGGTGCATCGTTTATGCCATCGCCTACCATTGCTACGAATTTATACTCCTGTAAAAGTTCTTTGATTTTGTCGGCTTTGTTTTCGGGTAACATATTGCCGAATATTTTTTTGATGCCTACTTGCTCGGCTACATAGTTTGCTGCTTTTTCGCTGTCGCCTGTAAGCATAACGGGTTCTATGTTCATTACTTCTATTTCTTTTAATGCTGCTGCACTGTCGGGTTTTATTTCGTCCATTAAACCTATAATACCTGCCACACCATCACCAAAACTTACTACTACACTTGTTTTTCCTTGTGATGAAAGTTGCTCTACAATTTTTTCGGCTTCGTTGTCTGTTGGTTGATGTTCTTTGATAAATTCCAATTTACCAACATAAATTGTTTCGTCCTCACACACCAAACATTTTGCTGTTGCCCCTTTTCCCATTATGCTTTTAAATGCTTCGGCTTTGTGTGGTTCAAATCCTTCTTTTTTGCTTGCATCTACTATTGCTTGTGCCAATGGGTGTTCGCTGAAAATTTCTGCTCCTGCGGTGCAAGCCAAAAGTTCTTCTCGGCTTGTTCCGTTCAACGGAAAAATATCTGAAACAATCGGATTGCCAAAAGTGATTGTTCGTGTTTTATCTAATGCAATTGCTTTGATACTTGCCAATGCTTCAATGTATTTTCCACCTTTTACCAATGCTCCTTTTGCTGATGCGTTTCCGATGGCTGCATAGATTGCAACTGGTGTAGATATAACCAATGCACAAGGACAAGCGATAACCAAAAGTGTAATTGCCTGTTGCAACCAATGATTGAGGTCTAATTGCAAAACGAAAACAGGAATTACGAAAACTAAAATTGCCATTGCAATAATGGAAGGTGTGTAATACTTTGAAAATTTCTGAATGAATTTTTGTGTTTCGCTTTTATTGCCCTGTGCTTCAAAGGTGAGGCGAATGATTTTTGAGAAAGTTGTATCAACAGAAAGTTTTGTTGTTTCCATTTCTATAAAACCATTTTTGTTTAGTGTTCCTGCAAAAAGATTGTCGCCAATTTGTTTGTCTTTTGCAATTGGTTCGCCTGTGATGGCTGCTTCATCAACCATTGTTTCGCCTGAAATAATTTTGCCGTCCAACGGTATCATTTCACCTGCTTTGACTTGAATGATTGTGCCGACTGCAATTTTATCAATAGCCACATTTGTGTTTTCTGTTTTTACAAAAGCGGTCTTTGGTGCTTTGCTTACTAATTCATCTAATGCAGATTTTGAATTTTCTATTCCAATATCTTCTAAGCGTTCACCTAAAACATATAGCACTATTACAACTGCTGCTTCGGGATATTCACCCAAATAAAATGCTCCTATAACTGCAATGGTCATTAGTAAATTGATGCTGCTGAATTGGAGTTTGAAGATTGCTTTTACTCCGTTCCACAAAACATTATAACCAATGCCTATAATGAAAATGGCGAATACAAAAGGTGCATAAGGCATAGGAATATGAATGCCTATTATGGATAAAACTTCTAACGAAATAACTATCGTAATTGCGAAAAGAAGAAAGAGAAATTTTTTGTCTTTAATTGGTAATTTCATTGTTTGAATGTGTTTGAATAATGATTAATAAATCTTCGGGTATTTCCATTGGTTGCAGTGGCGGAACATTAGCTCCGCCTGTATTTCCAAGTGGAATGTTCCCGACAAAGGATTTTACGCCACCTACTAATAGGCGGGGAATTTGTCCGATAATTTCTTTTGTATTTTTGGTTTTGATGCCGAACTCTAACATTTTCCAATGCACAAAAGAATGTGCAATTGGATAGGGCTGTCCAAGTATGTGTGCCCGTTCTAAGTGTCGCCAACTTTGCTGAAAATGCCTTTTGGTAAAGGTGTTTTCAGCTTCGGTTAGTTCCTTTTGAAAGTATGGTTTTAGTGCTATTGGCATTGATGTGTTGAATTTCATTGTTTTAAATTTTAATGTGCGTGTGCCTCGCCTTTGTTGTTCATTTTAGCTAAAATAAAAAATGCTCCATTTACAACTACCTTGCTATTGGCAGGAATTTCTTTGAGCAAAGTAATTTCGCTATAACCTACATCGGTTGTGCCTTTGCGAACTGGGATTTTTTCAAAAGTTGTTCCTTCTTCTTTGTGTTCAGGTTCTTCTTTTTCGCTATGCTGATGTCCGCTTTCATCGTGTTTGTGTTCGGCTGTTTCAGTTTCGCTGTGGTGTTCTTCTTCGCTATGAGCATCGGTAACAATAAAAATATAGT
>CAIZLM010000035.1 GCA_903933805.1 uncultured Bacteroidota bacterium | reverse complement strand
CGTGCATTTATCTGATCCTAGGAGGGTTTATTTTCGATGAATCTCAACTTGGGTTGCCCAAAGGGGATGAACTTTCAGGGTGGGCTAATCAAGGCGTGGCGGGCATTGCGTGGCAGGCGGATGGAGGGTGTTTTTTGGGGTTATCGGGGCTTCAAAACCCACCGGGGTGGTGTGCCAATTGGCCAACACCGTATGCCACTTTACCCATAAACAAAGGGGTGCCGCCGACACTCGGCGACACCCCTCGGGCAAATACTATTGCATGGCAGTTGACTGGTTGGGCGACCCGTTGTCTGGCCCAAAAGGGACCATTTTTTTGTCTCGGACGCGACCACGCTAACCCGTTGTCAAAAAATTTTACTCATGATCAGGTCGAAAACCTCAATGCAAATGAGGGCGATGATAATCCACTCCAACTTACTGCTTTCGCGGTGGAGGAAAAAATCACGGAATACGGAAAGGTTGTCTTCGATGACCTTGAAGTTGTATTCGAGTTCTTTAAATCGCAACTGAATTTCGAATGTACGCGCCATTCCCCGGTGGATCCGGTCGAGGTATTCATCGTCCCAGGCAAGGTCGGGGCTATCAAAAATGAACAGGTTTTCAACGATTCGGTTTTTGTTGTTCAAAGCCTTTCCAATAAAGCGGACCATGTTTTTCCGACTGATGTGGATGGTGCCTTCCGTTTCCATTTGTTTGGTAAAGCGTTGTATTTCCGTCAATTGCTCCTGCGCCCGCTGGGTATAAAAATCCATGGCAACAGAGTAGGCGAGGTTGAGCATCACAATTTTCACGACCCCCTCGCTCATGTCAGGCACCCTTAAACTGTCGAACCCAAAGGCCAGTGCCTCCCCTGGTCGGTGGTTGATTTCCACATCATCGCGGAGTTTGTCTGACAACAATCGCCCGCAGTACTGCCGGATCAGCTGTAAATGCTTGCTCATGTCGGCATCGCTGATATTGGCGAACACAACAGCACCGTAGTCTGAAAGGTATAAATAGCCTGCTTCATCGATGCTATAATAGAGTTCCGATGGGTTTTCCTGCAGGAGGATACCGGAGAAGTTTTCCTTCAAGGATTTGAGGTGGATTTCCTCTGCGACATAAAAAGCGCTTATTTTCATGGTCAATGGTAAAAGTAGGTGGAATAAAGGGTTGTAACTGGTTGGAGGCGCGCGCTCTGGCACAATAAGGGCCATTTTCCGTACTACTTCGCAGATTTTTTTGACGATAGCGAGGCTACGGCCTGCAAAAATCTGCGAAGTCTGGCAAAAAATAGCTACTTTTTGGTCGCAGACGCAGTTACAAAGAATTAACGCGATCCGCGGCTTGAGATGCAACAAGCACTCCTTACATTTGTGGTGGTTTTCAGCGAGGTATATGTATGGACAATTGCATGTGGTGGCATGAAGGGTTAAATGGTGGTTGTTAGAAAACATCAAAATCCTGGCTCACAAAAATTGAAAGAGAACGATAGCACCTTGAAACCCTGAATCCCGAAAAAACATTGTCACCCACTATCCTCGTTGATCTTGCTGTTGGTATCGTTTTGGGGTTGGTGATGTTTGGCGTAGGCCTTTCACTCACCTTCTCCGACTTCAAGCGCGTGATTCGTCACCCCAGGGCATTTTTCACGGGATTGAGCGTTCAAATGGTGGGCTTACCCGTCATAGCATTTACCATAAGCCTGTTGGCGCCCATTCCTGATGAAATTAAAGTTGGCCTCATCATTTTGGCGGCCAGTCCCGGCGGTGCAACCTCTGGTTTTCTCACCTATTTGTGGAAGGGCAACGTGGCCCTATCCTTGTCGCTCACGTCTGTAAACAGTTTGCTTACGTTGTTTTCGATTCCGGTGGTGGTCAACCTTGGTTTGCGTGTTTTTTTGGGTAAATCCAGCGACTTACACCTACCTTTTTGGGACACGGTGGGGCACATATTTTTCATTACGATTATTCCTGCAACACTGGGCATTCTCATTCGACGGCGATTTCCCCGTACGGCGGCCAAAATCAGTATTCCTTCCAAGTACGTCATGTTGGCATTGCTTGCTGTTGTGTTCACCATCAAGTTGTTTGCAGGCAAGCAGCACGGGGGATCGGGGCTAAGTTACGAAGATTTTTTGCTTATTACGCCTTATGCACTGCTTCAGAACGCCAGTTGCTTGTTTTTTGGTTATTTTTTCATGCAGTACATGGGCCTGCCGCATGCTTCGCGGATCACAGCGGCCATGGAAAGCGGGGTACAGAATACCACACTCGCCTTTCTCATTGCCAGCAATATGTTGGGCAACCAGGAAATGGTAAAGCCGGCCTTGGTGTACTCGCTGTATTCTTTCTGGACAGCCTGTATTTTCGCCTACGTGGCCAATCGGGCACAAAAATTAAAAGACGGTCCCGTGTAGGACTTTCCTCACGTGAGGGCAAAGACAACCGGTTTTGAGGGGCTTACATCGAGGTCGAGCGAGGTTGTTTGCAGGTTGAGCAGGTATTGTCCGTCGGGCACGTGCTGGGGCACAAAAATCAGTTCTGTGATGGTACAGTGGGTTCGCACGTTGTGCGGGTACTGCCAAAAAGCCCGGTGCCCCAGCAACTGGCCGCCATCCTCCTCTCGGTCCACGGAAGGAAGATCGAGCAGCAGGTGTTGTACATTGATTTCTGCCAGCCATTGAAGTGCTTCATGGTGAACATAGGGGGGATTGGTGCCCGACCACTGGGCTTTCATTTTGGACGGCTCATTGGGTATTGTCCGGACAATGAGGGCTTCTGCACCATTGTTTGCCCACACCGCTTCCAATTGATCGCGAAAAACAACAAGGTCGCCCTCGGCGGTCAAACGTGGCTCAACACGGACAATATTTGCCATAAAATGGTGTTGCAACAGGCAATTTCGGAGTACATACCGCTCTTGGGCAATATGGCCGACACATTCGGTGTGCGTGCCATTGCCATGGGGATTGATCCGGATGTTAAAAAAGTTCACAACGCCTCCGCTGGCCGTACTGCCGATAAAATCTCCTGCCACCACCGGCTCAAATTCGGGCATGGGCGCCCAGAAGCAATTGGGGTTCTCTGCGCCATCGCGAAGTGGAATCGAAAGGTCTATCGGCAGCGCAAGGTCAGCCGTATAGTTTTTTCCACCATGTTGAAACATAATTTTCATAGGCTGGGCAATATTCAACGGTTAAGCAGAAGCGGCTCCATGGCCACCACTTTGAGGTGGTGTTTGACGAAGTCGGCTTTTTTGATGGCCAATTCCACCGAGTCGGCTGTGATGGTTGCGTGTCCCATCTTGCGGAAAGGCGAAGTCAGCGCCTTCCCATAGAGGTGCAGGTGTACGCCCTCGAGTGCCAGGCATTGCGCTGCGCCTTCATAGTGAACCGGGCCCTTGTGTCCTGCTTCCCCGAGGAGGTTTATCATGACAGCGGCGGCCACTTTTTGGGTACCTGCGCCGAGCGGCAAATCCATGATTGCCCGCAGGTGTTGTTCAAACTGACTTGTGATGGCACTGTCGATGGTGTGGTGACCACTGTTGTGGGGGCGTGGGGCACATTCGTTGACCAGCAGTTCTCCAGCGGGCGTGAGAAACATTTCCACGGCCAGCAGCCCGCATAGGTGCAGGGTTCGAATGACGCGCTCGGCGAGGGCCTCTGCTTCGGCCTCCACGAGCGACGATACGCGTGCCGGACAAAGTAAGAACTCGACGAGGTTGGCTTCTGGATGAAAATCCATCTCCACGGCGGGGAATACCGCCACATCGCCAGCAGGGTTTTGCGCAGCAATCACGGCTATTTCCACCTGTATATCGGCCAACACTTCGGCCAGGCAAGGTCCAGGCAGCAACTTGGTTTCCAAGTCTTGCAGCGTACGCAGGACCGCCACCCCTTTCCCATCATACCCGGCGGTACGTGTTTTTTGAACCAGCGGTAGCGGCCAGCGACCGGAAACAATGGCCTCCCGCAGGGCATTTTCATCGTCGAAAAGTTCGAAATCCGCGGTGGGAATACCGTTCTTCTGATAAAACAACTTCTGTAACCCTTTGTCTTTTATGATGTCCAATACATCGGGGGATGGGTGCACGATTTTCCCCATGCGTTGCAAGGCCCGCAAGGCATCGGTGTTGACGTGTTCGATCTCAATCGTGATCAGATCTTTGTCGAGGCCGAAAGCCATGACGTCGTCGTAATGATTGAAATCGCCTATGGTACTTTCCGTACAGACCTGACTGGCGGGGCAGCCTGGGGTAGGATCGAGGATATAGGTTTTAAAATCCCAGTTGGCCGCTGCGAGACAGAGCATTTTACCCAGTTGGCCGCCGCCGAGAATGCCAATTTTTTTAGTGGTAGAAAACATGCTGCAAAGGTAGGAAGAATAGAATCTGAATAACCCGTAACATTGCTCGCGATTGCCAACATAATAACCAAGCGATTTTCCTTCACCAACCTACTTACTATCTATGAATTTCACATTGTCAACCATTGATTTGGTCATCATCGTCGGGTACATCACGGCCATTGTAGCGTATGGATTTTACCATCGCAAAGCGGGCAGCTCAGAAGAGTATTTCCTGGCGGGCCGCAATATGCCATGGTATGTGATTGGCATATCCATGTTTTCAGCCAATATTTCTTCCAATTCACTCATTGCCATCACTGGCGGCGCCTACAAGGGCGGTATTGTGTTTTTTAATTACGAGTGGATGGCCTCCATTGTGCTGGCATTTTTTTGTATGTTCATCTTGCCTTTTTACTTAAAGTCCAAGGTTTATACGATGCCGGAATTTTTCGAAAAAAGGTATGATGTTCGGTCTCGGTACTATTTTTCCTTCATCACCTTGGTGGGAAATATTTTCATTGACACTGCGGGCACGCTGTTTGCCGGCGTGGTAATTGCAAAATTGGTTTATCCTGAAGCCAATACCCTCGTGATTGTTAGCCTGTTGGCAATTTTTGCGGCGGGTTATACCATTTTTGGCGGACTGTCGTCGGTGATGCGGACAGAGATGGTGAACACCGTGATTCTGTTGATTTCGGCCGTCATCCTGGCCTTTATTGTGTACGACAAAGCAGGCGGCTACGATGCCATTGTGGCACATGCGACGGCCAAAGACCCTTCCTATATGCACCTTGTACAACCCTCCGACAACCCCGATATGCCTTGGCAGGGATTGTTGTTTGGGGTGCCACTGTTGGGCTTTTATTTCTGGTGCAACAACCAGTTTATCGTACAGCGGGCACTCAGCGCCAGAAACGCCAATGAGGCCAGAAAAGGCGCTCTTTTTGCTGCGCTCCTGAAAATACCCATACTTTTTCTCTTGGTGATTCCAGGCGTTGCAGCCTTGAAACTGTATCCAAACCTACAGGAAATGTATGCCGGGCAACTGAAAAACTTCTCTGATGGCGCCTACCCGACCCTGGTATTTGACCTTTTGCCCGTTGGGCTCATCGGGCTGATTGTGGCTGGTTTTTTGGCTGCGATGGCCTCTGCGGTAAGCGCGACCCTCAACTCGGCTTCTACGTTGGTCACCATGGATTTTGTACAAAAATTTCGTCCCGACATGGACTCAAAAGGGTTGGTGCGTTCCGGTCAGATTGCCACGGTCGTTTTCATGTGCATCACCGTTGCTTGGGCGCCCCAAATTGCCAATTTTGAATCGCTGATGAACTATATGCAAGGTGTTTTGGCCCTCATCAGCCCGCCGGTGGTTGCCATTTTTCTCCTTGGGCTGTTCTGGAAGCGTGCCAACGCCGACGGTGCTTTTGCAGCCCTGATGGTGGGGTTGGTCATCGCGTTGGTAACTGTGGCAAGCCAGGTGTATGAACTTCTGCCAGACTGGAACAGCGTACATTTTCTGGTCAAAGCACCCATTATCCTGGCCATCTGTGCTGCGGTTCAGGTAGTGGTAAGCCTGAGTACGGCGCCTCCGCCTGCCGATAAAATCATCGGAATGACTTGGAACAACCAAGTTTACGAAGAAGATTCCGCTGCCTTACGCGGATTACCGTGGTACCAAAACTACCGTACTTTGGCGATCATTCTACTGGTGGTCACCTTTGCGGTGGTGTGGTGGTACCGTTGATAACAATATGCTTCAACACATAAAACAATCAAAATGGAGCCTACGATTGTCGCATTAGAACCAAGAATACTGGTTGGGATGCGGATTCAAACAACACTTTCCGCAGATCCCAGCCTCCTTTGGAAGCGGTTCAAACCCAGGGTAAAAACCATTGAAAACCGACTGGACACGGATTTCTATTCCGTGCATGTGTACGAAGCAGGGACCACCTTTGAAACATTTACCCCGAACACCCTTTTTGAGAAATGGGCGGCGGTAGCGGTCAGCAACATGAACAGCATACCGGAAGACATGGCGGTACTTACCCTGCCGGCCGGCCTGTATGCTGTTTTCGTGCACCGAGGGCTGTCGAGTGGTTACGCACAAACGGCACAATATATTTTTGAAACATGGGTACCCACGGCTGGTTACCGTGTTGATGAAAGGCCGCATTTTGACATATTTGGGGCGGATTATCGGCTGGATGATCCGGATGCGGTGGAGGAAATTTGGGTGCCCATCGTATAGATAGTAATTGGTTGGTTGGCACGCCGTCTGAGGCAAAAAAGCTGCTTCGTTTCGGGGCATGGGACTTTTTGGGCAGACAGCGTGCCACTTAACCCGTTGCGTTTTGGATCAAGTTACAACCGTTGGCGCACGTTTTTGACCATATCATTTTTCCAAGTTAAAAACGTGCCATCGAGGATACGGTTTCTGGCTTCCTGCACAAGCCAGAGGTAAAATGCCAGGTTTTGGAGCGTTGCGAGCTGCATGGCGACAATTTCACCGCTGATAAAGAGGTGTCGTAGGTAAGCTTTGGTGTGGAGACGGCTGGTGGGAGCAGGGCTATTGGCGTCGATGGGAGAAAAATCGTGCTGCCAGCGTTTGTTTTTGATGTTGATAATACCCTCTGCGGTGTACAATAAGCCGTGTCTGGCATTTCTGGTGGGCATCACGCAGTCGAACATATCAATACCCCGCGCAATACTTTCCAGGATGTTTTCCGGGGTGCCTACACCCATGAGGTAGCGTGGTTTGTCGAGCGGCAGAATGTCGGTTACCACCTCGGTCATGGCGTACATATCCTCTGCTGGTTCCCCCACCGAGAGACCGCCAATGGCATTGCCTTCCCGCCCGAAAGCGGCCACCGTTTCGGCGGAAATTTTTCTCAATTCGGGGTAGGTACTGCCTTGGACAATGGGGAAAAGCGTTTGGGCGTGTCCATAGAGGGGTTCTGTGTTGTCGAAACGATCGATACAACGCGCCAACCAGCGGTGGGTAAGCCCCAATGATTTTTCGGCGTACTTGAAGTCACAGGGGTAGGGGGTACATTCATCGAAAGCCATGATGATATCTGCGCCGATAACGCGCTGAATATCCATCACATTTTCAGGGGTGAAGGTGTGTTTTGACCCGTCAATATGGCTCTGAAACGTTACGCCTTCTTCCTTAATTTTTCGTCGATGTGCCAGGGAGTACACCTGAAAGCCGCCGCTATCGGTCAGCACCGGGCCATTCCACCCGTTGAAGCCGTGGATTCCACCGGCTGCACGCAGCACGTCGAGGCCGGGCCTTAGGTAGAGGTGATAGGTATTGCCAAGGCATATTTGAGCGTGTATATCATGGCGTAGCTCGTGTTGGTGTACCGCTTTCACTGTTGCTGCGGTACCGACGGGCATGAAAATAGGAGTTTCGATCTGCCCGTGGTCGGTGGAGATCAGGCCGGCACGTGCGCGGGATTGCGGGTCGGTGTGTAGGAGGGAGAATTTCAACGTGTATGGGCGGAAATGGGCGCTTGTTGGTAAAATATAGTGGATGGAAGGGGGGAGTTTTCTACGCTTGATTCCTGTTGCTGTCCAGTTTGAGCAAAACGGCGATCAGCAACGTAAATCCAATGAGCGATGAGCCCCCATAACTGATGAACGGCAGGGGAATACCGATGGTGGGCAAAAGGCCCATGGTCATACCCACATTGACGGTGAAGTGAATGAAGACGATCCCGGCAACGCAATAGGCGTACACGCGGGAAAAGTTGGATCGTTGCCGTTCAGCAATGACGGTAATACGATACAACAGCCACAGAAACAACACGATCATAGACGTTACGCCTACAAAGCCGTGCTCTTCCCCGACGGTACAGAAAATATAATCGGTGCTTTGTTTTGGCACATATTTCAATTTGGTCATATTGCCTTGCAGGGGGCCTTTTCCGAAGAAACCGCCTGCGCCGATGGCCATTTTGGAGTGGATCAGGTTGTAGCCGGAGCCCTTGGCATTGGCCTCCGCCTCCCCTGGCCGCAACCAAATTTTCACGCGTTGCTGCTGGTGGGGCGCAAGCACGGAGTAACAAGCAAAGTTGGCGGCGAACACTAGGGCGGATGCCAAGGACAACATGAGTAACCACACCTGCAACTGCCGCTGTACAATGCTGTTTTTTTTCAAGTAGTTGATGAAAAATACCGGAAAAAACAAGACAAGGTGTGGAAGCAACACATATAAATGCGGGTTTCCCAACGCCGTAACGGGTATATGCACAGCCCCTAATAACCACTCGAAAATCGTCTGCCACCAAAAAGTTACCGGGATCAGCAGCACAAAAAAGCCCCACCATACCTGATTTCTCCGCCGCATTCGGGCAATGAAGATGTAGTTCATAAAGCCAATGAGACTGGCCACCACATACGCGGGCTGATCAAACATCAAGCCCAGCACAACCAATGCCGTGGTGCCAAAGCCCAATACGTACCACCTGGGCGAGAGGCCTTCTCTGTACAACGCCAGCAGAAAAGAGAAAAAAACCAACGCCGAGCCCGTGTCGCTTTGAAGCATAATTACGGCAACTGGCAGTAAAAAAATAAGAAAAGAGATGAATTGGCTACGCCACTCCCGCAAATCAACACCGGAGGAGCTGAGATACCCTGCCAGGGCCAAACTGGTGCCAAATTTGGCCAATTCCGACGGCTGAAAGGTGAATCCGCCAAACTGATACCAAGCGTGGGCGCCGTTTACTTCCCGACCAAAAATCAGCGTTCCCGGCAGCAAAAGCAGGGTAAAAATATAAATAGGCAGTGAAAATGTGCGCCAAATAGACCAGTCTGTGAGCAATATGACAAACATGAAGGCATAACAGAACACGATAAAAAACAACTGTTTGCCCGCCAGCGTACCCATGTTGAAAAAAGCGTACGGCGTATCTTCGTTGTAGGTTACGGAAAAGATTAAGAACCACCCCAACGTTGTCAGGGCAACGTAAATGCCCAGCAACTGTCGGTCTATTTCGTTCAGTTTGAGTGCTGCCTGCTGTGAAGCCAAAATAGGAGAGTTTCTTTACGTGTTATGGATGAAATATCGCTTTCGACAGCAAAATTACCGGAAAGTTGACAAGATGGGTCATTGTTCTAAAAAATCTCGCGGGTGAATATTGGCATCTTTGGCGGGATAAGCGCCGGGCCAACTTGAAAGTTCTGCGATAAAAGCGAGTGCCTCGTGTTTGCTGCGAAATGCGCCAACCCTCAGTTTGTAGTAGGGCTTTTCGAGTGTCCACTCCGCCGGTATTTCAGGGTATTGCGTTCGGAATTTGTTTCTGCCCTGTTCCACTTGCATTCGTTCGGTAGAGGACATGATTTGCACGCGCCAGCCGCTGATACGGGGTGCCGCCCTGTTGTTGCTGACCCACGTATTGGAGAGTTGCGCCACGGCCGGATCCTCGTTGATCTGTACTTCCTGCGCTAAAAGGCGGAACAGCAAGCAGCAAAAAGTGAGCAGCAACAGCGGTTTTTTCATTGAAATGCGTGGGAAATATTTTTAGCATGAACAAACTTACGTACGAAGCTCGGGGTGGGCCCAAAAAAGACCCGTTTTTCAGCTCCTACACCAGTACCTAGCCCGTTACAGTGGGAGTAGTGTTGATATTGGCTGCGAAATTACGCGTTTGAGGCCAACTGTGTAGAATTAACCAATATTTTTGACAGAAAACGTGAAAGGGTAGGCTGTTTGGCACGTGACAGCCCCAACGAGCATTTACCAATACCGCTAGCTCAATCATGGGACCGCGAATCTGCCGGAGCCAAGGCTGCCGGCATGGGGTGGTTGACGATGCGCTCCTGCTGGTTGATGCCTTCTTGGTGAATGGCCTCTAGAAACAGGGCGATAAATTCGTGGCTGAGTTCGTTTTTTTCGGCGCGACAGCGGCAGGCTTCCGCCAGCGTTCGCCAGCGCTCAGGCTGAAAAATAGCGATATTGCGCGCTTTCTTTTCATGTCCTATTGCCCTGACGAGCTCCATTCGCCGGGCAATCAGGCAAATCAGCTCTTCATCCAATTCGTCAATTTGTTGCCGTAAATTTTCGATACTCGACAGGTAGCCGGGGTCATCGGAACTGATGCTTCGACGGGACAACGAGCCAATCAGGTCACCAAATTGCACTGGTGTAATTTGCTGTGCGGCATCGCTCCAAGCTTGGTCAGGGGTTGGATGCACTTCCACCATCAATCCATCGAAGTTGAGTTCATAGGATTTTTGGGCTGTTTCTGCCAAGATATCCCGTCGGCCACAGATGTGGGATATGTCGCAGATGAGCTCCAGGTCTGGAAATTCCTGTTGGAGGTCGATGGCCATTTGCCAGCGCGGCACGTTCCGGTATTTTGAGTCGCCGTACGTAGAAAAACCACGATGAATGGCTGCAATGCGGCGTATGCCTGCTTTATAGAGTCGTTCAATGCCGCCCACCCACAGTTTGTAATCGGGGTTTACGGGGTTTTTGACCATCACAGGGGTATCGGTTCCGACCAAGGCATCGGCTATTTCTTGCACAGAAAAGGGGTTTGCTGTGGTGCGTGCGCCGATCCAAAAAACATCGATGCCCTGGTCGAGGCACTCTTGCACGTGTTGGGCGGTTGCCACTTCTGTGCTCACCCGCATACCCGTTTCTGCTTGTACGCGTTTCAACCACAGAAGTCCTTTTGAGCCGATCCCTTCAAAAGCACCGGGGCGCGTGCGGGGTTTCCAAATCCCGGCGCGGAACAAATCCACGCCTTGGTCTTTCAAACCATGGGCCGTTGCGAGTACTTGTGCTTCTGACTCAGCAGAGCAAGGGCCTGCGATGAGTACCGGCCGATGGCTGGCATGGAAGATGGGTTGAAATTGCATCAAAAAAAGGAAAGTTGAAAACCATTGCAACTGGTTAGCGTGGTCGCGTCTGAGACAAAAAAGTGGCTATTTTTTGCCAGACGAAGCGGATTTTTGTAGGTCGTAGCAGCGCTACGGTCAAAAAAATCTGCGAAGTATGGCGGAAAATGGACCTTTTTTGGCCAGACAGCGTGCCACCTAACCAGTTACAAACCATTAAAGGTAATTTTGCACGACTTTTCTGCGCAAAAGTCGCTACAAAGTTCACAACAAATTTCAGTTCGTATGGTTTGTAGAATTAAAATCAATATTCTTTCTGTACTCTTTTTGCGATCCTGCTACTTTTGCAACATCGTAACCAGTTCAGATGGTCGCATCTGAGAAAAAAAATGATCATTTTTGCCAGACGAAGCGGATTTTTGCGGTACGTAGCAGTAAAACGGCCAAAAAAAATGGGCAAGAATGGCGAAAAACGAGCCTTTTTGGATCAAACAACGCGTCACTTGACTGGTTACGCAACATCAATTACACAAACCATGGCAGCAAAAAGCAAAACGACGTCTAAGACGGCCCCTACCCAGACCAAGACGAAAAAAACGTCTGAACTACTCACCCACACGTTGGCGCCTGGTTTTTGGCGTCAGCATTGGATTCCTTCGCTCTGTCTGATGGCCCTGGCAATCGCGCTCTACGCGATTGGCGTTGGGTATGGCTATGTGCTTGACGACGAGATGGTATTGTGGAAAAACGAGTACGTACTGAAAGGATTTGGCGGTTTGCGCAATATTTTCGCCTCCGACAGCTTCATGGGATATTTTCATGAACAAAAGTTTTTGCTCGAAGGCGGGCGTTACCGCCCACTGTCGTTGGCAACATTTGCCATTGAAGTGGGGCTGTTCGGGCCGGAGCACGCTTCCATTAGCCATGGTATCAATATTGCGTTGTACGGGCTGACGGGTATTTTTCTGTACCGCATCCTGTTGGGATTGTTTCCTGTGTCTGAAGGCGGTCGCTGGTATTTCAGCCTGCCCTTCATCGCGGCAGCTGTTTTTGTGTTGCACCCGCTGCACGTGGAGTGCGTGGCCAACATAAAAGGCCGCGACGAAATATTGGCACTGCTCGGTGGGCTGGGCGCACTGTGGGCAACGCTTAAGTATTTTGACACCAACAAATCGGGGTGGATGGTCTTGTCTGCGGTCAGCTTATTCCTCGGAATTTTGGCGAAAGAAAATACCATCACATTTTTGGTGATTGTCCCGCTGACCGTTGCCGTATTCACCAAGGTGCCAACCTCCCGCAGCATAGCAGCCGGCGTACCGCTGTTCATTGCCACGTTGTTGTTCATCCTTGTGCGCTACAAAGCACTGGGGTATATGCTCAACCATGGTCAGGTAAATACGGATATCATGAACGATCCATTCCTGGAAATGACCGGCAGTGAAAGACTGGCGACTATCTTTCTGACGTTGGGATGGTATGTCAAACTGCTCTTTGTTCCTTACCCGCTTACGATTGATTACTACCCCTACCATGTGCCCAAAATGAACTGGGCTGATTGGAAAGTACTCGCCTCGTTGGCGCTTTACCTCGTCATGGGTGTTTGGGCTTTGCGCAACATCCGAAAGCGGTCTATTCCGGCATACGCGGTGTTGTTCTTCCTCGTTACCCTAAGCATTGTGAGCAATTTGTTTGTCTCGGTGGGGACTTTTATGAACGAACGTTTTGCCTACATGCCCTCGGTCGCCTTTTGTCTGCTGGCAGCTTGGTTTTTTTCCCGAAAACTACCCGATTGGCTGAAAGAAAAACACGATTCGGCCTATCCCCTCGGTATGATTGCTTTCGTCGCGATGTCTGGGCTCTATGCTTTTGTTGTGGTAAAGCGCATCCCCGATTGGCAAAATGGCCTCACGATCAACGAGGCTGCGGTTAAGGTATCCCCGGGCAGCGCTCGCGCCCATTGCTTTTACGTGACGGGGCTTTATGAGCGCCAATATGTAAAACTCAAAAAGGGGGAGGATAAAAAACCGTTGATTGATGAAATGGAGTACCACATCAATGAATCACTGCGCATCAATCCGAAATATGGTGCGGCGTTGATCATGAAAGGCGCCATTGCGGCAGCCCGTTTTGAAGAAGACCACCAATTGGACAAGCTGTTCCATGTATTCGAGGACATTTTGGAAAAGGTGCCCTACAACACCAATTTCAGGCCGTTCCTAGACCAGTATATGGTCTATCTGGATGGGTCCAATTCTGACAAATATGTTTCTTTTTGCCACCGGGTTGGATACGAGTTCTTTTTTCTACAAAAGAAAGACAACAAGACGGCCCTCCACTTCCTGCAATACGGCCTAGACCGTCAGACCGAGGACATTCGCATCCTGGATGCCATGTCACGGGTGTACACCGCCATGGGTGAAACGGCAAAAGCGGCGGAGATGAAAAAA
The DNA here is from genome assembly GCA_903933805.1 of uncultured Bacteroidota bacterium. Taxonomy (GTDB): domain Bacteria; phylum Bacteroidota; class Bacteroidia; order Chitinophagales; family Saprospiraceae; genus M3007. The sequence continues at coordinate 19,449 of CAIZLM010000035.1, read as the reverse complement.
CGCGCAGACGCAGAACGTTGATGAAAAACTGTAAAGGGATGCTTCGCCACGGCAACAGGCTTTTTCACCTGTATCTGGTCCTGAATGTAGTTGGGGTACTTGGTGCCTGCGGTGGAGGCGATGCCCCGCTCGACGCCGAAACCCGTGCAACGATTGATTCGACCGCTGCTGCACAGATCGGACAGGCGCGTCTGCTGTTGGACAGCTTGTGTGCCCACACGGAACAAACACAAATGGCTCATTTGGTTGATTCCATGAAACAAGTTCGTACAAGGGAAATTGCGGAGCAGTTGAGGTCAATCCAGAAATAATAGGATCTGCGTAGGCCATGGTTGTTGGGTATCGGCGTAAATGGCGCCCCATCCCCAACGACCGTGGCCTACGCTTTTTATCCAACCAACGCTTTGGCGACTGCACGGGCAACATTTTGCCCGTCCATCGCAGCCGAAATGATGCCGCCGGCATACCCGGCGCCCTCCCCACAGGGATAAAGTCCCGACACGTCGGGATGCGACAGGCTTTCAGGATGGCGGGGTATCCGTACCGGTGCACTGGAGCGGCTCTCCGTCCCCACCACGATCGCTTCTTCGGTGTTGTACCCGCGCATCTGGCGGCCAAAATCATCCAATCCTTCCCGCAAACGCCGGTAGATGAACCCGGGCAACAAATCAAACAGCGGTGCGCTGTAAATACCAGGGATATAGGACGTTTTGGGTAGATCTGCCGACATTTTGCCCTTTATAAAGTCGGGTAGTCGCATCGCCGGCGCTTTTTGGCTGCCATCACCAGCACTGAAAAGATGCTGTTCCACAGCTGCTTGGAATTCCATGGCTGCAAAGGGGCCGTGCTTTGCCCAAGGGGCCAAGTCTTCCAGTTCAACAGACGTCACCACCCCGGAATTGGCAAAGGGGGAGTCGCGTCGGCTCATACTCATGCCATTGACGACTAGCTCGCCGGGGCTGGTGGCGGCAGGTACGATAAGTCCCCCCGGACACATACAAAAGGAAAAAACACCGCGCCCGGCAGCCTGGCAGACGAGGCTGTAACTCGCTGCCGGAAGTTCGTCGGAACGCTGGTATTGTTTGTACTGAATGCTGTCTATGAGGGGCTGTGGGTGTTCCACGCGTACTCCCAGCGCGAAGGGCTTGGCTTCGAGGGCAATCCCCTTCGCATGGAGCAACCGGTAGATGTCGCGGGCTGAGTGGCCCGTGGCCAGGATAACAGCGTCTGCCAGCCAGGTAGCGCCTTGTTGCCCAGCGGTTGATTCCGTTTCAACACCGATTATTTTTCCATTTTTGAGGATCAAATCGGCCACACACTGTTCAAAATGGACTTCCCCGCCGTGGTGAAGAATGGTTTGACGGATGTTTTGGACCACGGCAGGCAGTTTGTTGGACCCGATGTGGGGGTGCGCTTCACTGAGAATATCAGACTTGGCGCCGTGATCCACCAGAATACGCAGTGCTTTGTGGACGCTTCCGCGCTTGACGGAGCGGGTATAGAGCTTGCCATCGGAATACGTGCCGGCGCCGCCCTCCCCGAAACAATAGTTAGAATGCGGATTAACGTCCCCAAACTGCTGGATGGCACGCAAATCGCGTCTGCGGGCCTGGACATCCTTGCCACGATCCAGCACAATGGGCTGAATACCCGCCTCCAACAGCTCCAGAGCTGCAAAATAACCGGCAGGCCCAGCGCCCACGATGATCACTTTCCGGGCATTGGCGACAGGCTTTAAATTTATTAGGATGGCCGGTTCCGGGGTAAATACGTCGCCGGGGCCATAGACGGCCACCCGCAGCCGGTACACGGGCTGCCGGGCACGCGCGTCAAGGGAGGATTTTAGGATCTCAATATGGGAAATTTCATGGACCTGTAATCCGGTCTGTCGGGCGGCCAGCTGCCGCAGGAGGTTTTCGTCTTGCCGCTCGTGTGGCAAGAGCACCAATTCAACAAATGGTGGCATCATACATTTAAGTCCCGTGTTTATCAGGAAAATACGCGCAAAGATAGCAACTTGCGCGGACATTCTTTGGGAAGCCACGGTTCGACAAACAATTTCACCCACCGTTCTGCCACAAAGCCGCTACCTTTGTCCATCAGCATGGATTTTAAAATCACTTCACATTACGTACCCACCGGCGACCAGCCCCAAGCCATTACGCAATTGGTAAATGGGGTTCGGAGCGGTGATCGGGCGCAGGTACTCTTGGGCGTAACCGGCTCCGGCAAAACGTTCACCATGGCCAATGTGATCGCCCAGCTCAATCGGCCAACCCTTGTTTTAACGCACAATAAAACCCTGACAGCCCAGTTGTACGGCGAGTTTCAGACTTTTTTCCCGGACAACGCGGTGGAGTACTTCGTCAGCTACTACGACTACTACCAACCCGAAGCCTACCTCTCTGTTTCGGATACGTACATTGAAAAAGACTTACAAATCAATGATTTGGTGGACAAGCTCCGACTAAAAGCGACTTCGACGTTGCTATCGGGTCGCCGCGACATCATCATCGTGGCTTCTGTCTCGTGTATTTATGGTATGGGAAACCCGGAAGACTATAAAACGGGCATCATCCACTTGCAAAAAGGAGAAAAAAAGTCTAAAACGGATTTGCTGTTTTCCCTGACCGACAGCTTGTATTCCCGCACGGAATTGGACTTTGGCCGCAGTACTTTTCGTGTGCGGGGTGATACCGTGGATGTGAATCTACCGTACGCCGACGGGGGTATTCGGGTGGTTTTTTGGGGTGATGAAATTGAAAGTATTGAGACAATTGACATTGCATCGGGAAAAAGGCTGGAAGAATTGGACTCGACAGCCATTTTTCCTGCAAACCTGTATGTGGCGCCAAAGGATCGAATCAGCCAAATTATGGAGGAAATTCAGGAGGAAATGCGGGAACAAGAGAAGTTTTTCATCCGGGAGGGCCGGCTGCAGGAAGCCAGGCGCATCGCTGAACGCACAGCGTTTGACCTGGAAATGATCCGGGAATTGGGCTACTGTTCAGGTATCGAAAATTACTCTCGCTTTTTTGACCAGCGCAAACCCGGCACCCGCCCGTTCTGTCTGCTGGACTATTTTCCCGATGACTACCTGATGATTGTGGATGAAAGCCACGCTACGCTCCCGCAGGTGCGGGGGATGTGGGGGGGTGACCGAGCCAGAAAACAATCCCTTGTCAACTGGGGTTTTCGCCTCCCTTCTGCCATGGACAACCGCCCGCTTAATTTCGATGAGTTTGAAGGAATGATCAATCAGGCCATTTTTGTGAGCGCTACCCCGGCAGATTATGAACTTGAAAAAACAGAAGGCGTTGTGGTGGAACAATTGGTGCGCCCCACGGGCCTACTCGATCCGCCGATCCAAGTACGACCTTCCCTGAACCAGATTGATGACCTCCTCGAAGAAATACAGAAACGGACTGCCGCAGATGAACGGTCGTTGGTGACAACGCTGACCAAAAGAATGGCGGAGGAACTGGCCACTTATTTTGACAAAGTGGGCGTCCGTTGCCGCTATATTCACTCAGAAGTGGAAACCTTGGAACGCGTGGAAATTCTCCGCAACCTCCGCCTCGGTGAATTTGATGTGCTCATTGGGGTGAACTTGCTCCGGGAAGGACTTGACCTGCCCGAAGTATCCCTTGTGGCCATTCTTGACGCCGACAAAGAGGGATTCCTTCGAAATGCACGGTCACTCACGCAGACAGCAGGCAGGGCCGCTCGAAACTCCAACGGACTGGTTATTTTCTATGCGGACAAGATTACCGATGCGATGCGCAGTACGATTGATGAAACCATTCGACGACGCACCATCCAAATCGCGTACAACGAATTGCATGGTATTACGCCGACAACCGTCACGAAAACCAAAGCGCAAATCATGGCCACCCGCAGTATTCTCGACATTCGCGGCGCTGAAGCACCCACGTATTACGTCGAAAATGATGGTGTCAACATGGCCGCAGAACCTATTTTGGCCCTCACAACCAAGGCTCAAATGGAAAAAATGATCGGCGAAACTGAAAAACGCATGAAAGCAGCGGCCAAAGAGCTCGATTTTATCACGGCTGCCCAATTGCGCGACGAAATGCTGGCAATGAAAAAACAACTCGGAGAGCGTTTCGGAAGAATGGAGTAAGCGAGCCCCCGTTGCTTATCGCACCAGCAAGATGTCACCATGGAACAACTCAACCTCACCGTCTATAAATACTACACTCGATACCCAGACATAGACCGCAGGATCCATAAGTCGCCCTTGAAACGTGCCATCCCAGCCACTTTGCTCGTCACCCGCTTGCAGATGCTTCCCAACAAACAATTGGTTCCCCCAGCGGTCAAACACCTGTAAGCGCTCTATTTCTTTGATGCCCCTTCCAAAAATCGCAAAAAAATCGTTCTCCCCATCAAAATTAGGAGAAAAAACGTTCGGGGCATAGAGTATGCGTCTGCGATGCACCAGCACCCGTACTTCCGATTCTGCAGGACAATCATTGTTGTCAAGGACTGTCAGGGTATATATCTTGCTTCTAAAGGGTGCCGCCCACGGATGCGCACAGTCGGAACATGACAACCCATCCGATGGCGACCATTGCCAGGATTGAACGTTGTAAGGCAAAATGTTCGTAACAGGTTCCAACAAGATGGAATCACCCAAAAATAGGGTATCGACCTTTGGAATGGATACGGTGGGTATGAAAAGCGGATCTATGGTAGCGGTCTCCACGCTTGTACAACCAATTCCATCCCGTACCACCAGGGAATAAGTGCCTGGTGACAATTTGTTGAAATAGGACTTGTTGTCAAAAGTTTGTCCTCCGTCAAGGGAGTACTGGAATGGCGCTACTCCGCCGTTTATAGTGCCGATCTCCACGGTTCCATATTGGATATGACACGTTGGCTGCGTGGGTGTGGGCTGGAAGGAGGGCATCGCAATGGCGTTTATGGCTACACTGTCGCTGGCAAAACAACCATTGAACGGGTTGGTCACGGTGAGCGTGTACACTCCCGGTGCTGTTACGTCTATTTTTGCAATATCCAACGGATGTGGGCCAGCGGGAGTATCCCAGTGGTACGACAGTGTTGCTGGTGGATTGGGGCCATTCGCCAGTAAAGTTATCCGAGGGGTGTTGCAAGTAATGGTATCCGGCAATCCGGCATCTGCCATGGGGATCGCAATGTCCTGCTTTATTTCAACGGTATCATGGTCAAAACAACCATTGGCAATGTCTGTAACATGCAGGATGTAAGTACCCGGAGTTTCCACGATGGCCGTATTACCCGTTACGTCGCCTACAATGCTGCCTCCCGACAAAGCAGACCAATGGTAAGCAAATACCTGACCGGCAGAGGAGGCGCTTCCATCCAATACCAAGGCGGTTTGGGCACAGGTGAGCAGGCCGGGCAATCCTGCATCAACAGTTGGCGTGCCCATGTCCATTACAACCGGAAAGCTATCAATCGAAGTACAGCCATTGGTGAGATTAGTGGTCGTTAAAATATACATACCAGCGGTATCAATGGTTGGGGTAAGGGCATCTATTTGTCCGCCAAATGAAGTCGTCCAGGCATAAAAAAAGTTGCCTGTCGGAGTGTTGTTCTGAAATACCAGTATTTGTGTGGGCTGATAACATGTCAGTGGTATCGGTGGCGTGGCAGTGATCTGCGGCGAAACAATATCTTGCATTACCACCGCTAGATCGATTCCGAAACAACCATTGTCATTGTTGGTGAGCAGCAATTGATAACTTCCGGGCTGATCAATGCTTGGCATTGGAGTGTCTGCACCGCTGACGATGTGCCCGGTGGTGGTGGTCCACGTATGGGTGTAGTTCATGCCAACAACGGAGCCATCGGCATTCAACTGAGACAACAGCAAGTTACAGGTGAGCGTGTCGGGGGCATTGGCGATGGTATGAACAGCGTTGGTGTCTGTCATCACTTGGGTACTGGCCGACACAAAGCAGCCATTGAGGCTATCCAATATGGTGAGTGTATAGTTGCCGGCCCAATTGACCGAAACTTCTAAACTGTTTTCCCCGGAAACAATATTGCCGCCGTTCGCCGTCGTCCAAGCATATCCGAATGGTGCGCCACTGCTCGATCCACTCCCTGATAAAGTGACAATGGGCGATTGGCAAGTAACCGCCCCATGGGCTGCGATGCTTGCTACTGGATGGTTCATGTTTGTGGTAACCACCACCACTCCGGTGGAAACACAGCCATTGGAAGGATCTTCCACTGCCACCGCATACGTTCCGCCGGTATCTACCAACGGATTTGGGGTGTCTGATCCGGCCACAAAATGGCCGCCAGCGGTTGCTGTCCACTGCACCAATAAAATGGGTGATGGTCCAATATCAATGGTCAGTTGAATGGTATCAAAACGGCAGGTTATCTGTTGTGCTGTTGGCAGTTCTAAGTAGGGGTGCGCTTTGTTTTCAACCACGGTGACGGTATCGAGTCCTACACAGTTGGTGTTGGTATTGGTTACATGGAGCACATACACCCCAGCTGTATCCACAACGAATGTTGCGTCTGTGCCGAAAACCTGTCCCCCGGTGTTTTTCCAAGCGTATGAAATATTGGCGCCTGTGCTAGAACCAGCTGATAAAATCACCGCAGTATCTCTGTTGCACGTGAGCGTATCAGCAACTTGGGCGAAAGCCAGGGGTGGCGTCGTGTTGGCTGTTACCGCCACGGAGGCAGAAGCTGTACAACCGGTACTGGTGTTCGTCACCGTTACAAAATAGGAACCACCCTGGCTGACGACACAATTCATCTGGTTCTCACCGGATACAATGAGGCCATCGGTTGTACCCCAGGCATACTGTTCAAAGCCGGGTTGATTGGAGTGGCCGGTGAGGCTGGTCGTGGAATAACTGCAGCCCAAGGGGGCGGGTGGGTCAATGGATACAACGAGTGGACTGGTACTGGGCACCACCTGAACGGAGGCTGTTTTTTCACAGATGGTACCGTCACTAGAGGGCCTCAAGACCCTTAGGGTGTATATCCCCGGCGCATCAACCACTGGATTCAGCGTGTTTTCCCCACTTACCATGTGACCGTTTGCCGTTGCCCAGGCATAGGAAACATTGGGTCCTGTGGTAGATCCCGTGCCACTGAGGGTCACAGATGCGCCCTGACAGGGCAGGACAACGACATTAGGCGCAACAGCCGTGATGCTGACTTCTGCTAGCTGGATGGTATCAACCACGGTACAAACAGGTGCAAAAACAATATCGTCCAAGGCAAAGTCATTGCCACCCAAAATAAAATTTTGGTTGACAATACAGATGGTGGCGGAGGTGCTGGAGCCGCTGTTCCAAACCTGAAAATAGTTATCCCAACTACACACCAACTGGGGTGCAACAAAAAGTGGCCCAACAGTGGCGCCATTGATGGAAAACTGCAGTATTCCCGGGAAACCAGCAAAAACGGATGTTACCCAGGCAGATAGTACATATTCTTTGTTCGGAACGACCGTCACCTTTTGACACCAAACGTTTTTGTCGGCATCGCCGGCGCCGTTGACAATCATCATCTTTCCGGTACCGGAAGTATGGTCGAAACAAGGCGAAAAGGCCGGATGGTCGTCCTGTGGGTTGTACCCGATATCGTACAAGCCTTCCGGAAATAGATCATAAGGGCTGTATCCATACTCGCTGTTGAAGCCGATATTTCCCTGTTCAAAATTGCCGTTGACGACTAGATTGTGGTCCAAATCTGCTGCCGTTGCCGACAATACGTAGGAAGTGGGTTGTGTGGGACTCACAAAGGTCTCCAGGGTGCTGTCAGCTGTGACGGGTGTCCAGGAAAAGCCCAGATAATCACCAAAGATATTGGCGTTGAGTTGGGTTGATGCAGGGAAAGCACAGACACTGATGTCTAAACCAGCATCCACTGTAATGGGACATTGCCCATTCATTTTTTGCAAACCTGTTGCCATACAGCAAACCAACAGGCATAAACTACGGTGTGTTGTCATGACTGGAGCACTTCAAAATCTTTCCCCTGCCATATCAGACCCTTCACTTTGTACAGCAGCGCAAGCTAGACTGCGATAGTAAGCCCTGTTTTTTTTCACTGTGAATTTGTAACCAGTTGCGTGAATTCAAGGGTTTAGTGGCGTTCCAACTAAATGGGCTGAATGGCCGAGAGATAACAACTAAAATTGAAACCCCAAAGGTATTAAAATGCCCTGATTTTTGGCGAAAAATCAGGGTATTTGTACAGCATAAGACAAGAAAAAAAGCGGCACTTCTCGACTTCGAATGGGCGAGCAACATTCCTATTTCCCGCTACCTTCACAGTTGTATAACACAACCGTGAAGGTAGCGGTTCCACCGTATGTTGATGTTTTGATCTGGTAAGTTTGGTTGACGCATGACACGGATTGAACAAGGCCAGTGGCGTTTTTCAATGCCGTTAGCGCACGAGCGTAATATCCCCGTAATAAATTTCAACTTCGCCATCGGCAAACTCTACTTTAGCCCACCAGACAAAAACCGCTGGGGTGAGTGGAGAACCTCGGAATGTACCATCCCAGCCACTGGGCTCGTCGCCCTGCTGCAAGTGTTCGCCGAGGAACAGTTCGCTGCCCCAACGGTCATAAACCCGAAGCGCTTGTATCTCCTTTACCCCCCTTGCAAAAAGCGTGAAAAAATCGTTTTCCCCATCGCCGTTCGGAGAAAATACATTCGGTGCATATAAGTTGCGCTTCCGATCCACGCGCACCGGCACCTGCGCTTCAGCATCACATCCGTTGACATCACGGACGATAAGGGTATAATTCGTGCTCCTGAATGGCTTGGCCCACGGACGCGCACAGTCGGTACACGACAAACCCTCTGCAGGCGACCATTGCCAACTGGCAATATTGGCAGGCAATATGTCCGTAACAGGATCTAAACGGATGGAGTCACCCACCAACAGCGTCGCCACCGTCGGGATGCTCAGCGAAGGTAAAAACGGCGGATTGATGGTGACCGTTTCGGCAGCGGTACAACCAAATGCATCGCGTACCACTAGGGTATAGGTATCAGGCGGCAGGTTGTCAATATTGGTTTGGTTGCCAAACAGTTGTCCTCCATCATACGCGTATTCAAACGGCGATTTTCCACCGGTCACACTGCCGAAATCAACCGCCCCATTGCGGTCGTTGCAGTTTGGCTGCACGAGGGTGGGGTCGAAAGCCGGTAGGGGTACTGCATTCACCACGACATTGTCTGTGGAAGTACAGCCATTCAGCGGGTTGCTGACCGTCAGGGTGTATTGCCCCGGAGTATCCACGGTGCTGGAAGGTGCGTTGCTCCCCCCAACAAAATGGCCATTGTTGCTGGACCAGCTAAAAACCATGTTGCCACTGGTTGAACTGGTGCCATTCAGCGCAATGGTGGGTCGGTTGCAGTGCAAATCCTCCGCGGTACCCGCTTCGGCGCCGGGAGCAACAATGTTTTGGGTAACCAGTGTTTGAGCGGTCGTCGAGCATCCGTTTTGGCCGTTTAGAACGGTCAGAAGGTAGGTTCCGGGTGTATTAACCACAGGCATGAGGGTGTTTTGGCCGGAAACAATATTGCCCGAAGCGGTCGTCCAAGAGGGGGTAAAATTAGCCCCTGTACTGGAGCCATTGCCATTTAAGGTCACGTTGTTCTGGATACAGGTCAGCACCGCTGGCGGGGCGATGGCCACTGTGGGCGGCGTGGTATTACTGCCCACCGTGGTTGTAGAAGATGCCGTACAACCCGTACCAGTATTGGTTACCTGAAGGATATAGGTGCCTGCGCTGCCGACCGTGGGGCTGAGGGTGGTTCCCCCGTTCAACAGTTGGCCGCCTGCAGTAGCTGTCCAGAGATACGAAAAACCGGTTCCCGTGGAAGAGCCGCTGCCATTGAGCATCAGGCTTTGAACCGCACAGGTGATATTGCCCGCAGGGCCCGTCAGGGCTGTGGGAGGGTTGATGTTTTGAAAAACTGGAACTGCCTTGGCTGCGTTACAGCCATTTTGGCCATTTTGGATGCTCAAAATATACGTTCCGGGGGCATCTACCACGGCATTGAGGCTGTTTTGTCCGGAGACAAAATGCCCTGTTGTGGTGTTCCAGCTGGCGGTGAAGTTGCCAATGCCGGGCTGCTGAACCAACCCCGTGAGGGTGATGGTCAGTTGGGTACACGTCAGCAATGCGGGTTGTTGAATGGAGAATGTTGGAGCGATGGTATCAATGCCAACGATGGCCATATCACTGGCCGTACAGCCATTGGAGGAAAGGGTGGCTGTAAGGGTGTAGGTGCCGGTTTTATTGACGGTGGGGGTCAGGCTGTTGGCGCCGGAGACGATGTTGCCCCCGGCTGTCTGCCAGGCGTAGGTGGCTGCGCCCCCGCTGCTAACCCCGGTCAGAGAGAGCGATGTCACGGCGCAGGTAAGTGTAGCGGAAGCGCCGGCATCAACGATGGGCGGGAGGATATTTTCCAACACGGTGACACTGCCGGAACGGGTACAACCATTGGCGGCGTTGGTCACCACCAGGGTATAAACGCCTGGTTCGTTGACGATCGGGGATAGGGTGGTGGGCCCCGTCAGGATGTTGCCGCCATTGGTGGCAGTCCAAAGATAGGAAAAGGTTGCACCTGCACTGGCGGTTGCGCTGAGGGGCGTTTGGGTCAGTGCACAGGTCAGCATGGGCGCCGTTCCAACGCTGACGGTTGGAGCGCCTGCATCGTTAAATATCTCCACTACATCCGTGTCGGTGCACCCATTGTCGGGATTGATGACCGTAAGGGTATAGGTGCCGGGGGCATCAATGACGGGAGCGGGGGTGCTACCTCCGGAGGCAATTTGTCCACCATTGGACGCCAGCCAACTATAATTGAGGCTGACCGCGCCGGTTCCGCCGCCGCTGAGGGTCATGGAAACAAGGTTGCAGGTAAGGGTTGCGTCAGCGCCGGCATTGGCATCGGGCAAGGTGTTGTTTTGCGCCACCGAAACGGTATTGCTGCTGCTACAGCCGTTGCTGAGGTTGGTGGAAACGAGGGTGTAATTTCCCCCGTGGTCCACCACGGGTGTCAGGGTATTGCTACCGGAAACAAGATTGCCGCCATTGGAAGCCGTCCAGTTGTAGGAAAAAACGCCGGTTGTTGCCAGGTTTTGCGCCTGTACCACCTGACTGGGGTTGACACAGGTGATGGGGACAGGATTGGCCACCACCACGACAGGGGGCGCAATGTCTTGCGATACCGGGGTGCTGAGGATCGCCGTACAGCCATTTGCCAGGTTCGTGGTGATGAGGGTGTACGTCCCCGGTTCATCAATGGTAGCAGAAAGGCTGTTGCCGCCGGATACGATGTGCCCGCCCCCGGTGGCAAACCAGAGATAGGAGAAAGCACCCGGCAAGGACTGGTTTTGGACCGCCAGATTTTGGGCGGCCAGCGTACAGGTTAAGGTGGCTGGCGTGGAAAGGGAAAGTGCCGGCAACTGGGTGTCATTGAACATTTGAACCGTATCAAGGGCACTACAGCCATTGGATGGATTGGTCACCGCGACCTCATAATATCCAGGTGCATCTACCACAATCTGGGCCGAATTGGCGGCACTAACGATGGAACCATCGGATGTAAACCACTGGTATAGGAGTGTGGTTGGAGGATTGGGTGCATTGGCCATCAGGGACAACTGGGCTGTGCTGCACGTAATCGTTTGGGGCAATCCGGCATCTGCGATTGGCGCCACCACGTCCTGCCCCACCACAATGGTGTCATGGCCTACGCAACCATTGGACAGGTTGGTAACGGCCAATAGATAGGTGCCGGGAGCATCTACGGTGGCCGTGATGCCGTTGTTGTTTCCTACAATGTTACCTCCATTGGAGGCTACCCACTGGTAGGTAAACGAACTGCCCGTGGAAGACGCTGAACCATCCACCAATTGGGTTTGCTGCGCGCAGGTGAGCAATCCTGGCACACCAGCAACGGCGGTCGGAACAATTGTGTCTAGGGCTACCGTTGTGCTGGATGTGGCAATACAGCCATTGAAAAGGTTGGTGGTGGAAAGGGTGTACGTTCCAGGCGCATCAACGGTTGGCACCAGGGCATTTTCGCCTGATACAATGTGACCACCATTGGACGCCGTCCAGAGGTACACGAAACTGCCAGAGGGGCTGGTGTTGTAAACTACCAGGTCTTGAACAGGATTTGCACAAGTGATGGGGGAGGGCGATGCGATGGAAATTAGCGGCGGCAAGACATTGTCGAGGACCACTGCAAGGTCTATACCCGCACAACCGTTAACGGTATTGGTGAGGATCAGCTGGTAGATGCCCGGCTGGTCCACCAGCGGGTTTTGGGTGTCTGCACCGCTGACAATGTTCCCATTGGAGGTGCTCCAAGCATAGTCAATGCCTGTACCGCTGCTGGATCCATTGGCATTCAACAAGGTTGTTTGAATGATACAACTGAGCGTATCCGGCGCATTGGCAACAACGATCACGACATTGGTATCGGCCACCACCAGGGTGTTGGCGGAACTGGCACAGCCGTTCAGACTATCCAGCACCGTCAGTGTATAATCACCGGCTGAATTTACCAACGGATTTAGGGTGTTTTCTCCGGAAACTATATTGCCGCCGTTGGTCGCAATCCATGCATAGCCAAACTGTGTTCCACTGCTCGATCCATTCCCGGAGAGTACCACGCTGGACGACTGACAGGTGATTCCGCCGGGGGGCAAAATAGTCGCAACTGGGTGATTCATATTTGCGGTAACCACCACCGTTCCACTCGACGTACACCCATTGGAAGGATTTTGCACCACCACCACGTAGGTGCCCGCGGCATCAACCGTTGGACTGGGGGTGTTTTGACCCGAGGCAAAGTGGCCACCATTGGAGGCCGTCCATTGGATGAGTACCATGGGTGGCGGGGAAAGAACGATGTTCAGCGGGATGGTGTCTGCACTGCAGGTAATTTGCTGCGTTGGTGGCACAGCCAGGAACGGCAGTGCGGTATTTCCCACGACCGTGACAGTATCCCTGGAGGTACAATTGTTGGTGGTGTTGGTAACATTGAGTATGTAGGTGCCGACCGTATTGACCAGCGATGTTGGGGAATTTTGACCAACAACAAAATGCCCATTGGTGGTCGTCCAGGCGTACGCAATATTGGTTCCGGTGGAAGAGCCGGTGGAAGAAAGGGTGATGGTATCTTGTAAACAGGTGAGCGTATCTGAAACCATGGCGATGGCGATGGGTGGCGTGGTGGTTGCGGTCACGAGTATTTCGGCAGACGACGTGCAGCCGGTATTGGTATTGGTGACGGTGAGCACATAGGTACCCACCTGATTGACCACACAGTTTTTCTGATTCGCACCGGAGACGATGTTGCCGTCGAGGGTCTCCCAGGCAAACACCGAAAAGCCCGACTGATTGGAGTTGCCAATGAGGGTGGTGGTGGTGGATCCGCAACCCAAGGGCGCCGGCGGGGTGATCCAGGCAGACAGCGGGTTGGGACTGAGCACCACATTAACGGAAGCCATTTTTTCACAAACCGTCCCATCAGGAGCCGTGTACGCAACCGTCAGGGTGTACAACCCAGGAGCATTTACGACGGGATTGAGGGTGGTTGCGCCGCTGACAATATTGCCTTCGGCCGTTTCCCATAGGTAAGCAATGTTGGTCCCGGTACTGGAGCCTGTTCCATTGAGGGTCAAAGTAGCACCCTCGCAGGGCAAGGTGACCACTGCGGGAGCAGCCATGGCGGTGACACTCACCACTTGTATCCGAACGGTATCCCGAACGACACACACAGGCGCGAACACAATATCGTCCAGCGCAAAGTCATTGCCGCCCAACGCGGTATTTTGGTTGACAATACAGATGGTGGCGCTGGAGTTTGCACCGCTGTTCCAGACTTGAAAATAATTTTGCCAATTGCAAACAGCGCTAGGGGCATTAAAAATGGGCCCAACCACGCCGCCATTGATGGAAAACTGCAGCAGCGCAGGCGATCCGGCCACCACAGAGGTAACCCAGGCAGAAAGCACATACTGGGCATTGGGGATGACAGAGACCGTTTGGCACCAAACATCCTGGTTGGGCGATCCGGCGCCGTTGACCACCATCATACTGCCTGCTCCGGAAGTATGGTCGTCGCAGGGCGCAAAACTCGGGTGATCGTCTTGCGGATTGTCCAATACATCATAAATAGCCTCGGGCACCAAATTGCCAGGACTATACCCATAATCACTTGTAAAACCGGTGTTCCCCTGTTCAAAATCGCCGTTGACCACCAGGTTGTTGTTCAAATCAGCAGCGCTGGCTGAAAGCACATAAAAGGTCGATTGCGTCACGTTCACCGTCGGCTGCAAGGTGCTGGCACCCGTCAGACCCGTCACAGGTGTCCACATGAAACTCAGGTAGTCACCCGAAATGCTTCCACTGAGCTGGGTTGGCGATGGCGGCGAGCACAGATAAATATCGTCTCCGGCATCAACCGTGATGGTACATTGCCCGCTGGATTTGGACAGAACAGTTACAAGCAGCGACGCCGCAAGCGCTAAACGAAAAAATATGTTCATAATTGGTGGTCAACCCGCTGAGTGGATTGGAAACGCAAATAAACGTACAAACCAACAGGATACAAGCAAAAATTTTTTCAAACTGGATTTTGAAGCAATTTTGAGGAAACGGCGGCGCTGAACAGAAAGCGGTAGTCAAACAAACATTATCCTTACATATTACAAAAAATCACCCGCGACCCAAAAAAAAATTGGTGGAATATCGGTAATTATTCGGACATTTCGGACGAGCCAAGGCCGGTTTATTGCCTAATCCGACTTTTTCTAACCATTCTCCCGTATGTTGCTTATGGCTCCTTTTTTTACTCCGTCTCTGCCGGTAATCATCCTTGATACCCTGAACGTTTGATCAACAAAAACGGCGGTGGTGCGCTCAGCACCGCCGCCTTTGGTCTATGAAGAGTGTTGTACCTTTGCCCCAGCTTTATGGAGAAGAAACTACGTCACTTTAAAATATTGGTGGTGGTCTGCGGCTTGTGCGCCTGTGCACGCCAGGGTGCGCCCACGGGTGGCCCCAAAGACACCACACCGCCCACGGTTGTTCCCTTGGGCAGCACCCCCAATTACGCCACGCGATTTCAAGACAAGCACCTCGAACTCAAGTTTGACGAGTGGATCACGCTCTCGGAAGCCGCAGCACAGGTGATGGTGTCACCGCCGTTGGTGAAACGGCCTGAGGTGACGCTAAAAGGCAAAACAGTGGTCGTGAAATTTGACAAAGCCGAACAGTTCCGGGAAAACACCACCTATACCATCAATTTTGGCACGGCGGTTAAAGATCTCCACGAAGGCAACCCCGCAAAAGACCTTCGATTTGTCTTCTCTACAGGCGATTACATCGATAGCCTCCGCAGCGCTGGGAAAGTGGTGGATGCTTTCACCAGCGAACCCATCGACAACATCGCTGTCATGCTGTACGATATCCTGGCCGACAGCGTCGTGCGCAAGGAACGCCCTTACTATTTTTCCCGGACAGATAAATCAGGGAGCTATGAGATACGCAACATCAAAGCAGGCCGTTTTAAGGTGGTAGCAGTGGAAGACCTGGACCAAAATCTCCGCTGGGACGGTGAAAATGAACGCATCGGATTTTTGGATACGGCCCTACAAGTGCGCGACTCTATGCGCGGTTCCCTGCTGTTTCGACTGTTTAAAAACCAACCCAAGTTCCGGCTCGGAGAAAAAAACACGGGCGCTTATGGCGTGGTTCGCCTGCCATTCAACACCACCACAGACTCGGCAATCATACGCCCAGAACCCGTCGCCGGCCTGAGATTGCTGGTGGAAAAATCGCAGGACTCCATTCAAGTATGGTACGATATTGACCAGCCTACCGCGTGGAAAATATTTGTCAACAACGATACCGTGTCGGTTAAACCACTCTCCCGGGAGGATTTCCTCCTAAAACACACCCTCCGACTTGCCAGCGATGTGCCAGCGCCAACCGTTGGCAGAAAAGCACCTCAGACGGCACCCGTTCCAGCCCCCCCTGTAACCACCAGCACTCAAAATCCACAAAAATCCGCTGTTTTTCAGTTTAATTATCCCGTGGTCGCAACAGACAGCACCCGCTGGATGTTACTACTTGACAGCGTTCGGGTGCAGGGTTTTTCGCTGAAAACAGACAGCGCTGCACCGCGACAAATAACGCTTCAATACCCTTGGCTGCCCGGAAAAAACTACCACTTGGAGATTCAGCCGGGCGCCGTGACCGACTTCTGGGGACAAACCAACACGGATACCCTGCGCCGCATCCTCGCTGTTCCAACCGACAAACAGCTCGGCGGGCTCAGCCTGAAAATTGAAAATCTGCGCCCCACACAAGCCTACGTCGTGCAACTGCTCAACGGCAATAACCTCGTGGAAGAACGACACTGGGTGGCTGGAGAACCGGAATATACGTTGGTCTTAAACAGACTCAACCTCGCAACTTATACGGTACGGCTTCTGGAAGACCAAAATGGCAACGGTCGCTGGGATACCGGCGATTATTGGTCTCGCCGCCAACCCGAAAAAATCGTTTCAAAAAAACTGGAACCCCTGCGCGCCAACTGGGAGGTGGAAGCTACCATCTCGCTCAACCCCGATGCGTTGAAAAGAAAGCAATAAGGTCGTGTAAGCTTGCCTTTCACCCCCGCAGCTACTGTTCAGCCTTTCTGGGTCTTCCCAACCAAGGCCAAAAGCTTTGAAACCAAGCCAAAGCACCCTGATTGTGAGGCTAGGTTTGGGGCATAAAGTCCAGGCAGTATTCCAATGGGATTGAAGACCAAGCTAACCAGTTACATTTTATCTAGGTTGCTGGCAATGTTTTGAACTTCTGCAATCGAAAGTCCGGTAATTTCAGAGACAACTTCAATTGTAAAGCCTTTTTGTAGGGCATTCTCTGCAATTTCTTCCGCTCTGCTTTTCAATGCTTCATTTACAGCCGTTGTAATTTCCAACTGTACCGTCTCCACAAAACTCGCGTCGCTTCGCTGCCCCTCCATATATCTGTCATATTCCTTGCGGTCAGCAGGGTCTAATTTCAGAATGTCCAGTTTTTGGCTGGCTGATTTCAGTCCCTTTGCTGTGAATTCGTCTTTGATTTCTGCCGTTTTCAGAAAGTATATCCACTCGTCCAGCGTATCCTTGGCGACGTCATTGAACCGATTGGTTTTTATCACATAGTACTCTGGATACAAGTCGGATACCGATGACTTCTTGAAAAGTTCCTTCTGCTTATCCGACAGTTCCAGTTCATGGTTGCTGTGTATGCCAACGAAGGTGGTGGTCCCATGATAAACGTAGTCATCTCCCTGACTGAGGTCAAAGTACACGATATTCACGGAGTAGACTTTTTTGACTTGGGAATATGGCTGTCCTTCGGCGATATGCTCCACGATAACCTTGGCCGTTCCATAAAGCATTCGTTGGAAGTAGTCAGCCTCACGAGTATTCTGAATTTCTACGATGACCAATTCACCCTTTTTATTTTCCACAAGAATGTCTACCCGATTGAACTTGTCGTCCTCGGTTTCTTTATTTCCCTCACTTTCAAGGATTTGCTTTATTTTAAAATCTTCATGGAGCAACTCAGAGAGGAAGCCTTCCAAGATGTCGAAGTTCGCCTTGTTGCGGAGGAGCCGCTTAATTGCCCAGTCGAAGCGGACTAGTTTTTTTGTCATTATTGATAAATTTCGATACAAAAATACGGCAAAAGTTGCAAGATGACAACTTTTGCCGTACCCAACCAGCAGACTTTACAGCCTATTGAATTTTCTGAATCTTTATCTGGGTGTAGACCTCGTCAGCACCTGAGACATTATTGGATGTACCTAAAACTGAGTTGTTTGGCACGCTTCCAATTCGGTGGTCGAGCATGGTTGTCAAACCTCCGGCAGGAACATCTAAAACCCCTACAATGAAAGACCTTGTTTGCACTGAAGATATATCAGTCAGTTCGCTCGTGCCCGTCAGAAGTATATCATTGGTTCCGCTATCTTTTCTAAGGAACAATTTCAGCCTTTCTGGGTCTTCCCAACCAAGGCCAAAAGCCATCAAATCAAGCAAAAGCGCCCTGCTTGGCGTTGTCGCCAATCAGAAACGTACAGCACGACACCAAATTTGTGATAATTTCAGCATTTATTGGTCTTCTCAACCAAGGCTTAGCCTGGTGAATAAAGTCTAGGCAGCATCCCAATGGGATTGAATACCAAGTTCAACGTAAGTGAGATGGGGCACTTTCTGGCCCAAAAAAGCCCACTTTTTTGGGCCAGACTCGACCACGCTAACCAGTTACAATCCATCATGACAAAAAAACAGGCCACCCCAACACCTGGAATGACCTGTTTTTTTTGACTATCCAAAATCGTGACTGGATAGGGGATTGCCTCTGAGACAAAAAATGGACTTTTTTGGGCCATACAGCACGCCACCCAACCAGTTTACTCAAAATTACTGTTTCGTAAACGAACCCTCTAAACGACCTGAACCCGCCTGCACCGAAAGCCGGTAAACACCCCCAGGTAGATTGGAAATATCCATCATAAAACTGGCGGCATTCGGTACCTCTTGCGTTTGTACCAGACGACCGTCTGCGTGATATACTTTCACCGTGGCCTGACCAACATCGGTGCCATTTTCCAACATAGCCGTTACATTGAGCCAATTGGACGCCGGATTGGGTGACAATACCAAAGACGATGCTTTACCGCCTACCTCGGTGATCGGCGACGCACACATCACCGAACCCAACACAAAACCATCATGACAATCCGGATGCAAGTGATCAACCACGCCAAATTCATACACCGTGGTGCCATCACCGGGGAATGGTCCCAGTATGATGGGCTGTTGGGTGTTGTACGGATACGTGCCGTATTGGTTGCCATTGCCCACCACATCAAAGCCGCCACTGCCGCCATTCACATGGTTAAACGTTAGTGCCACAAAAAACTGCCCGCAAAGGCAAGCCGTCCGAACCCCGTGTACATCGGTAATATGGCAATCATGGCTGCTGCCAAGACAGGCCGGAGCCAAAAATTCTACCGTCCTACAACAAGCCGCAGACCCGGCATTGAGGAAGCAGACCTTTACCACATCGTGGGTGCCACCACTCCAAGGGAAATGGATGAAATTGAGCGGCAATTGACTGAGTTCAAACATCCCCTGGAAGATGTCATTGGCCCATACCCCAAACACATTGCCTGGAGGATTGGATACCTGGAAGTTGACAAACAGGTTGTAGGTACTGTCGGAAGTGCAGTCGCCCGGATCCACCACCAAGCCTGTAATGGCACAACCCTGGGAATAAAGACAGCTGGGAATTGGAAACTCCAAGATTCTGCAACACGTATTCGCACCGGTATTCCCACCGATACACACTTTGATGACATCGTTCGG
>CAIZLM010000034.1 GCA_903933805.1 uncultured Bacteroidota bacterium | reverse complement strand
TCACTTTTTAGGAAATTTGTAACTGGTTGGGCGACCGCGCTAACCAGTTACTTTTTTTTTGAACATGATGATGCAAACCTCCGCGCATCACTTTACATTTGTACGTAGTTATACCAATGTATAGTAGTAGCCTACTGTAAAGCAATGAACGCAATCAAGATGTTATGGAGAAAGAAAATAAGATAATTTCCGAAAAAACCTGCTCGTTGAAAGAAGTTTTAGACATAATCGGGGGGAAATGGGCAATGCCAATCATCTATATCTTATCCAAAGGCAAGCTGCGCTTCAAAGAAATTGAAAGAAGTATTGAGGGCATTAATACAAGAATGTTGGTCAAGGAATTGAAAAATATGGAAGCCAATAAAATTATTACCAGAGAAGTTTTTGCGACTGTCCCGCCCACCGTTGAATATGATTTGACACTAAAAGGGCAAAAATTAATTCCTAGCATTACTTCACTACACCATTGGGGTCAAGAGTTTTCAGTCTGAATGTTACCTTGACACTGACGGTCAGAGGCGGTCATTACGACGGGTAAAAACCGGATATTTCTTAAATACCCAGCCCGCTCCGACGTTTTGGGTTAATATCACATGCCCAATTGACGGTTGTCAAATAATTATCGTCAACATCCCTCTAATTTTATCAACTGAAAACTAACTTATTTAGGACGACTCGGGCGGTAATTCGTCTGGGTCCGCGAGTTTTTTTTCTCCCACTGCCTCGGTGGTGTTTTTCACCGTGGGCTCCGAGGCGTTGTTTCGTCTGTTGGGGGGAAGCCACTTTTTTGTCTTAGACGCGAGTATCCAAGCGCTTATTTTGATTGTACGATAATACTGAAATAACCATGAGAAAAATAACAGCAGTCTTGTTAACAGTCATTTCAATATCCATGATGGGTAAATCACAAACAACACAAGAGAACACCAGCGCCATGCGCCAGCCACTTGCCGCTGACTCTTCCACCCAAATTATGGCGTTGGTGGGGGAGGCAGCAGCGCTCATCAATGCCTTGGGGGAGGAGGCATTCCGTGATTTTAGACTTACCGGCAGTCTTTGGCGGCAGGGCGAAACGTATATTTTTGTTTTGGATTCCACTGGTCATATGCTGGTACACCCCGATGCTTTGTTGGAAGGTAAAAACCAACTTGGCTTAACCGATATCAACGGGAAGCCCATTGTTCGTGGACTATTGGAGGCTGCAACCGCCACCTCCGACAAGGGGGAAGGGTGGTATCACTATCAGTGGCCTGTCCCAGGTGGACTCTTGCCACGGTGGAAAAGTAGCTATGTACGGCGGGTGAAAGCGCCATCTGGCAAGCACTACGTGGTGGGTTGCGGCAGCTACAACGACCGGATGGAGCGGATATTCGTGGTAGATATTGTTAAAAATGCGATTGGAAAAATTAAAAAAGAGGGTATGGGCGCTTTCGCAGCTTTTCATGACACCGCTGGCCCATTCTTCGCCAAAGATGCCTACATCTTCGTCATCGATCAGAAGGGAATCGATTTGGTCAACCCTGCTTTCCCAAACCTAGAAGGTCGCAATATCATGGATCTCAAGGACAGTCAAGGCCGGTATTTGGTTCGGGATATGTTCAAAGCGGTAGAAAAAAGCGGTTCCGGCTGGGTGGAATATTTGTGGCCCAAACCTGGAGAGAGCGCCTCTACACTGAAATCATCCTTTGTGGGCAAGGCCAAGTTTGGCGACAGTTGGGTGCTGGTAGGTTGTGGCGTGTATTTGGCGGACGCACCCAAAACAATTTCCAAGATTAAAAAAATGACTGGACCTGAGTTGATGGTATTGGTGCGGGATGCTGCAAAAGCATTGGAACAACGCGGAGAGAAGGCGTACCCGGAGTTTCGAAAGACCGGGTCCAAGTGGTTGCACGACGAAACATACTTGTATATATGGACAATGGACGGCACTAGGGTTTTTCATGCCACAGAACCGATGACAGAAGGAGAAGATGTGCGGGGTCTTAAGGATGTACGGGATAGACCATTGGGAAGGATGATTTTAGAGGCCGGGGCTTCGAGCAGCGGTGAGGGGTGGGTTCACTATATGTATCCCGTACCGGGTGATATTTTTCCCACATGGAAGTCGGCTTTTGTAAAAAGGGTCACCTTCCCTTCTGGTCAGCAGTATATCGTTGGGTGCGGAATTTATAACATGGAAATGGACGAAGCATTCATAGAGGATGTTGTAAACCATGCAGCCACCGTGGTGGAGGAGAAAGGCGTAGCGGCTTTTGACATCTTACGGGATAAGAAGGGTCCATTTTTTTTCATGGATATATATGTTTTCCTAGACAACCTAGAGGGTGTTGAGTTGGTGAATCCCGCCCAGCCGAGTATAGAGGGGAAGAACATGATTCAGGAACGCGACTTGGCGGGGAAACTCGTCATGCAGGAATACTTGGAAGCGGCTATAAAGCAAGGTCATGCTTGGGTTAGTTACTCTTGGTATAGACCGGGAGAAAATACACCCGCCCAAAAGCATACTTATGTTCGGATGGTCAAGCATGGCAATGACCATTATGTAATTGGTGCGGGATACTATGAAAGCAAAGGACGAAAACACACCGATAAATAAGCAAACCCTTGGTAACCACTTATGCTATGAATATTCAAGAAAAAAGCGACTTTAACGCCCATGTATCGATTGTTGATGACGGTCAAGCGACATTGGCGTCCAATCCCTATGAATACGAAGAAACCCGGGAACTTGTATATTTCGTGAACCGTGCAGCAGATTTGATCCGACTGAAAGGCGAAGCGGCATGGAACGAATTTCAGCACTTGGGCAGCCGGTGGCGGAACGGTGATACCTATATTTTTGCCCTCGATCCGGAAGGCAATATGTTGGTACACCCAGATCCTCTTTTGGAGGGCAAAAACCAACTCGGCCTGAAGGACATCAACGGAAAGCCAATTGTGCGCGGGCTGTTGACCGCGGCGACTTCCATTCCCGAAAGGCAAGAGGGCTGGTATCACTATCAGTGGATCGAGCCCCGTGGACTGCTTCCCCGATGGAAAAGCAGTTATGTACAAGGCGTACGAGCGCCATCAGGCAAGCAATATATTGTGGGAAGTGGGTTATACAACGACCGATTGGAGCGGGCTTTTGTGGTGGATGCTGTCATGCATGCCGTGGGGGAGTTGGCGCTACACGGCCAAGATGCTTTTCAAATATTTCACGACCCTTCAGGTCCTTATATATTTAAAAATACGTACATTTTTGTGGTTGATATGAACGGTGTTGAGCTCGTCAACCCTGCCTTTCCCAACATTGAGGGGCGAAAATTGCTGGATTTACAGGATACCAATGGCAAATTCTTATACCGGGATATCATCCAGTTGGTAAAAACACGGGGTGCTGGCTGGGTGGACTATATGTGGCCCAAACCAGGCGAAAGTGCTTCTACCCGGAAGTCAACGTACGTACATACCGCCAAAATAGATGGCCGGACAGTTGCGGTAGGTTGTGGTGTTTACTTGGCTGATGCCCCCTCAGAGTTTACTTCCAAAGCGACCATCACTGCCTCAGCGTTGACTGAGTTGGTGCACCAAGCAGCCACATTGCTAGAGGAACAGGGCGAGAGCGCCTACCCAAAATTCCGAGACAAGGGGTCAAAGTGGTTCAATGATGAAACCTACATATTTGTCTTTACCATGGATGGTGTGCGGGCTTTCCATGCGGCTGAACCTGACAGCGAAGGGCGGCAGGACATTGGACTCACCGATATTGTGGGCAGGCATATTGTCAAAATGATGCTGGAGGCTGGCTCCGCTCCCTTCGGCGAGGGGTGGGTGCATTATATGTACCCGGAACCGGGCGATATTTTTCCAGCTTGGAAATCGAGTATTGTCATGCGGGTGACGTATCCTTCCGGCAAACAATACATTGTTGGGTGTGGGATATACAACATGCAAATGGACAAAGCCTTTATCGAAGATGTGGTAAACAGTGCAGCTGCCTTGATTGCCAGTCAAGGCAGGGCTGCTTTCCCTATAATACGCGATAAAACAGGCCCTTTTGTTTTCATGGATACTTACGTATTTGTCCAAAGTTTAGAAGGCGTGGAGTTGGTCAATGCCGCCCAACCAAGTTTCGAAGGCAAGAACCTCATTGACCTAAAAGATCTAAAGGGTAAATCGGTGGTAAGAGATGAAATAGCCATCGCCCTGACAGAAGGCAGTGCATGGATTGAGAGCTATTGGTACAAACCGGGAGATAATATTCCTGCGCTGAAACAAACGTATATCAGAAAAGTGCAATTTCAAGAAGAGACGTTTATTGTAGGGTCAGGCCTCTATGTGGCGGAGGGGCATCAGCATCGTGTAGAAAAATTTGGCGTACAGAAAATGAATTGGCATTCGCTTAAGGTTGAAAAGTTACACGATAACTTGGAACGCCAGACCATCTATGGTGAAAAGGGAACCTTGGCTCGATTTGTCGCGAAAGGTGGTACGGGGGTGGTACGCCACTACCATGAAAGCGAAGAATATTGTTGGGTCGTTTCCGGTATGCTTCAGTTTAATTATGACGACAAAGCCGTGGTGGCCCAGGAGGGCGATGTGGTGGTGATCCCAGCAAATATACCCCATGCCGTTGCAGTACTTCAGGATACTGTATTTATAGATTTTTTTGCTCCTTCCAGGACAGATTGGCTTCGGGGAGAGGACCAATACCTTCGTATGCGTTGATTCGAATGGTTCATGGGCAAAGTTCTACTGTCAAAGTCGGGTATTGAATGCAGCAGATTGACGATGTGTTTGTACTACATGCAAAACTTTCACTGTTTTTTTCAATTATTTTACCGATGTTTGCCATCTAACTTGACCCGTTTCAACGC
>CAIZLM010000033.1 GCA_903933805.1 uncultured Bacteroidota bacterium | reverse complement strand
CCAGCCAACAATCTACTCCAGGTTACGGTAGATCAAGCCGGTTACAAGTGGTTTGTGCTGGCGTTTAATGCCGGGCTCCTGGTTTTTGACAGTGGCGCCAACATAGAAGACCCTTCGGATGACCGCTACAAAATCATCACCACCGCCAACAGCGTGTTGCCCACCAACACCATCAATTGTATTGCCGTGGATCTTGATGGGGATGTATGGGTCGGCACGCAGCAGGGTGTGGTGAGCTTTGAATGTGGCAGCAACGTATTTTCTACGGATAACCCCTGTCTTGGTCGTCGGCGCATTGTAAATGTCGATGGTTTTAACGGCTATCTTTTGGAAACGGAGGATGTCCGAACCATCGCAATAGACGGCGCCAACCGCAAGTGGTTTGGCACCTCTAACGGTGTTTTCGTGCAATCGTCTGACGGCCTCACGCAGGTTGCGCGCTATACCAACACCAACAGTCCATTGTTTGACAATGCGATCACGGACATTGCCATTGACGGCAAAAGCGGGGAGGTGTGGATTGGCACCGAAAAAGGTGTATTATCGCTTCGGGCAGAGGCCACAGAGGGCGGTCGGGTCAATAAAACCACGGCTTACGCTTACCCCAATCCCGTGCCGCCCGACTATGATGGTCCCATCGCCATTCAGGGCTTGGCCAGAGATGCCAATGTAAAAATTACAGATATTGCGGGCCACTTGGTGTATGAAGGTACGTCACTGGGTGGGCAGGCGGTTTGGGATGGTCGTGATTACCTGGGCCGGCGCGTTACATCTGGGGTTTATCTTATTTATGCGACGAGTCAGGCAGCATTTGACCAGCCTGATGCGATCATAGTAAAGGTGGTTGTTCTTCGATGACCAGCTTGGATGTGCTGGTAGTCTTTTTTGCCCAAAAATTCGTTAAAATTCAAAGTATTTTCATTCAACGGGCAATAATCGAGCCTTCTCAACAGTTTTAGCATAGATTTTTATTTCACCGTCAATCAGCCCACAATTGGCTCAAGCCTATGAAAGATGCGCATACATATCAATCTTTGGTTCAGTTTTTATACCACGAAATGCCTGCGGGTGACGCCGTTGAGATGGCACATTTGATTGAGGGGGACGGTGTTCTCCACGCGGAGTTCAATGTGTTGCGTGCAGCAAAATCACAGATTCCAAAAGTTCAATTCAACCCATCAACAGCAACTATCACCAATATTCTGCAGCACAGCGCGAAGACTGCCTTGGAAACCCAGTGCTGATGGGTGTCGCGCCCAAAAAGATAGCCCTCGTTCCATACTAAGCCCGCGTCCAGTGAATGCGTTGTGGGTTGGCTACGCCAACAACAACGTTGTTTATCGGTTGCGGCCCTGGTTGGGGACGAGGGCTTTTTATTGCCGTTGAGGAGCAGCGGCGCCCAAAGAAATCAGGCGTTGAGCATCTTCCAGATGTTGTCTTTTAGTTTCTGCAAATTCAAGTTGGTGAGGGCAGAGATAAAAATAACGGGCACCCCTTTGGGCAGTGTGGGTTTCAGCAGCGCTTCCAAGTCTTTGTCTATCAGGTCGCATTTACTGATTGCCAGCATTCGGGGTTTGTCTAAGAGATCGGGGTTGAATTCTTGCAGTTCGTTGACAAGGATTTGGTATTCATCGCTGATTTTCCGGTCGGTATCGGCGGGTACCATGAAAAGCAAGATACTGTTGCGCTCGATGTGTCTCAGGAAACGGTGTCCGAGTCCACGTCCTTCGTGAGCCCCTTCAATGATGCCTGGAATGTCGGCCATGATGAAAGTTTGGGTTTCCCGTACTTTCACGATACCGAGTTGTGGCACCAAGGTAGTGAAGGGATAGTCGCCAATTTTTGGGTTGGCTGCGGTGATGGTGCTCAGGAGCGTGCTTTTCCCGGCATTGGGGAAACCAACCAGACCAACATCGGCCAATACTTTTAATTCAAGCACCACCCATTTTTCGATGCCTTCTTCACCGGGTTGCGCGTACTTGGGCGATTGGTGGGAGGGGCCTTTGAAAAAGTTGTTGCCTTTACCTCCGCGGCCACCGGGCAAGAGGACTTTTTCTTCGCTGGCTTCTGTGATTTCCATCAGGACCTCCCCTGTTTCCGCGTCGCGGGCCACCGTTCCAAGGGGTACTTTCACGACGATATTGTCGCCGTCGGAACCTGATTTCATACCGCCCCGGCCGCCTTGTCCGTTTTCCGCGTAAACGTGTTTGGTGAATTTGAGGGACAACAATGTCCACTCTTGTGGGTCTGCTTGGAGTATGATATTGCCGCCATGGCCGCCGTCACCGCCGTCAGGTCCGCCTTTTGGCGTGGCAGGTCCGCGATAAAAGTGGACACTGCCTGCCCCGCCTTTTCCCGATCGGAAAAGGATTCTCACATAATCTACAAAATTTTGATCAGACATAGCTGTTTGCTTGATGGTAGGGCTTTATCCCGTGTGTTTGCGGGGTGGCCCAAAGAAATGGTGTGACGCTGCAATGCGTCGTTGTAGCCGAGCGTTTACAGGCAACGCCTGTGGGGCTCCAACCGCTGCGCTTTGTGGCTTTTCCGGGGATCTTTAGGTGTTACCGAGTTCGATTTTCCGCTGTTTTGCCGAAAACAATCACAAAAGTCGTAAAACGAGGGTAACTTTGCTTATTATTTGTGATAATATACTGCTTTAATCATTTTTTCTTATCCGACACCCAACCATAATTTGCCCCAATATGCGCAATTATTTCTCCACAGCCTTCGCGGTAATCCTTACCATCTTCCTTGCTTGCACGCCAAAAAACGCTGCTAAAGTCGCCTCCAACCCAATCCAACCAATGGAACCGGCTGCTTGGGATACCTTGGGCAAGCCGCTCGTGGGGGAAGAGGATGAGCCTGTTATTGATTATACTTTGGAAGAGCCGTCGCCGTTTAATTTGGATTCACTGGCTCCGTACAATCCTTCCCATACGTTTGAAGTTGACCTGATACATACCAAGATTGAAATTTCATTTGACTGGGCCAAAAAATACGCTTTTGGTAAGGCTACGCTCACCATGCGTCCGTGGTTTTACCCCACCGATCAGGTAACATTGGATGCCAAAAATTTCGATATTCAGTCGGTGGCCTTCGAAGGTAAGCCTGCCGGGTTGAAATACAATTACGACAAGGAAAAACTCACGATTCAACTCGGTAGAACATTCGCCCGCACCGAAGTGTTCAAAATCGTGGTTGCTTACACCGCAAAACCGGATGAACGCGCTACTTTTGGCGGTTCTGCGGCCATAACCAGCGACAAAGGCCTGTATTTTATCAATCCCGATGGGGCAGACAAGGGGAAGCCCCGCCAAATATGGACCCAAGGGGAAACGGAAAGCAATTCCTACTGGATGCCCACCGTGGATAAGCCCAATGAGCGCTGTACCCAAGAGATGTATATCACGGTGGACGACGTCTATAAAACCCTCTCCAACGGTTTGCTCGTTTCATCCAAAAAGAACGCCGATGGCACCCGAACGGATTACTGGAAAATGGACAAGCCCCATGCCCCCTATCTGTTCATGATGGCCATCGGGGACTATGCGGTGGTACACGACAAGTGGCGGGGTATTGAGGTAGATTATTACGTAGAGCCTGCATTTGAGCCTTTTGCCCGCGATATTTTTCCCTATACCACAGAGATGCTGGAGTTTATCTCCAACAAACTGGACTACCCCTATCCGTGGCCAAAATTTTCGCAGGTGGTGGTGCGAGATTACGTGAGTGGCGCCATGGAGAACACCACGGCCGTCGTTTTTGGCGAGTTTATGCAAAAAAACAAGCGTGCGCTCATGGATGATGGCTTGACCAATGAGAAGGTCGTCATGCACGAAATGTTTCACCAGTGGTTTGGCGACCTGGTTACCACCGAAAGCTGGTCTAATCTGACCCTCAACGAGGGTTTTGCCAACTACAGTGAATACCTGTGGCTGGAGCAAAAACATGGGCGTGAAGCAGCAGACAACCACCTGATGACGGACCAGCAAGGCTACGTGCTTTCGGCTGCTGGTGGCGGGCATCCACTCATCCACTTCGGGTACAACAGCCGTGAAGACATGTTTGATGCACACTCGTACAACAAAGGCGGTTGTATCCTGCACATGCTCCGCCAACTCGTGGGGGATGAAGCTTTTTTTCTCTCCCTTCACCAATACCTCAAGCGGAACGAGTACTCCGAGGTAGAGGCGGCCGAACTCCGATTGGCATTTGAAGACGTCACGGGGCAGGATTTGCAGTGGTTTTTCAACCAGTGGTTTTTTGCATCGGGCCACCCCAACCTCATGATATCCTACGCTTGGGATGCTACGACCAATCAAGCCACCGTCAACATAGACCAAACGCAGGAAGGGGATGGTATTCCGCGGGTTTTTAACCTGCCCCTTGCGGTGGATATTTACGATGACAATGGCGCCGTGGTGCGCAAAAACATCCGGGTTACCCAGCGTAGCCAACAATTCACCTTTGATCTGCCGGCGAAGCCCGCACTCATCAATGTGGATGCGACCAAAACCCTCCTGTGTGTAAAAACGGACGACCATACCCAGGCAGAATGGGCGTTCCAGTACCACCACGCGCCGCTTTTCCGCGACCGCTGGGAAGCACTGGAAAACCTTCGTTCCGTTGACGAAGACTTGTCGAAACAAGTGGTTCGGGAAGCCCTGCAAGACAAGTCATCGGACATCCGCCTCAGTGCCCTGTCTGCGTCTGACAGCAACGACCCTGCCACGTTGGCACTTGTGGAAAAAATGGCTTCAGAAGACCCCGACAACCAGGTTCGTGCCAATTGCATTGGCCTGTTGGCTGAAAAAAGCGACCCAAGGTATATACCTGTTTTTGAGCGGGGCATTGCCGAGGATCAGCCTTACAGCGTGGCGGGACAAGCGTTGTTGGGTTTGTATAAAACAGACCCTCCCGCTGCCATAAAGGCCTCCAAATTGTTGGTAAATGACGAGAGCGATGCTTTTACCGAAGTACTCTCGATGTTGTACGCTGAAAATCCGGTTTTGGAAAATCTGCCATTTTTTGAACAAAAAATTGATAAAATAGACGGCTTTCCGACGTTTCCATTTTTTGCCAGCTACCAGCAATTCTTGCTTGGTTTGCAAGATCAATCAATCCTCGACGCGGGTGTGGACAAACTAAAATCTATTGCACTCAACCACCAAGCAAGCGAATGGCGGCGTTTTGCGGCCACCAAATCCATCGCAGACATCCGAAATGCCCTGGTTGCAAAGGGTAATACAGCGCAGGTTCAATTATTGGATAAAATGATAGAAGAGATCAAAGCCAACGAAACAGATCCTTTGTTGAAAACCTACTATGATGGGTTTTAGGGACAAAAGATGGGCTGTTTGACGTATGTATTTGGGTATAATTGCCCTGTATATCCCTCAGTGGGTTGTCTCCAAAAGGGGCAACCCATTTTTCTTTTCTGCACACTGTATGCTTTCCCGTCAAATCTCCTCAATTTTGCATCTTCATCTTTACACAACAACCTTCAACTGTTTCGCTATGTCGTCCGATGAAAGAATTCGAAAAAAAATCAACTTTAGAAACCCAATGTTGATTATTGGGTTTCTGATGACCGTTTTCTACCTGGTATTGGGTGGAATGTTGCTGTTGGATCAAACATTTTTGCCTGGGGTATCGGAAGATTTTCGCAAGGTGTTTGCTGCTATGCTGCTCCTGTACGGTTCTTACCGCGGTTGGCGCGTTTGGGCAGACCATTTTTAGCCTGTTAAATCAGTCCCCTTTACGGCAGTACCATCAAAGTCTGAACCCCATACATCAACATAAATTTTCAACCCATGGATATTAAATTTCTGTTTATCGCTCTTTTTGTGGTCCTGTTGGTTGCGTGCCAAGAGAAAGGTAAAGATGGTAGAGTATTGGACACGGTGACAACCGGCAGCATTAAAATTATGGTTGAGGAGGGTTACCAGCCTGTGATTACCTCTTGTGTAGATGTGTTTGACTCCATATACCGAACGGCCAAAATTGATGCCCGGTACACGTCGGAAGGGGAGGCCATAAACGCCCTGCTCAACGATTCGGTTCAGGTAATTGTGGTGGGCCGCAAGCTTACGGTGGAGGAAATGGGCTACTTCGAATCCCGCGGGTTCAAGCCCCCGCAAACACTTATTGCGTATGATGCGCTTGCCTTTGTCTTGAACGCGTCCAACCATGATACCGTTTTTACCGTGGATCAGGTACGCAACTTGCTGACGGGTAAAATCAGCAAGTGGAGCCAGTTGAACCCGAAATCCTCGTTGGGTGATGTGCTGGTGGTGTTTGACAACCCACTCTCCGGCACCTTGCGGTATGTAAAAGACTCCATTATTGGCAATGGCATGCCCCTCACAACGGCTGCCTCGGCGTTAAAAACCAATGAAGAGGTCATAAAATATGTAAACGGGCACAAAAATGCCATTGGCATCATTGCTGCCAACTGGATATCAGACACCGATGATGGAGGCGTACAAAAATTCATGAAGGAAATCCGCATTGCCGATATAGCAACCGTGGCCGGCGCCGAAGGGTACGGCCCTTATCAGGCTTATATGGCACAAAATAAGTACCCCTTTCGGCGCGCGATGTACGTTATCAATGCGCAGGCACGGCGCAATGGACTTGGTGCGGGGTTTGCTTCCTTTCTTGCCGGCGATGCCCAGCGTATCATGTTGAAAGATGGCTTGCTCCCTGCTATGGCAGTGACCAGACTGGTTAAAGTAAGTAAAGAATGACGTCTATTCGCTTGTTTGTCCAACGCCTTTCAAACAATAACAGGCAGTAGTCTCGTCGATTTTCGTTAATTTTGTATTAATAATCGCATATTAACAATACATAAAGGCTATTTCATCCACTTTAGCGTCTTAATAGCAGGGTTCGACTTTGTGCGAATACTGCTTCATCAAAAAGCAACTGGTTAGGTGGCACGCTGTCTGGCCCAAAAAGGTACCTCTTGCGCCATTTTTCGCAGGTTTTTTTTGACCGTAGCGCTGATACGGCCCACAAAAATCCGCTTCGACTGGCAAAAAATAGCCACTTTTTTGTCTCAGACGCGACCAACTAACTCGTTACTTAAAAAACAAAACTTTTTTTGAACAATGACAAATCTTCTGAAGAAAGCCCTCTTCCTTGCTGGAATCGTGTACGCTCAAATGGCGGCAGCTCAAACCCGTGCCGATGGTATGACTGCCATGCAACTGGAAGAATGGGATAATGCGATCAGTATCTATACGGCCATTAGTAAGACTACGCCTACAGACCAGGACGTTCTGCTTACCTTGGGCAGTGCGTACCTCGCCAAAGGCAACAATGCCAAGGCCACTGAAGTATTCAAGGCCGCTTTTGACGTAAAATCCGAAGGGGCGCTGGCATACGTCGCTTTGGCCCGTACCGCTTTGCTGCAAAACAACACCGCGGAGGCTGACAACCAACTG
>CAIZLM010000032.1 GCA_903933805.1 uncultured Bacteroidota bacterium | reverse complement strand
GGCCCATTCTCCGCCAGACGAAGCAGATTTTTTTGACCGTAGCGAGGCTATGGCCTGCAAAAATCTGCTTCGTCTGGCAAAAAATGATCACTTTATTGTCTCATACGCGACCACGCTAACCAGTTACTAACTTTCAATAAAACCGTCATAAAAGACAAAAGATGCAGCGCGACGAGGCTAAACGGGTTTCAATTTTTGCAGGCTTGATTCAGGGTATTGCTGATTTTGGGTTGCTTGTCAAATTCAAGTTGACATTGTTGGTTCTTTTTTCTGCCGTGATGTCTTATGCCATTGTATGTGAGGGGAATGTCAGTTTGCCGGCTATGTTGTTGCTTACCGTCGGAGGTTTTTTTGTGACGGGAGCAGCAAACGCCTTGAACCAAGTGTTGGAGCGTGATTATGATCGATTGATGCCGCGTACGGCCAATCGACCAGTTGTAACCGGTCGTATGAGTGTTTCAACGGCGGTTTTGTTGGCTGGTTTGATGGCCTTGTTGGGTATTTCAATGTTGACCGTATTCAATGTTTTGGCTGGTTTTTTGGGCACCTTGTCGTTCATCAGTTATGCGTTTGTCTATACGCCCTTGAAGCGCTCCACGCCACTTTCTGTGGCAGTAGGCGCCATACCGGGCGCTTTGCCCTTGATCATTGGGTGTGTGGCTTATGAGCAGACGATATCTCCGATGGCTTGGCTGTTGTTTGGCTTGCAGTTTTTGTGGCAGTTTCCACATTTTTGGGCGGTAGCTTGGCTTGCGGATGATGATTATAAAAAGGCTGGTTTTTACCTTTTACCCTCTAAAAACGGGGTAAAAGATTCGACTACCGGTTTGTTGTCGTTTGTATTTTGTCTTTTGATGGTGGGGAATGTCGGCATTGGTTACTGGCTCGGGTATGTGGGATTGGTTGCTTTCTTGGTGTTGTCTGCATTGAACATTTGGTGGGCTTGGAAGTGTTGGATATTGTACAAGACCTGTTCAAGGGAAGCAGCGCGTACGCAGATGTTTTTTTCATTTGCACATCTGCCATTATCATTGATAGTATTGTTGTTGGACAAAATTTAAATTTTTGATACCGAAAATGGCTACTGCGGCAGAAGAATACGGTCAAAATAAAATACACCCACACAAATTAGCGCTTTGGGTGGGCATCGGCAGCATTATTATGATGTTCGCTGGTTTTACGAGTGCTTATGTCGTGCGTCGTGCTGCGGGCAACTGGCTGGAGTTCAAATTACCGGACATCTTTTTTGTAAATTCCGTTGTAATATTGTTGAGCAGTGTGACCATTCATTTTGCGTACAAGGGTTTCTTACAGCGCAAGGAGTGGCAATACAAGGGCTTGCTGTTGGTGACATTTTTTCTAGGCATGACATTCGTTGTGTTGCAGTATCAGGGATGGCAAGCGTTGAACAATATTGGGGCGACCTTTACGGTAAACCCGTCCAGTTCTTTTATTTACGTCATATCCGGTTTGCATGCAGCCCACGTATTGGGTGGTGCTGCTGCTTTAACCGTAGCTTTGACCCACGCATTCATTTTGCCTTTCAAGCCTACTCTTCGGCGCAAGCAGCGTTTTGAATTGGTGGTGCAGTACTGGCATTTTGTGGATATTCTTTGGGTATATTTGGTCATCTTTTTTATGCTCAACGGAAGTTGAACAGTACATTAACAAAAGGAAACATAGTCATTGTAAAGTGGGTTTAATAATTGTAATCAGGTAATTATTTGACAATCAATTGTTTGCTTTCACCAAAATGAGTGTAATCTTAGTATACAACTAATTTTTTGAATAACATGTCAGAATCATCTGTTGCACACGCACACGATACGCACGAACAGGAAGAAGACAACCAACTTTGGGAAGGTGGTCAGGAGCCTATGAAGGCCAGTTACGGGAAGTTGATGATGTGGTACTTTTTGGTATCCGATGCTTTCACTTTCGCCGGTTTTCTCATTGCCTATGGCGCCCTGCGTTTCAGTAGCCCCACGTGGCCTGAGG
Organism: uncultured Bacteroidota bacterium; assembly: GCA_903933805.1. Lineage (GTDB taxonomy): Bacteria > Bacteroidota > Bacteroidia > Chitinophagales > Saprospiraceae > M3007. The sequence continues at coordinate 3,887 of CAIZLM010000032.1, read as the reverse complement.
CGGACTTTGTTTTTGCATCATTTCCGTTTGTGAAAGCGCACATGCCCTTGGTATTTGTGACATTCATGACTTTTGTACTCATCATAAGTTCCGTAACGATGGTTCGTGCCGTACAGGAAGGGCACCGTGAAAACAGGCGCGGTGTTGTTTTTTGGATGTTTTTGACAGTTTTGGGTGGTGCAACCTTCTTAGGATGTCAGGCATACGAATGGACAACCCTGATCAAGTATGAAAATGTCTCGGTGACCCGTAATCCATTCGGACGTTATACTGCTGACGGAGAATTGGTGGATGTCAACGGTAAACCTGTTGTGGAGAATGGCGGTCCTGTTTCGGTAAAAAAGGATCAATCCTACATCTTGCACGGTCACGAACACGACGGACAAATTCAATTGGAGCAGCGTTATATCAAGTACTCATCCGGACCTTATGCCGGTCAAACCCGTGAAATAGGACAGGGGCCCAAAGCTTTTGGTGCGTTGTTCTTTTTCATCACCGGCTTCCACGGTTTCCACGTATTTTCGGGCGTATTGTTTTTGGCCATCATCATGATCAATGCGATGGGTGGACTTTATGCCACCCGTAAAAATGGCTATGAGATGGTGGAAAAAATTGGACTCTACTGGCACTTTGTAGATTTGGTCTGGGTATTCGTATTCCTTGTATTCTATTTGTTGTAAGCCCGCTAACAACAAAACACATTTATTCACTTTTTACGTCTATTACAAATGGCTGGACATCAAACATACGAAGAACAAAAGCAACTCGTGTTTTACGGGTTGAAGCTTTTGGGCGTTATTACCATACTTGAAGTTGCTTTCGCATTGTTTTCCAAGGGGCACATCATTCCAAGCGTTACGTTTGGAAAAGACGGTGGCTTTGGACAGTATTTATACATGATGGTGATGATTGGCGCAAGTCTTTACAAGGCCTATTTCATCATCTTTTACTTTATGCACATGGCCCATGAAGTTCGTGGGTTGGTCGTGAGCGTGCTGATGCCGATGACGTTGCTTATTTGGGCCATCATTGCCTTCTTTCAGGAAGGCACCCGTTGGGGAGCCAGTCGCGAAAATATCAGACAAAGAAATGAGGAGGTGGTACAGCCAGCTCCTGCTGGTAAGCCACAAGGATACATCTTGCCAAGTAATACAAAAGGTTGATATCACACACAGAAAAGGCGCGGCGTTAACACCTCGCCTTTTCTGTAACTATTCTGAATATAGTCATGAGCGAAGATACTACCCCATCTAAGAAAAAGACCATCATCAGGGGCGCTATTTTGGCGCTCATTTTGGTGATATTGCCCACCATTTCCTATTTTTGGTTGAACAGTGGTTTCCAACTGAGGAAAGAGGCTGTCGGTAAAAATGCCAATTTTGGTAAGATTCGTTCTGTTCCGGTCATCCACCCGGATGGCCAGAAAGAAGATCAAATCAAGGGAAAGGTCTGTACCATCCATATCTTTGGAGATGCGCCAGATTTGACTCCAGACAACCAGAAAATCTTAGACATCAGCGAAAAGCTTTTCAACCAGTTCAGCACCAATCCTTATTTTAGGATTGTGTCGGTGGCAAAAGATGGGACGTCGGAGTTTCGTTCTTATCACCAAAAAATGCCCAGTTCAGATTTTATTACCTGGGCTTGGACAGGCGCCACGGGCTCTTGGCGGACCATCATAGAAAATGGTTATGAGTCTTTCTGTTTGTCTGAGAACATTCGACCATCCAAGGATTACTTTGCGGTCTGTGACACCTCCGGCCAAATTCGCCGTTACTACAATGCCTTGGACGACAAGCAAATTGATCGAATGGTGCAACACATCGCAATCTTATTACCCAACCCTCAATAAACTGGTTTTATGATCCATCAACAACCCAATCTTGCCCTGGAGAAAAAGCTCAACACGATTTCGTATATCGTCTCGGCAGCAGTATTGTTGCTGGTGGGGTTGATGCGGCGGGTTAAAATCCCCACGGATATTGACTTTGGTTTTTTACCGCCCCTTCACGCGTCATTGAATGCCTTGGCAGCGGTAATGTTGTTGTTCGCGCTGTATTTCATCAAAAACGGGCAAATAGAAAACCACCGAAAATGTATCTACGCGGCGTTGATCTTTTCGGGTTTGTTTTTGTTGTCTTATGTGTTGTATCACTTCACCACGGAGGAAACACATTACGGTGGGGAAGGCATCATGCGTTCGGTGTACTTTTTCTTGCTGTTGACGCATGTGGTATTGGCTGCGGTTATTTTGCCTTTTATTCTGCTTACGTTTACAAGGGCTTATACCAATCAATTTCAACGCCATAAAAAAATGGCGCGGTGGGTGTTTCCGTTGTGGCTGTATGTAGCCGTCACCGGGCCCATTTGTTATCTGATGTTGAAGCCATACTATTGAATATTGGTGTATTTTACGGATTAAACTTTTCCTTTATGAAGCATCAAGTGTTGTTTTTCGGCTTTTTACTGTTTTTTTTGGTGTTCTTTTCCGTTGATATGTCGGCCCAGTGTGCCATGTGCAAGGGTGCGGCAGAGACCAATCTAAGGCAGGGTGGGGGAGACCCTCAAGGATTGAACAATGGTATCTTGTACATGCTTTCCATGCCATATTTGTTGGTGGGGGGTATTGGCTATTGGTGGTGGCGAAATCGCCACAAGGAGCAGGAACAGGTGGTTGATTTTTCTGAAGATGACTTTGCCCGGTACAATTAAAATGTCAATTATTGGGCAAAGCACTTGCTTTTGACCAAAATCATCGCTCCATGAAAATAGCCGTTTTCCCCGGTTCATTTGACCCGATCACCATTGGCCACGTTGATTTGGTGCGTCGTGCGCTCCCTTTGTTTGATAAAATTATCGTTGCGGTGGGTATCAATACCACCAAAAAATACCTATTTCCCCACGAACAACGCATGGAGTGGCTGCGCCAAGTTTTTGCCCAGTACCCCAATGTCGGTGTGGATGCTTTTTCCAACCTTACAGCCCATTATTGCCAGCGAATCGGCGCTGATTTCCTCCTCCGTGGCCTCCGAAACGCCTCCGATTTTGATTACGAAAAAACCATTTCTCAGCTCAACCATATTGTTGGTGGGGGCATTGAAACCGTATTTTTGATTGCACAGCCGGAGTTTTCACACATCAGCAGTACCATTGTCCGAGAGATAATTATCGGTGGCGCCGACGCGAGTCCCTTTATCCCAAAAGAAATTGAGATTCGACTCAAACCGTAGAGGGTAATGCTTCAGGATGTGTCGTTTTAGCCACATGAAGGGAGCATCACAATCACTTTACCAAGTAGTATTTATTGACTTTTCTACGCTAGAAAAGCTGATATTTCTTTGTAATTTATACCCTAAATGCTATATATTTGTGTAATTGGTTTGCATGGTCGCGTCTGAGAACTGAGATGAGACTAGTCTCCCATTTTCATATGTAACACGGTTAATAAACCACTTGTGAATTATTGTTAAATCAACCTGTGTGAAATTGATACCCTGCGTATAAATCCGCATACCCGGCCTTAGAGGATTGGGTGATGTATGGATTTCTAGAATATAGATTGGTGAATTCATGTTATTAACATGTACTCACAAATCTTTATCAAATTTTGCTAGTGTAGCACGCTCTAGATCTTGTAAAAGGACAGCGCCAACTCATGTCTCCATGTACTACCGTTATCAGGGTTCTTGTGTCTATAGTTATTTGTTACCTGTCCATATGATCCAGTCTTCTCAATGTGACGCTGTCCATCTGCGATAAACGCACACTCTGATTTGAGATTCGCCAGACGCCCCTCTCCACCCTTCATGTAGTCGCCGAGCAAGTTGTAGGGTTCGCGTGGTATATCAAGAGTCGCGTTCGCCGGGCCAGATAGTTCAGGTAACGGG
>CAIZLM010000031.1 GCA_903933805.1 uncultured Bacteroidota bacterium | reverse complement strand
GGCACTGTTGTAGCGCCGCAAGGTGATATGACTTGCGCTGCACCACGGTTGTTCGCAGCACCAACGCCGCTACCTGAGTTTTTGCTTTTGTTGCTTGCCGGACCGATTTTTTCCCGCAGTATGGGCGGTAAATTTCTTTAACCGGGTATCATCATCTTTTCAAATTTTAAAATCAAACAGTACAACATCGCGATGAAGCCATTTCTTTTCATACTTTTTCTGGCGGCATTTTGCCGGCCCACACTCGCCAACAACATCACGTTGAGCAACCAAAGCCTCACCAAGGGAAGCGCCAAGGGGGGCTACAGCTTCGTCACCTTCGACCTGAGCTGGGAGAATTCCTGGCGGCTGAGCAGCGGCGTCTCCAACTGGGATGCTGCCTGGGTATTCGTCAAATACCGCGTCAGTGGCGGGGAGTGGTTGCCTGCCCACCTACACAATGATGGCCACCTTGCCGGCACGGGAACGGCTGCGGACATCACAGTAGGGCTGGTGGACGACAATGCGCCGTTTGACGCGAGCACCAATCCCGGCATCGGCGTCTTTGTGAGTCGGAGCAGTGCTGGCACGGGCACTTTCACGAGTACGGGCCTGAAGTTGCGCTGGGACTACCGTGCCGATGGCATTGCCAGTGGTGCTATCGTAGAGGTGAAAGTATTCACCATTGAGATGGTGCGGGTGCTGGAGGGCGCCTTCAACGTTGGCGGCGGCGGCGGCACCAGCGCCTTTACTTCCACAACCATCAGCACAGCCAATGCGACGACTGCGCCCTCGGGTACTGGTACGCTGGGTGGCGAAGCCGGAGGCTATCCTACGGGGCAAACAGCCCCCGACAACGCTTCCTGGCCAAATGGCTACAACGCCTTTTACTGCATGAAATACGAAGTTACGCAGCAGCAGTACGTGGATTTTTTGAACACGCTGACACAAACGCAGGCGGACGCTCGGCAGTACACGGGTTCGAGTAATCGTTACGCGATCACGGGCAGTACAGTGGGCAGCTATGAGACCATGTCGCCGAATGTGGCTTGTAATTGGCTGAGTTGGCCGGACAATGCTGCGTACGCGGATTGGTCTGGTCTTCGGCCCATGACGGAGCTGGAGTTTGAAAAGGCTTGCCGGGGCCCACAAACTGCCGTGAGCGGTGAAAAGGCTTGGGGCACGGCGGATGTTGCAGTCAGTGCATACACGCTGAGCGGCGATGGTCTTTCCATTGAAGGTATTGCGACGAACTACAGCACCACGGTGGGCAACGCGATGTACGCCGCTACGAGAGTATCCGGTAACTCTGGTCCTGTTCGTGTTGGGATATTTGCTGCGAATGGGTCGAACACTGGTCGCGTGAGTTCAGGCGCATCTTACTGGGGCATCATGGAACTCAGCGGAAACTTGTGGGAGCGTCCTGTTACGTTTAACTACTCGCAGGGTCGTGCGTTCACGGGTACGAATGGGGATGGTGTACTGACCAGCAACGGCAATGCCGATGCCGCGACTTAGCCTGGCACGGATGCCGTCGGCGCCGGCTTTCGCGGTGGCTCTTGGTCCGAAGGCCCCAACAACCTGCAGGTCTCGGACCGCTTTGCTGCTGGTTTCACGTTCTACAACAGGTACAGCAACAACGGCTTCCGGGCCGTCCGTCGTTAGCAGATACCCGTGGGGGCTAGGGTTTTAGTTTTTGGGCGTTTGGGGTTTGCCCCGAAAAAATATTTTATTTAATAACTGGTTAGGGTGGTTTTGTCTGAGACAAAAAATGATCACTTTTTTTCTCAGAGACGCTCCACCAACCAGTTGCTTTCATTTTCATTGGAATAAAAAAATTAATAACATATGGATTACAAAACAACAAATAGCTTTTTTCTTGTGCGTGGGATGCTATTATTGACACAAAGGGAGCAGCGTTGCAACTGTTGGATGCCCTCCGTCATCCTGGTTATGATCCTCCTTATGGGATTTCTGCCCCTGCAAGCGCAATACGACGGTGGCATTGGCCGCGGCGATATCGCCGGGTCTTACGTTGACACAACGGATGGTGTCGGTTACATCAATGGTTATACGGATGTGAATAACGTGCTTACCCTGACACTCGCAGCCACAGGCGTTCGTATTTCTGACTTACACACGGCGTTGAGCGGAAACAACCTGATCATCACGGCAACGAACACAAAAAGTGAAATTGTGTTGGACGGCGCTATTCCCTCGGGGATTACAACCGATGGTACGTCCACGGTAACGGTTGACTTGTCAGTCTTTACGGGATTTGCTGGTCTGGCCATTGCGGGTGGTACTGCTGCTGACACGGTGGTGATCGGCAGTGGCGGCATCG
>CAIZLM010000030.1 GCA_903933805.1 uncultured Bacteroidota bacterium | reverse complement strand
CTCCTTCCAAAAGTGCTTGTATCATACTCATGCGGAAATTATTTTTTTCGCCACAATGATGAGTCGCCTAGAGTGATTATGATCAAACACACTTAAGTCGTAGTCGCCGTAAGTTTTGACGATCTTTAGGTTGCAGGCAGCCAGGAGTCTGTCGAAATCAGCCAGTTCAAAGAGCCGCACGGATTCTGTAAATGACAAATTTTTCCCACTGTACTCAAATGAAACAGTTTTATAGACATACCTGTTTTCAATGTGCTTTGAAAGGTGAAACGTGACATTGTCTATTGTTTTTGTTTCATATTTTAGGAGTTGTCCGCTTACCCAGTGACTGTTAAAATAATCCAACAGAAATACGCCTCCATTGCGCAATCCTTTACACATGTTTTCTAATGCCTGTAGGTGTTCGCGGTCGCTTTTGAAATACCCGAAACTGGTAAACATATTCAGTATTCCATCAAAGTAGTTGAATGCAAATGGTTTGCGCATGTCGTGTTGGAAAAATTCCAAGTTCTCCCCTTCAAAACCACGGGCAAACGCAATGCTTTTCTCAGAAATATCAAGACCGGTAACGCAAAAACCATTTTCAGCCAAGTACTTGGAATGACGACCTTTGCCACAAGCAAGATCCAATAGGCGTGCGCCGGCAGGTAAGTCCATGGCAACCAAGAGGTTGTCAAGGCTGCTCTTTGCTTCCTCATCATTCCGACTATTGTAAAGCAGGTGATAATAAGGGGAGTCAAACCACTCTTCAAACCATTCTTTTTTCATGTCAGTGCAATTTCAAGCGCTAAGGTAATGCTACCTTCACAGGCAAATATTGAAGTATGAAGGTTTTATTGACTTCGGCCACACCTTTTGAAATCGCACCAACCATTGCCTGGTTGGAAAAAGATTTCGAAAAAGATGATTTAAGTACTTTTGTAAAAGGGGATTTGGTGATACAAATTTGTGTCACCGGGATCGGAATACTGGCTACAGGTTGGAAACTTGGCGCTGTTTTTTCCCAACAAAAGCCTGATTTTGCCATCAATGTAGGCATTGCAGGCGCTTTGGATCGGAATATTCTCTTGGGAAACGTTGTGCACATTACAGAGGAAGTTCTCGCTGATCTTGGTGTTGAAGACAGCCAAGGCAGACTAATTGATTTGTTTGAGCTTGGTTTCTGTGATGCCAATATCTTCCCATTCAGGGCTGGAAAATTAATCAACCAAGGTGCCGCCGTTGCCAACTTCTTACCAGCCGCCAAGGCCATCACCCTCAACAAAGCGCAGGGCGCAGCAATGTCCATTGCCAAAACGAGGGAAAAATACCCCGAGGCTCAAGTGGAAAGTATGGAGGGTGGCGCTTTTTTTTATGCCTGCCTCCTAGCAGGATTGCCATTTGTGGAAATCCGATCTATTTCTAATTATGTTGAACCGAGAAATAGGGAGGCTTGGAACATACCTTTGGCCATTCACAATTTGAATCAAGTACTGCAGCAGATGTTGACCGGTTTGATGGTGGATTAAATATTGAACTTAAGCGATACACCACCGCCCCAATCTTTCATGGACGTATAATATCCATATAAATTCAGCCAATCTCTGGGATTTAGCCTGACTCCTGCATTGATTTTCTTTGAATCATATTCGATCATGAGTGCCACCCGGTGCATCATGTCCACTTCAACGCCCCCAAAAAATCCCAACAATCGGTAATTGTCGGGTGTGTCAAAAATGTACTCAATCAACTTTGTGCCATACCCCAATGATAATTTACACGCGACAACCTTCGAAAACGCTATTTTTTTGGAAGCCACAAGGTAGGTAGCGTTGAATATCCGTGTACCAATGGCATCCTGTATCCCAATGGCAAACTGTGGCAGTATTTTTCTTTCGTGAAGGAAAGCAAACTTCACATTTACGATCCGGTCAATGTAGTATTCATAGGGCAAATTTGAATCAAAAACAGGTACTTTGGGTACACCAACTACCCTTATACCTGCTTCAAATGTCGACATAAAACCGATATTTGCGTGAGCCGTCCACTGTCTGAACGACTCGTCGCCGTATTTTTTTTTAAATAAATCGGCAAACTGCACATAACCTATGGCGACTTCTCCACTTTTTAGGGTGTACGCTGTCGGTGTTTTGACGAGCCCCGTTGTTCCATATACTGTTTGGGTAAAGGACAGCAACGGAAGACACATACAGAACAAGAGTGGAAACGTATTTTTCATTTTTGAGAAAGTTAGCATTGCCTAACGGGTAAAGTATTGTTCAATGGCATTTGTGACATACGTATTGTTGAGTATTTGCCACGCGTAAAAACGTTCCATTATTTCAGTGTCAAGACTTGACCTCAATTTGTAGTCATTGCCAATCTTTTTCATGGCCATGAGTTGTAAGGGTAGGTATGCATCACCCACTTTCGATCTAAAAAACACGACAATCTCTTCTCCAACCTTCAACAACCCCAATGGCATTAAAGATGATGTTTTATTGTAAAAAACTCGGTTAACTGCTAAGTCGGACTGAAATACATCCGAGGTAAGGGCTTCTTTTTCTTCAGGCGCCCATAAGTCAACAAACCCGGCTGAGTCTTTGGTAACGAGGGTTGTTCTCATCTGATTTAACAGTAGCACTTCATCTGTGGGGTGCTCTTCTATTGCGATGGGGTCATAAGTCACCAAATTGAGCCAAATTCCAATGGCGTTTGGGATAACAGGCTGTTCGGAGACAAAACGCAGGCTATCCCCTTCTGGAATAAAGTAAAACCCAGCCATACCGCTGAGCTGGCAATTCAGATATGGACTCTTGCTTAGGTTGTAAGGATGTGCCGAAGATGTTGAAATAAAGAGATGGTCTAATAAAATGGTTTCGGTTAAAAAGTACCTGTTACCAATTTGTTTCATCATAAGTACCCAAGGAAAAAAGTCTCCGGTGGAGGTATTGATGAAATTAAAACGCACCCGGCAAATGTTTCCGAAAACATTTTTACTGAACAATTCAAAATCGTTGAATGACTGATATTCCTTGCTTGCTTGGGCAATATCGAGTCGCTCGCGAATCATTTCCCTACTTTCAGGATCATATAAAGCCATCATACCATTGATGTCGGCATTTTTGATCATATTAAAAAATTCCAACACCAAAAACTCAGGCCGTTGAAAGCCCCCTATATCGGGTAGTTTTTCCAAGTTTTTCCCGATGCCTGATTCATACAACCCCGTTGAAACAGAAACGGCCATACCAGTCTGCTCGTCTTGAATCAAGGAATAAGCCCTGTCAGATAATTTGGGGTTGATGCTCTGACCTGTCAGACCATTCGACGACAGAACAAAAAAAAGTACTAGAGCGGCATGCGTAAAACCAGCTATTTTTTTCATTGTTGCTGTTTTGGTGTAATATTTAGGTAACTTAGTTAGGTGGCCGAGTGTGAGACAAAAAAGCGATCATTTTTTTGCCAGATGAAGCGGGTTTTTGTAGAACGAAGCCGCGTTACGGTCAAAAGAATGGACGAAGTAGGATGGGAAAAGGGTCTTTTTGAGCCAGTCAGCCTACCTATTTAGAATACATTAGAAATTCATCGTGTAGGCGAATACGGGGCCTTAAAATGACACCGAACCACCGGGTAAAAGGGTATAGGCCCAAGAATAACTGATGTTGTAACCCCTGAAAACCAGTCCAAACTGCGCAGTCCCTACCAATTCTCCGCAACTAACTTTTCCTGAAAACCCCTCAATGGGACATCCTTTCCCGTTGTATGTACCCGATGATCCTATGGTCGAACTGAGGCTGGCTTTGGCATACGCCTGCGCGTGAAATCTTGTATGAGGCCAAAAATACAAGGTAATTGAAGCCTCAATTTCACCACCAAATGCCACTTCCAGGCCCACAGTTGCCGAGTAACTGGTCGTTATGCAACATTCACACGCAGGAGAACAGTTGTCAGAGAGGGTTCCGGCAACCGAAACGGTTGCCTGCGGAGAAACCGTGACTGTTGGCCCAAGTTTGACAATGGCCCGTATTCTAAACAGCCCTTGCCAAACCTTGACAAACTCCCAGTGCCACCCGGGGATGTTCAGCTTTACAGTAATTGAACCACTGACCGTACCAGAGTATTTTTGATAGGCCACTGAAGGTTGGGTAACGTCTGCCAAACAGCACTTCTCTCCCGTTTCCCTTGTGACCATTCCCTTGACATCGATTGAAAACTCGCTGATCATGGGCATGGTCTTCGCTGCTTGTGCAGCGGCATTTTTTAACGGCGTCCAATTTGGTAGTTCTACGGAAAAAGTTTGTGTTTGGTCACTCGCCTTACATTTCTCACACTTTTTTAAGCAGGTGTACCGGTCGTAGTTACAGGTCGTAATGGTTTCATCGTCATCACCAAGCGATGCCCCGGGTATGGTTTCCGAGGTGCATTGTTGTCCATCAGGGGGGATGACTTGGCATGCAATATCAACTTCGCCCAAATCTTCCCAGCCCGTATCACTCAATTGTCCGCGGGTACTACTAACAACCAGTGTACGGTGTTCTTTTTTATATTTTAAGCATTTGGTGGTGTCTTGCAACAACGAAACCTCTATCTCGCTGCCGGCTTTTGCTACCCGGTCAACAACCAACTCAATGGGAATAAACTGCTTTGAACTATCTACCGGGGTACCCAGAAACGCATTGTAGGCTTCTGCCCGGAGACCAAACAACAACAGCAGTACAATAATATAATTGGAAAAGCACGAGTGGCGTAGCATACGTCTCATATTTATCTATTTGAATGTTGGATCTAAAACGACTAGAAATCCGACCTTTTTTTCGACTTTACTTACGTGCACACCCGTTATCACCTTGACATTGTATTGTGGGTATATGCACGCGAGCATGTAGCTGCCATTTTCCAGGTTCTCGATCAAAAAATTCGCCTTGTCATCTGCTTCAAAAGTTGTCCAAGGCGTAAATTGATCGGCATCAGATTTTTTAAATGAAACCTGCGCAAAGGGTATGGGAACACCCTCTTGGGTAAGCACTGTACCCGAAATGCCCGAACTATCAATGCTGTTAACATTGTAATAGCCCATTCTTTTGATTGTGCGCGGCTGTTCTCGGAGGCCAATTGCTGTTTCGACATCGGGTTTTCGGAAGTAGTTTTTCTTAATCACTCCCAAGAAAACAAACTCAGCAGATGAGCACCCACTACAGAATCCCAATGAAAAGACAATTGCCATCAATAGCACTGTTTTGTAGCCTATTCCGCTCATATTTTAACGTTTAGGTGGATAAATGGAATGATAAATCGCAAGGTATTGGTGTTGCTGTCGTACAAAAAATTGTAGGTGTTCATGACTTCTACCAATTTTTTTGGTTTTAAGAATCTCCACGTAACCCCGAATATTTGTTTGGTTCCGATCATATTTAGTCGGCGCTGGTAATAACCGCCAATCTCAATAAATTTAAAGGGACGGATTACACCAATGTGGACGCCGTAGGGACTTTGATCCAACGCTGGCAGTTTGCCAGCCCTTAAATCAAATGTGACCAATTCAACAGTCGGCTTGTATTGTAGATAACAAAAATTGACCAAATGTTTACTTCCTTGATATTTACCTACTTGAGCATTTATTTGCGTATTCTTAACAACGGGTACCTTGATCATCAAGTAGGCATCTTGCAAGGCAGGCTTAACGCTCGCATCCAACACATCACCAGTATGCGCTCCCAAGTATGCGGTCAATATTTCTTTTTTGTCAATGGGTACTCGCACCTGAATGCTACTTCCGTAAAAAGATTGTGGGTTGAAGTATTTATCAATGTTTTCGGCGACCAACCTTGGATCGTTCAGGGCAGGATACCATTCAAGCAAACCAGCTTTCAGGTTGATGGAGACAGACTGCGGCGCCAAGACCTTTTCTTTGTTGAATCTAAAGATGTTGTGATACTGGATGAATACTCTTGTCAGGTTGTTGGATGTTCTGTTGTCATCAAACCGCATTTCATCAACGGCTACTACCCTCCATTTTTCAGTCAGGTCTGCTGCTCCGGTGAAGCGCACTTCATCGACCCATTTCCCACCGAAACCCTCATCAAATTCCCATTTCCCATCACCACTCATATCGAATGAAAACCCTTTGAAACCGATGGGCTTTTGCTGGATTGTTGTCTGAGCGAAAGCGCCTGCGATCAACAGGAACAAGAGCCATGCTACCATGCTGAAACGAACGTATACTGCCATCTTATTTTGGTATTTATCAGGATTGAGCGTACAAAGTTGCGTTTCTAAAAAATTAAGTGTTGCGATATTGGTCAAGTAGCGATTTGATATTGGTCAATTTGTCGAAATACCCGAGACCACCTGATTCGCTGCGAATTTTAAGCATAAAAAAACGGGTAGCATCCAGAAGAGGACACTACCCGTTTGAAGTAGGAGCATAGCGGTCTAGCTTTCTTCTTCCATAAACTTTACCCCATATTCTTCCAATTCAGCCATGACCGGTTCATAAACTTCGGGCATGGTCGGAATATTGACCCCGGTGGTGGAAATTTTGCCTTGCATCAACAGTTTTACAAAAATACCAAGGGGGAGGCCGACCAACCGCGACATGGCTGTTTCATTGCTGTTGTCGCCTTTCATCACCAAGGTAGAGGTCATTTTTCGCTTCTTTTTTTGCTGTTCGTATTCAAATACGTGCTGCATAATGACCATATCCCTGTCATTGGGTTGAAGCGCCCATTTTTCCAGCAACAAATTTTCGAGTATCAGCGCGGGTGTGGCATTGTTGATTTTTATTCGACGTTTGCTGAAAAGGCCCAACCACTCTAGTTTCATCATGATATCATTGTCCGGTTCTATTTCCAGCATTTTCGCCACGCGGTCTTTTACTGATCCTGCGTGCTGGCTGATACCCAAAAAGGCTTCCATCAAGTCGTGGTAACTCAGTTGATCGCTGTCCACTATGGGGAAAGTTGCATCGGTGAGGCCAATCCGTACCAGCGCATTCCACGCGTCACAAAAACCACTGTGCCGAATTGTACCCCTGAACAGCGTGCGAATATTTTGCAATCCATAAGCTTCGCGGTACAACATAGAATCGCGGTTGGCATAAACTTCCCACTGACCCATTTGTGGAATTTCTACCAACCGATATTGACGAAACAGGCGTCGATATGGGATATACTTCAACTTGCCTTCTTCTAGAAACTGTGCGGTACCCTGACCAGCAAGCACCACATTTCTCGGATTCCAACTAAATTTATAGTGCCAGGGATTGTTGTCACTTTCAGGCGCAACCAAACCGCCGGTGTAAGAGTAAAATGCAGTGATTTTGCCCCCATTTTTCTTTATTTTATGAATTCGCTGCATGGCACTCATGTGGTCTATGCCGGGATCAAGTCCAAGTTCGTTCATAAAAACCAAGGCTCTTTGACGCGCCTCATCCCCCAATCGAAATACTTGTTTGCTCACATAACTGGCTGTCACCATGTGTTTGCCAAGGGTAATACAGTCTTGTGCGACCTCAAGGTGCATTTGTGGAGGCAGCAGCGAAACCACTACATCGTGTCGGGCAATGACATCACGTCGGTCTATTGGCTTTGACGCATCCAACCAGATTGCGCGCCCATAAGAATGGTCATTGATTTTTTTGCGCGCCGATTCAATGTCAGCGTCAGCAACGGTTACCAAAAAATTATTTTTTTGCGCCTGATCTAGGATGTACGTGATAAGGGCCGTGGCGGACCGTCCCGCTCCTATAATGAGAAGATTTTTCATATATCAATGGAATATAAAACAACTGTAACAGGTTGTGCTGTCGCGTTTGAGACAAAAAAGCGGCCATTTTTTGCTAAACGAAGCGGATTTTTACAGGTCGTAATATTGCTACGGTTAATAAAATCTGCGAAGTATGGCGGTAAATGGGCTTTTTAAGGTCAAACAGTGACCACCTAACTGGTTACAAATAAATGCAACTACCCAAACGCTACGACCTAAGCAGTTACTAAAAAACAAAGGTAAACAATTGTCTAAAAGGAATGGAGTTCACTTCCTTTTAGGGCTTCTTTTACTAGAAAATTTCATAAAAAAAGGGTCAGCTGTTTCTAGCTGACCCAAGTGAGATAGGTGCATAGGATTATACCTGACCTGTGTCAAGTGATGGAATTTGGGATGGCTTCCTTGAAACTTTTTTAAAAACGAGCGGCAAATGTTTGGATTGTAAATATTAATCAGCACATTTGTCGTCGGTTTCTACATTCAGTTCACCGCTACATAAACATTTCCACCATGAGTAAACCGGTTACAATTAAAATTAAAAACGGAACAGTGAGTATTTCCAACGCTCGCTGATCCTTTTTGGGTCCTTTGAGGGGGCCGACAATTGTTAAAGAATAATCCAAACGCCCTGTCCTTCCACGATGGGGTGTTTTTATTTCAGGAAATACAGTAAAAATCGTGCCTAATTTTTCAATTTCTTTCCGCTTCAAGTTAATTTACATGAAATCACCAATATTTACCCTCTTTTTTCTTGCTTTCAGTATTGTTTCCATAGCCCAAGTTGCGGGAATTGCAGACACCACCATTTATGATGTAGCGGAAGAACGTCCTTTTCCGTTGTTTAAAAGTTGCTTGGCAACAGCTCATCCCGGATGGTCGAAGGACAGTGTGCTTCGTTGCAGTGAAATACAGTTGTTGGCAATGATGTCGTCCAATATGCGCTATCCGTTGGAAGCAAGGGACCAGAATATTCAAGGCACCGTGGTCCTTTCATTTGTGGTAGAACCTACCAATGGGCGTGTTTCGAATATTGTACTACTCAAAGACATTGGCGGTGGCTGTGGGCAGGAAGCCATTCGTGTGCTGAAGGCATTGGATGAAGTTGGTCTTCGTTGGTCGCCTGCTATGCGTGGCGGTCAACCCATTCGTGTCAGACAATCCATTCCTCTTCGTTTTAAGCTACAGGAAGCTTTGCCGTATTATGTTGCTGCGAGTGGCGACACCGTATATACCAGTCTTGATACCGAACCGATGTTTAAGGGGGGGGGAGATTCACTCATACAATATGTGTTCAATCGTTTAAAGTATCCGAAAGTGTGGGCTGATAGCTGCAGCACTGGCGTGATCGAAATGGCCCTGCTGGTACTGCCAAACGGTGAGACGCGGGTTGAAAACATATTAGATTTTAACAATATTGGATTGGATTTTCAGTGGGAGGCCATGCAATTGGCGAATCGAATGGCCGGAAAGTGGGAGTCAGCAACTTTTCAGGGGCAACGGGTCACGGCAACTTCTCCGTTGCGCGTTGTGTTCAAATCAGATGCTTCGGGGTGTAAAAATGCCAATTCAATCTTTGATCAAACAATGATACTGGCAGATGAAGGCTCCAGCCTACTGGCAGCGGAAAAACCGGAAGAGGCCATTCAAAAATGGACAGAAGCTTTGACACTGCAACCCGATAACTGTGAATTGCTGTATTACCGAGGCACGACATTGCTCAACTTAAACCGCCGAGAGGCCGCCTGCCAAGATTACAACCGAATAAAAGCGGTCATGGGAATCACTTGGTTCGAGGATATCAGACGGCTGGTATGTGGTTGGTAGGGTGTTGCCCGGATTTTACCGCTTAAACTTTACATATTATTAATCAGTGTGCTGGGCGACTTTACTTTTTTAAACGGGTATCTTTGCAAAAATAAGGCTATTCACATGAAAGAAAACACGCCATCAAAAAAGATTTTGATTGTTGATGACGAACCAGATATTCTCGAGTTTTTGCAGTATAATTTGAGGAAAGAAGGTTTTGTCGTTGTCACAGCACCAGATGGAAAACAGGCCATCACTGTTGCGGAACGTGAGCTGCCAGATTTGATTATTCTGGATATTATGATGCCGGAAATGGATGGGGTAGAGACCTGCAGGCTGTTGCGCAGTCACAAAGATTTCAGGGACACACCCGTCGCTTTTCTCACAGCCCGGGATGAGGATTTTTCTCAAATAGCTGCTTTGGATGTTGGCGGTGATGATTATATCACCAAGCCAATCAAGCCTCGAGTACTCATCAGCAGAATTCAGGCGCTTCTGCGCAGGGTTAATCGAACCAATGAATCAGACTTAGAAGAAATTCGTCTCCACGATCTGGTCATTGATAAGCAAAAAGTATTGGTGATGAAAGGCAAATTGGCCGTTGAGTTGCCCAGAAAAGAGTTTGAAATCCTGTGGTTGTTGGCCACTAAGCCAGGCAGGGTTTTTACCAGAGAAGAAATATTTGATAAAATATGGGGCGCAGACGTGATCGTTGGAAATCGAACCATTGATGTTCATATCCGAAAATTACGCGAACGTTTGGGGGAAGAATACATCAAGACCGTGAAGGGTATTGGATACAAATTTGACTTTTAACAACGGTATGTTTAAAAACCAAACACCACGCCAACTTTCCCTCTACATCGCAATTTTGTCGTCAGCAGCTATTGCTTTGCTGACCTTGTCGCTCAAGGTAGTTGGTTTACTCCGTATCCTTTGGTCTGAAATGGCGCTGCTTTTTGTGGTGGCTTCTCTGGTCGCTTTTATTGTCAATTACTACCTCATTCGATATTATATTTTTCGGCGTATAAAGTTGATTTACAAAATAATTCACCGGAGAAAATTTCCGCCTGAGTTCCGCGCAGACAACCTTGACATGTCAAAAAATATTTTGTTTGACTTAGAAAAAGAGGTGGACGAATGGGCAGAGCAGAACAGCCGTGAAATGGAAGAAATGGAACGCTTGGCCGCTTACCGTCGCAGATTTATCGGTGACGTTTCCCACGAATTAAAAACGCCCATTTTTAATATTCAGGGGTTTGTTCATACCTTGTTAGACGGTGCCTTAAACGACCCAGAGGTGAATGTCCAATACCTGAAACGTGCCGCTAGAAATATCGACCGGCTGCAAACCATCGTGGAAGATCTGGAGACCATTAATAAATTGGAATCAGGCCACATGGTGTTGGAACTTCAAGAGTTTGACATACACGGACTGGCAGATGAGGTATATGCCGACCTAGAAATGCGGGCCAGAGAACGCAACATCCGCTTGAGCTTTAAAGAAGGTGCAGCCCAACATTTTCACGTCCGAGCCGATAAAGAGGGCATCCGACAGGTGCTAATAAATTTGGTACACAATTCCATTAAGTATGGTATTGAAGGCGGGGTCACAAAAATAAGTTTTTACGACTTGGAAAGTTATGTACTGGTGGAGGTCAGTGACAGTGGCATTGGAATCAGCGAAGAGCACCTCAAGCATGTTTTTGACCGTTTTTATCGTGTGGATAAAAGCCGGTCCCGTGATGCCGGGGGCACAGGTTTGGGCCTCTCTATTGTGAAGCATATCATAGAAGCGCACAAACAAACCGTCAATGTACGCAGCACCCAAGGCCAAGGCTCAACTTTTGGCTTTACCTTGGAGAAGGTGTAGGCAAAACGACTCCGTTACATCCTTAGATCTTCCACCCTAATCCCCGGGTATTTTTTTGTGTCAAACATAAAATAGTCGGCTGGAAGTGCCTTGTTCGGAGAAAACCGCGTAATGGAAAAGGTATAGCGACTGCCATCTTTGCCAAATGCCTTTATATACTCCATACTGCCATTTTTCTCGTCGATACTCACCCTGATTTTTGAATAATCAGATTTTTTGTCTTTGGGTTTAAACTCTATTTCTGTCAGTATTTTGCTTCCCTCCGTTGTTTTGTCTGTGATGGCGTATATAAAATCGCCCTTTTGGTACCTGTGCAACAATTCTTTTGGCGTAAAAAAACTAGCCTCAGAACTACTGGGTTCGGCATTATTCACCTGGACTTCATTGTTCTTTTTGAGGTAAATCCAGGTTGTTTTGGTGTCATTGACGATCACTTGTTCGCTCATTTCCAGGCGAAACTTGTCGCCTTGCTGTCCCACAACCCCCTTTTGAATTTCTTTGGCTTCTCCGGGAACCTCCACCGACAGGTTAAAAGCTGCTTCGAAGGTTTTATAACCATCGTATTTGGTGCGAATTCGGTCGAGTACCTTTTTTGCAGCTGGATCATTTTGCTCCGGCGCGGGCGGCTTGGGCGTCTGGGCTACAAGCGCAGTAGATAACAAGCAAAAAAAACACAGGAATTGGGAGATTCTAATGGACATACAAAAAATTGTTGGAGCGATTCGATGGACGAAGGGTGAAAATCAAGGGTCTAATAGAGTACAGGAGACTCAAACGAAGGAAGTAGGGTAGGGTATTGCACCGATGTTGTCAACAAATTTACAACAGAAAGCTTGGATGGCGATTTCTCGAACGTATTTACCAGAGTAACTGGTTAGGTGGCACGCTGTTTGGCAAAAAATGCTCACTTTTTTGTCTCAGACGCGACCACGCTAACCAGTTACTCGTGTGCTAGTATGAGCGCCCAACCCCAGACGGAAGACAATTTTTCTACGTATTTAGAACGTCGGCGGTGCCAAAATATTCGGAATTTTTTCGCAAAAAAAATTCCGAACCAGCTACTAAAAACAAAAGGGTCGTATGCAAAGTAAAAAGGGCCTTCTTGGTCGTTTTTTGCAGTACAAAACACGATCAGGAAGGCCCTTTTTAACCAGCGCCGAGTGAAGCCAGAATTATTTTGGTGCGTTGTTGGGGTTCAACAAATCGTAGAACTGGTCAATCTTAGGCAAAATGATGATCCGGGTCCGGCGGTTGGTGGCACGGCCTGCCTCGGTGTCGTTGGATGCCAACGTGTTATATTCCCCACGGCCAGCAGCAATGAGGCGATTGGGATTGACTTTAAAGTTGCTTTGCAATAAGCGCACCACGGAGGTAGATCTTTTCACGCTCAGATCCCAGTTGTCGCTCATACAGTCGTTTTTGATCGGCACATTGTCCGTGTAACCTTCCACCATCACCTCCAGCTCGGGCCTGGATTCGATGATTTTAGCTATGTTTCCCAGTACTGCACTGGCCTTGGGCGTCAGATCAGCACTGCCGCTTTGAAACAACATTTTATCGGATAGATTGATAAACACCACCGTTTTATCCACTTTCACGTCCACATCATCGTCTTCAATACCATCTTTCAGAACACCTTTGAGGTTCACCGCCAGCGCTAGGTTGATGGAGTCGGCCTTGGTTTTTGCTGCCTGCAACAGGTGGATGTATTTATCTTTTTTCTCCAACTGACTGAGTGTTTCTTTGATGTTGTCACTGGCAGATTGTGACAAAACGGTCAGGTTACCGACCTGCGTCACCTGATTGTCGCGTTGAACTTTTAGGTCTTGAATTTGCTCCTCCCGGAGTTTCAGATTGCTTTGAACATTTTTCAGGTCGTTGCGGAGCAGTTCTTTTTCTTTTTCGCAAGTTCCGATTTGTCCGAGCATAGACTTTACGCGGTCGTCACAGGAGGCCAAGTCCTTTCGTGCCGCTCCCAGTTCCAAGTTTTGGTTGTCCAATTGCGTTTTCAACTCGGTGAAACGCTTTTTTGTGACGCAAGAGGTAAGGGTTGTTCCCGCCGCGAGCAGTACAATAAGTTTGAAGGTCAGGTTCATAAATGTTTAACAATTGAATGATTATCAAAAAAAAGCAAGTAGCTGGTCAACGTGGTTGCGTCTGGCCCAAAAAGTGGACTTTTTGGGGCTAAGCAGCGTGTCACCCAACCAGTTACGTCATTATTTACAAAAAACAGCACATTAATGTCGCGCTAAGCGGGTCATAAACCAAACTTCAAAGGCTGTGTACAAGCTGTAACAAAGGAGAAAAACAACCACATACCAATCGTTTTGGGGCTTTGCCATTTGCTGAAAAACAAAAAGATAGACCACCACCAGTCCCATTTTCCCGAATACTGACAAGGAAATCAACTCGGTAAACGCATTTTTATGGAGCGACTTTTGTGCCCTAAGGCCTGCCAGAAACAAACTCACACACACGACCACAAATAAGATTACGGTGAACACACCAAACAAAGCGTATTGTTGGAGTTGGGGAATCAATATGTACAGGCCCGAGAGCATTAAACCAGCGACGACCGTCACCAAAAATAATCCGGTAAAAAAAGCAGATATTTTCATAAACCCAATACAACGCAGCATGCGATGGCACTGCCGCAATCAGTCTTTTAGCAATTGTCGGTAAATAGAATACAAGGCAGCAAAGAGAAAAAAAATAGTCAGAAAAACGGCAAACAAGGGGCGTTCTAAATGTAATCTGGCATCTAGCCACCTGCCGACAATGGCGCCTGCGAGGCAAGCGCCAAACAGCTGAAACGCCATACCACCGTACTTCGCGGTAACCCTAAGGGTGGACTTCCGGCTTTGGTCCGGCGTCTTTTTCGGGCTTGGCAGCGGCTGGCTCTGCAACGGGGGCGGCGGATTTTCCGGAGACGGGGGCGGGACTTTTTTCGGTTGTAGTTGTGACATCGTTCGAGGGTTTTCCTTCAAAATGTTTGACCGTAGTATTACCGGCGGTAGCATCCATTTTGCAGGACACATTGAACCGTGCGCCGGACTGTACCACCAATTTTCCCGTCATGACATGGCCCTCCACATTGGCTGTCTCGCGCACGTGCAGCAATTCAATGACACTTAGGGTGCCGTCGAATCTCCCCTCAATCACGGCGTTCAGGCAGCGAATCTCACCTTCCACCACGCCGGTTGGGCCGATAATTACTTTTGCACGGCAACTCAATTTCCCCTTAAGTATTCCGTCCACGCGCAGATCGTTGTCACAGCGCAGTACGCCTTCCACAACAGTGCCTTTCACCAACGTACT
>CAIZLM010000029.1 GCA_903933805.1 uncultured Bacteroidota bacterium | reverse complement strand
TTCTTCCGGTTTGATATAATTTGAAAGGCTTCCGCGAATAAAAAGCGTTGGCTTGTCAAACGGTTCGCCAGAAACAGGGGCTAAAATATCTTTATAATGTTTCCACAACACCGGTAAATTCATTTTCCAGGCAAATGCCCCCGCCGCCGTTCTGGTAATGTTTTTCAACAAAAATTGAAGCGTTCCCACATCAGCAATGTGCTCGGAAAGGTACGCCTCCACTTCGGCGCGGGTTGCTATTGTTGACAAATCAATGCCCAGTAAGGCGCGAAAAAAAGGTGAATGGTTGTCTTCGGCTTCACCTGGATCAATATCAATCACAACCAAGCGCTCCACCATATCCGGATTCGTGAGTGCCAGTTGCATGGCTACTTTCCCACCCATACTGTGACCAATCACCGCAGCAGAAAACATCCAGTGCGCTTCCATGTACGCCCGCAAGTCTTCGGCCATTTCAGGATATGAATGGGTTGACAGGTGCGGTGATCGCCCGTGATTGCGCAAATCTGGGGTTACCACCAAGTGCTGGTCTGATAAACCCTTGGCAATGGTTTGCCAGTTGTCCGAAAAACCGAACAAACCATGAAGTATAATCACCGGGGATCCCCCTCCAAATTCTCGCGTAAATAGTTCCATCGTTGACAAGCTACAAAGATACGATACAACACTGTCTTCCCTTCGAAGGTTGTTCATCAATAATCTGCGGGAGGTCAACATGCTGGAAAAAGACCACAACTGCCACCGGGTGACAACAGATCTCCATGCCAAAACAAACACCGCTTCGGTAAAAGTGGGTAATTTTGCCGCAACTGGTTGGGTGGCTACGTCTGACACAAAAAAATGGCCATTTTTTGTCAGACAAAGCTGATTTTTGCAGGCTGTAGCAGCGCTATGGTTAAAAAATATGCCCAGTAGGACGAAAAATGGGCGTTTTGGGGCCTGACAACGCGCCACCCAACCAGTTGCTTTTTACAGCGCCCGCTTCTTTGGGGCCACATCATCAACTTTAATAACGCCTTATGAAAACCATGAATCGTAAATTTCTTCTAGTATTGGTAACGTTGATCTTCGTTGGACTGGCTGGCTGGCTGTTTTTTGTAAAAAAAGACGGAAAACCGGCTGCCGCTGACAACCAATTGTTGCAACAACACCCGGAACTGGCCACCCTCAACGACTTGATCGCCCAATACCCGGGAAATGACTCTCTCCTGTACAGCAGGGCCGAAGCCTACTACGAACTCGAAGCCTATGATGAAGCACTTACTGACCTAAACGAAGCGCTCAAACTCGACTCGCTGCAGCCCATGTACTACCACCTGCTGGCAGATGTACTGCTGGATTACGCTCGCCCCAACGACTCTCGACGAGCCATCGAAGTGCTCAAACTTGCCAACCGCCGTTTCCCCAACCGAATTCCAACGCTGTTGAAACTCAGCGAATTCCAGTTGATCGTTAAAAAACACGGTGACGCACTGGCTACCCTCGATCAAATTCTCCAACGCGATCCTCAAAATGCGGAAGCGTTTTACATGGCCGGCCGGGTAGCCCTCGACCAAGGCGATACCACCAATGCCTTGTCTTCCCTCCAAAAATCAGTCATCCTGGACGCTGAAAACCGTGACGCCTGGATATTTTTGGGGCGCATTTTCAGCCTGCGAAACAACCCAACCGCCGTGCAATGTTTTGACAACGCTCTGCGCGTAGATTCTACCGACCTACAGGCTCGAGAATACAAAGGCGCCTATTTCAAACGTATTGGTGCATTCGATAAAGCCTTTAAAATTTACCGAGACATCATCGTACGTAACCCCGATTACGCCAATGCCTATTTTGACATGGGGGTGATGTACCTGGACATGGATTCTCTACCACAGGCATACACAAGTTTTGACATTGCCACAAAAACAGACCCGCTCTTTGTAAAAGCGTATTACTGGCGTGGGCAAACCGCCGAAGCACAGGGAAACCTCCCGGCTGCCCTGGCAGATTATAGACAGGCTTACGGTATGTCTCCACGGTACGAAGAAGCCAAACAAGCAAAAATTCGCTTGGAACGTACGGAGAATCAGTAGAATATGTTGGGGGGCTGGCCATCGGTAAAAACGAGGTGTTTTTTTGCCGTAACTGGTTAGCGTGGTCGCGTCTGAGACAAAAAAGTGACCATTTTTTGCCAGACGAAGCGGATTTTTGTAGGCCGTAGCAGCGCTACGGTCAAAAAAATCTGCGAAGTAGGACGGAAAATGGGCCTTTTTGGGCCAGACAGCGTGCCACCTAACCAGTTACTTTTTGCCGCTTTGGAGGTTGCGTGACCGAACAATGGGCGAATTATAGCAGCGAATAATTCACCCTCATGCGCTGCGTCCCCACACTAAAAACGAAGCAACACCAAGCGCAGTTTATTTCTAAACTCCGATGGAATAAGGCATTCCCGGGCGCTCAATTGAATGGCATCCTGAAACCGCAAGCGCAAGCCCTGGTTGACGGTGTTTAAAATGCCATTTCTGTCAAATTGACCCGTTGGTGAAACCACGTATTCACTGCAGGTATTTTCGTATTTTATTTCATCGTTGAACAAAAAACGGACAGCATCGGCGTTTTTTACGAGAAAATAGGAGGAAAAAATGCCATCATCGTCTTGAGAGTACTGCTTTTTGTGTAAAGCTGTCTTCCATTGCGGCCGACCATCCGCCGAAAATGAAATGGCAAATACATCGTCGTAGTAATAATCGACGATCAGGCGCATGCCATCCCGGAGTACCCCGCGACCGGGAGCGGTGCCGCGCTGGACTTCGCGGTAT
>CAIZLM010000028.1 GCA_903933805.1 uncultured Bacteroidota bacterium | reverse complement strand
TGCTCCGGTCCACAAAGGCGCCGATGCCGGGGTTGGTACTCGCGTTAAACGTCGCGTTGTCGTCCACCAGACCTACCGTGATGTCCGCAGCCGTGCCCGTGCCGGCGGTGTGACCCGTGTTGTGCAAATTCGCGGGAAGCCACTCGCCGCTGCCAACGCGGTACTTGACGAATACCCACGCAGCGTCCCAGTTGGAGATGCCGCTGCTCAACCGCCAGGAGTTATCCCAACTCAGGTCAAACGTGACGTAGCCGTAGCCATCCGCAGCGCTTCCGTTCGTCAGCGTCGAGTTGCCCACCGTGATGTTATTTGCAAATACTGGCAGACATAAAATCGCCAAGAAAAGAGTGAACATTGATTGTTTGTGCATATAATAGGTTGCTTTATGGAACACGCAATCGCGCTTCCTGAAATGAAAAATATCTGAAACAAAAGGTGACTTTTTGTGCCAAACAGCGCGCCACCCAACCGGTTACAAAAAATCAAAAAACAATTAGTCCTGACTTACTTAAAGAAAAACCAGCATGATCTCCATCGCCTACCTAGAATTTGCGAGTGATTTTTCGAACTTTTCTTAATAATTGTGGCATCATTTGAAATTGTTAATGCATTGTGATAATTCCAGTCAGATTGCATCAATCACCAAATTTTTAATCCGTAAAACTATTTTGAAGGCCTTTATTAATTAAAAAAAGGGGTGTAACAAATTATCTACTTTGTAACAATTTGATCGTTTTCTTTCAGGAAAAACCAGCCTGAAGAACCGCAATACCAAAAAACCAAAAAAAGCGTGTCATCCTGAGCCCTTTTTATGCCCGTTGCTACGCCAAGCAACAGCCACAATCCCAGCCGGGCATAAAAAGGGCGAAGGATCTAGCCGAGCTTTTACGTCATCTAAAAAGCCAAGCGCAAGCAACGATCGCTTGCTGCTTGGGATCCTTTTTTTCCAAAAAAAATCCCGGTCAGCGCGCGCCGACCGGGATGTTTGATAGTTGGTTGGGTAATGACGCCTGAGTCAAAATATGATTACCTAACAAGTTTCGATACCAAAAAATATTTTTTTCGGGGCAAGCCCCAAACCCCAAAAAACCAAAACCCTAGCCCCCGCGGCTACCGGCTAACGACGAACAGCCCGGAAGCCGATGGCGAAGTTCCTGTCGGAGTACGAAAAGAGAGCGAAGGTGCGGTCTGAGACCCGCAGGTCGCTGGTAGTGCCGAACCAAGAGCCACCGCTCCAGCCGGCGCCATCGGCATCCGCACCGGGCCATGTGGCAGCGTCGGCAGCGCCGCTGGTAGTCAGTAAACCATCCCCATGAGTACCCGTGAACAAACGACCCGCCGCGTTTGCAATCGTAACCGGACGCTCCCACAGGTTGCCGCTGAGTTCCATGATGCCCCAGTAGGATGCGCCAGCACTCACACGACCACTGATCATCCCATGCGCCGCAAATATCCCCACACGAACAGGACCAAGGATGGTGCCTGCTGTAAAGTCGTGCACCGCGTTGCCCTCCGTGGTGCTGTAGTTCGTCGCAATACCTTCATTCGAAGCCCCGGCAGCGCTCAGCGTGTAGGCACTGAATACAACAGTCGCCGTACCCCAGGCGTATTCATTAACCACCGCAGTCTGTGGGCCCCGACAGGCCTTTTCAAACTCCAACTCCGTCATCGGACGAAGGCCCGACCAATCCGCGTACGCCGCATCGTCTGCCCAACTCAAGTAGTTACAAGCCACATACGGATTGGTGGTCGCATAGCTGCCCACCGTACTGCCCGTGATCGCGTAACGTCTGGCGAGGGGATCAAGCGGATCAAGCGTGTACTTCCGAGCATCCGCCTGCGTTTGTGTCAGCGTGTTCAAAAAATCAACGTACTGCTGCTGCGTAACTTCGTATTTCATGCAGTAAAAGGCCCCGTAGCCGTTCGGCCACGAAGCATTGGCAGGGGCGGTTTGCCCCGTGGGGTAGCCTCCGGTCGCGCCTCCCAAGGAGCCAGTACCCGTGGGCGCCGTCGTCGCATCCCCCGTGCTGATCGTCGTGGAGATAAAGGCGTCGGTGCCGCCGCCGCCGCCGACGTTGAAGGTGCCCTCCAGTACCCGCACCATCTCAATCGCGAATACTTTTACCTCTACATTCGTGCCCCCGGCAATGCCATCGGCGCCGTAGTCCCAGCGCAGCTTCAGCCCCGTACTCGTGAAAGTACCCGTACCCGTGCCCGTACTGCTCCGGTACACAAAGGCGCCGATGCCGGGGTTGGTGCTCGCGTTAAACGCCGTGTTGTCGTCCACCAGCCCTACCGTGATCTCGGCATCCGTGCCCATGCCGGCTATGTGGCCGTCGTTGTGCAAATTCGCGGGCAGCCACTCGCCGCTGCCAACGCGGTACTTGACGAATACCCACGCAGCGTCCCAGTTGGAGGGGGCGCTGCTCACCCGCCAGGAGTTCTCCCAACTCAGGTCGAACGTGACGTAGCCGTAGCCGTCCGCAGCGCTACCGTTCGTGAGGGTTTGGTTGCTGATCG
>CAIZLM010000027.1 GCA_903933805.1 uncultured Bacteroidota bacterium | reverse complement strand
TGGCTTGGACCGGTGTTCTCGACTGAAAGTGCCGCCCGGCAATCAGCAGAAACCTACACTAAAAAGCTTGTGGGCGCCAAGTTGTTGAAAGACAAGTTGTTCGTGCGCCGGCTGAAGTAAGTGCGTGTCTTCAACAGGCCCTTAATACCCACTACCGCGCTAACCAGTTACCCTAGAATTATAAGCATTGGAGTGAACTTTGTGTGGATTATACCCCCTGCGGCGGAACGGTACAATCTCCGGTCAACATCGAGGGCGCGGTATATGACCCATCCTTGGCAGATATCCCCCAAACGTACAACAGCACAGCTACGCACATCGTGAACAAGGGCCATACGGTGCAGTTCAATTACGATGCCGGTAGCAGTATTGTGGTTGGCGGTGAAACATATACCTTGTTGCAGTTCCATACCCATACCCACAGCGAACATGCATTGGGTGGTGCTTCTTTCCCCATGGAAATGCACTTTGTGCACAAAAACGAAGCGACTGGCAAGCTCGCTGTAATCGGTGTTTTTGTGAGAGAAGGCGCTGAAAATAGTTTCTTAAAGGGCGTTGTGGATCACCTGCCTGCGACCAAAGATTCTACCTACAATGCCAATGACACCTTTAACGTGGCAGATATCATGCCCGGCAACAAAAGTTATTTCACCTATTCCGGTTCATTGACAACCCCGCCTTGTTCTGAGACGGTATCATGGTTTGTGATGGAAAACCCCATTGAGGCTTCTGCCACGCAAATTGGTGATTTTGAAAACCTGGAACACGAAAACCACCGTCCGTTGCAGCCTGTGAATGGCCGAACCATTAAATTCCACAAGGGGTAAATTGCTGGTGCCGCGTCCAGTGAATGGCCCTGCAGTATGACGTTATTCACTGGGCGTCGCGCTGGCCACAATTGGTTAAATTACAGGCGTCGAGTCGGCTTCATGCTGGCTCGACGCCTGCATTTTAACCCCACCCGCACCAAGTCCATCTAGTTGGCTCTAAAACGACGCAGGGTAGCAATAATAGTTGACAATTTTTCCCCTAGAAACCTCACTTTTGTAACTTGAATCGGATTTTATAGCCATCCTTACAACCGTTTATCATGATCCAACCTTTATTGCTGCGTTTGTTGATCGTATTTTGTGTTGCCTTGTCGCCAACAGTTGTCATGGCCTTGGACGCCGGGGTTTCTTTTGCGGTGTACAGAACCCAAGACGGCAAGCCTTACGTCGAAGTAAACCTTGAAATTGCCGCCGGATCGGTGATGTACCGACATATTGACAGCGTGTTGATGCAAGCAAGTGTGGACGTACTGATCCTGGTTAAGGATGGAGAGAAGGTGGTCAATTTTGAAAAATATACGCTTCAGAGCCCCTTGGTCCCGGTTCCAGAAGCCTTGTTGGATGTGAAACGCATGGCCATTCCACCAGGGAATTACACCCTTGAAGTATCTGTGCAGGATGTTCAGGATGCCACCAACACGGATCAATTCAGCAGTCCGCTGTCGGCGGTATTGGATGGTAAAATTGCCCTGTCTGAAGTGCAATTGTTGCGTGGATTTAAGCCCGATAATTCAGACAGCCCGTTTTCAAAAAATGGCTTTTACCTAGAGCCATTACCGTTCAACTTCTATGATCGCAGTGCTACCTTGTTGGCTTTTTATGCAGAGGTTTACCAAGCGGACAAATCTATAGCTGATGCGAAGTACCAGGTGCGGTATGTGATTGAAAAAGATGCTGGGAATGGGCAGCGCGTTCTGATATCTGCCGGTATTCAGGAAAAAAATCGCAGTGCGATGGATGCTGTGCTCGTCCAAATGGACATCAGTAAGCTCGAAAGTGGCAACTACGCGCTCACGGTAGAGCTGCGCACCATGAGCAATGAATTGCTGGGCGCCCGAGTTTGTACATTTCAGCGCAGCAACCCTTACCTAGGCATTCATCAAATAGGGCTGACGGACGCTGAATTACAGCATCAATTCGTTCAGGGGCTCGACGAAAAGGCTTTGGTGTACAGCCTGAAGGCCATTTCACCGATGATGCTCGGCGACCAGTCCGATGAACTGAAGGAATTGATAAAAACGGCGGACCCCAAACAGATGCGTTATTTCTTGTTCCGATATTTTGCCGAACAGAACCCCAACAAACCTGAAGAGGCCTATTACCAGTATATCGCGGTGGCAAACGCAGCCAACAATAAATTTAAAAGTGGTTTCCGCTATGGCTTTGAGACCGATCGCGGTCGTACGTTCCTCCGGTTCGGACAAGCGGATGATGTGGTACACGTGGAAGATGAGCCGGGTGCGCCTCCTTATGAGATATGGATTTACTATAAATTTCCTAAAACTGGTCAAAACAACGTAAAATTTCTGTTTTACAACCCGTCATTGGCCGGAGATGATTTTATTATACTCCATTCTACCGCCCGTGGAGAGATCAAAAATCCAAAATGGGAACGCGAACTTTACAAGCGCAATTCCAGGGAATATACAGACGACAATTACCAAGATGCCACCACGGTGCAGCGCAACAATGGCCGCAATGCGCGGGTGTATTTTGAGGACTTTTAGTTTACGGTCGAATGCTCCGACCCCGCCAACATGCAGTTTATACCAGTCTAATACAACCTTCTCTATCCATTCATCAACAACGCCACGGTTTTTACGACCCAATCTTTTACCATGAAATATTATTTGTCTGTTCTCACGGTAGCCCTTGTTCTGCAACTTAGCGCCCAAAAACTATTTATTCCATCGCTTTCGTTGGGTGAAACCCTTCCTGCATGGGCCCATGAGATGTATGCTGATCACCCCAATGTTTGGTCTGTGGACGATGGCTATCGGACGTGGCGAAAAGGTCATCCGGACGAAAAAACGACCTACACGCAATATTACAAGAAATGGCGCCGGGCTGTTCAACCTATTGTGGATGCTTCCGGCTGGATTATACCACAAAACAGCCAAGAAACAGCGTCTTTTTTTCAACGCAAACAGGCATTAAAATCGGCGGACGTCAGTCTTGGAAAGATCCTGCCCAACTGGACCAATATTGGCCCTTTCGAGACATTCAATTCCAATGCAGGGCCTAATCCAGCTGCAAAATCAGAACAAGCCAATATATATTGTATCGATCAGTCGCTGTCCAATCCCAATGTGGTGTATTGCGGAACGGAAGGATCGGAAATATTTAAGAGTGTGGATCGTGGGTTGCAATGGGCTTGTGTGTCTCGCAACTATGATATTGCGCCACCGACGGCGTTGGAGGTACACCCATTCAATCCGGACACGGTATTGGTGGGAGAGGGCGACCATATCCAAAAAAGTACCGACGGTGGCACTACTTGGAAGGTGGTGTTGTCTGTCAGTAATTTGTCGGTCAATGAGATCATCATGAATCCGGCCAATCCAGGCATAGTGGTTGCGGCGACCTTCCATGGGCTGTACCGGAGCACCGATGGGGGCAACAATTGGGTAAGATTGCTGTCTGATGCGTGTTATGATGTTGAATGGAAAGCAGACGATCCACAAACAGCATTTTTGGTGCGGAATGATCCAGTTGCTGATATTTGTCGTTTTTACAAATCTTCTGATGCTGGTTTTACCTGGGAAGTCAAGGAAACAGGGTGGTTTTTTTCTGATTCTACGGGGGTAAATGATCAAGGCGCCCGACTGGCCGTGACCAAAGCAGATCCCAAACGGGTTTATGCGGTGCTCATAGGAGAAGCGAAAGCGGGCGACAATGGCTTCATTGGTATTTGGCGATCGGATGACGGCGGGGAATCCTGGACGCTCCCCAACCCTCCTGCAGGCGGACCATGGATTCAAACAATTCACCCGAATATGTCCACAATAGGGCAGACCAGTGGCTTTCACCAGGGCTTTTACAATCTTGGCTTCGACGCATCTGATACCAATCCTGATCAGTTGTTGGCCGGTTTTTTAAACTTGTGGGCATCCAATGACGGTGGGGCTTCCTTTAATTGCATGGGTGGCTACTGTGGGAATGCTTTTAATTATGTGCATCCTGACTGTCAGGAAATTGAAATCAATGGCAACGATGTTTGGATGACCAGTGACGGGGGTATCGAATACTCGGAAGATTTTTTTCAGACACATTATGCCCGCAACCGTGGCATTACCAGCTCTGATTTCTGGGGATTTGCGACCGGATGGAACGATGACTTGTTTGTGGGTGGCCGATACCACAATGGTGATACCGGATGGTATGAGGATTGGCTGCCCGGAGAATGTTTGGGTTTGGGTGGTGGTGAAGCATCAACCGGTTATGTAAACCCCGGCGAAGGCAGAAAGACCTATTTTTCGGATATTGGAGGAATCGTGTTGCCTGAAGTACAAAATGGTTATGCGGAACATTTTTCCAACGGCAAATACCCAAACGAGAGTTACTACGATGCTGAAAGTGGTGAGATGGAGTGGGATCCAAGGTCTTGGAACACTTTTTATGTCACCACGGCCAACGAACTTTGGAAAACCGAAGATGGTGGCGCCAATTATACCTTGTTGCATGGTTTCGGCAGTGATGCTGGAGCGCGAACAATGGGTTTTGAAATCAGTCGAAGTAACCCCGACGTGATGTATTTATTTCAGAGAGCCTCGTATAGTTGGGACCCCGGGATTCTGTGGAAAACAACAGATGGCGGCCAAAACTGGAATCCACTGCCACTGCCACCCGGTTTTGCCAGGCGTATGCTGCTAACGCTGAGCCCTGAAGATGAAAACCTGCTTTGGGTGGCATACCCCGATGGTAACAATGGACAAAAAGTGTACACCACATCAGATGGGGGGCAGCTGTGGGAAAACCTTACCACCGCCGCCTTGAATGGTGAGCACATTTCGTATATTTTACACCAAGGCGGCTCTGATGGCGGGGTTTATCTGGGCACATACCGTACCATTTGGTACCGAGAAAACAATATGAACGACTGGATTCCCTACGAAGAAGGGCTTCCCAAAAGTGTTGCCACCTGCATATTGAGGCCCTTTTACCGGGACAACAAACTCCGCTTGGGGGCGTACGGTAAAGGCGTGTGGGAGGCGCCGTTTTTCAAACCGTCCAAACCTGTTGCCCAACCCATGGTCAACAGGCGTGAGACTTCTTGTCCGGGCGACACGCTTCAGTTTGATGATTTTTCAATGTTGCAGCACGCCGGAGCTTCTTGGAATTGGCAATTTCCCGGAGGAATACCCGCTACGTCCACCCTCCGAAATCCGCGTGTCGTGTACAACAACCCTGGAGAATACGATGTATCGCTTACGGTGTCAAATCCTCAGGGCAGCTCCTCAAAAACCATTGAAAAAATGGTTCGCGTATTTGATTTGATAAAAAATGACCTTCCTGTTGTAAACAATTTTTCAGGTGGACTGGGGGACTTTACGATCATCAATCCCGACAACGGTATTACCTGGGAGCCTGTAGTCATTACGACCTGTGAACAGAACAACGATACTGCGTACTTCGTCAATAATTTTGTATATTCAGGGTATGGCCTTGATGAGATGCAATTGCCTGTCAATCTTGACCTAACCCATATTGCACAGCCTATTTTGAATTTTCGGGTCGCGTATGCACCGTATTACGATGGCGGTTTCTTTATAGATTCCCTGAAAGTATTGGTATCAGATGATTGTGGCAGTAGTTTTAAGACAATTTTCAGGAGCGGTGGAGAGGCCTTGAGTACGACGTTGAGTGGCAATGGACCCAATAACTTGTACGAATACGAGGTTTTTTCTCCTCAAAGTTGTGAAGAGTGGCGCTCCATTGCATTGGACCTCAGTGCTTTTGCGGGAAAGTATATTACAGTAAAATTTCTAAACCAGTCGGGTTATGGGAACAACCTGTACTTGGATGATATTGCGCTAACCGGAACAAATTTGGTGGCTACTCAAACATCAGAAATGGCTACCCGTTTTCGGGTGCAGCCCAATCCTGTTGTCGGCAACGCTTGGGTTCAGGGCTACTCTTTGAACAACGAACAGTTGACCTTGACAATGTTCAACACAACGGGTCAATTGATGTGGCGCCAAACCATTGGTGTAGTTGCGGGATCGTGGTCACTGCCGATTCCAATGTCTTCGTTGTTGGGAGGGGTGTACGCCGTTAAAATAACCAACGCATCAGGTCGTAGCTGGACGGAGAAAGTGGTAAAATTATCGAAATGAGCATGAATTAAATTGGGAAGAGCGTCAATTGCGCTCTTCCTTTGCTTCTTCTCGTTTTTCAATATAGTCCTGCCAAACGGATTTGTAGTCGTAGGTAAGGTAAATTTCCGTGTCAAACGCACCCCATGCTCCGTTTTCGAGGGCGAGGTTTATGCGCCGTACGGCACCTGCAGGAACTTGGAGTGTGATGATGTGCCCCAGTCCCATGGCCAATGTCCAGGAGACCACCCGGGCATCTTGGGGCGGGAAAATATCCCAGAATCCCTGGGCTTCTAAAACCCGGCGTATTTCGGGCAGGTTTTTGTCCTGCTGGTGTTTTAAGACGATGGTCACCATGACGCTGTCCACCCCTTTGTCAGAATTGGCGTTGACGGAGGGGCCTTCGGGGGCAGGGGCGACAGGTTTTTGTGCCATGCCTGTTAAGCAGTACAAAAAAAGTGCAAAAACGGGCACTAGGCGTTGCATAGACATCATTTTGAATAGGTTTCTGACGGCGTTTCCCAATTTATGGCGTAGTGATTGTTGCGGTGAGATTACACCGCCACGGCATCTCTGACGAATACAATAGACTTTAGTTTGTTGACAACAAAGTCAACTTCTTCGCGGGTATTGTAGTGTGAAAAGGAGAATCGAATACTCTTTCTATTGGCGGGTGCATCAATGGCGTCAAGCACGTGGCTACCTTTTTCAGATCCACTGCTACAGGCACTGCCACCGGAACAACTGATTCCGGCGATGTCGAGGCTCAACAACAGCATTTCGTTCTTGGGGTTGGGAGGAAAAGAGACACTGAGTACTGTGTACAGCGAGTCGCCATCATAGTCGCCGTTGAATTGAATATCGGCCAATTCTTGCTGAAGGGAATTTTTAAGGTAATTACGCAGGTCGAGAATGTGTTCGGCATGCTCTTTCATGGCTTGATTGGCCAGATCGAGTGCTTTGGCTAGGGCTATGATGCCATAGACATTTTCCGTGCCGCCCCGCATATTGCGTTCCTGTGACCCGCCGTCGATAAAAGGTTTGATGGGTGAAGACGGGTTGATGTAAATAAAGCCCACCCCTTTTGGGCCATGGAATTTGTGTGCGGCCCCGGAAAGAAAATGCACGGGTGTTTCCTGAACATTGATGGGGAAGTGTCCTATTGTTTGTACGGTATCGGAGTGGAACAAAGCGCCGTATTGATGACACAAGGAAGATACCCGTGCGAGGTCAATCATGGTGCCTATTTCATTGTTGGCGTGCATGAGGGACACGAGCGTTTTTTTGCCATCGTTGTTTGCCAGCGCCGTTTCGAGGTCCTCGTACTGAATTTGCCCGAGGTTGTTAACAGGCAGCAAAACCACTTCCACGCCATGGGTGTTTTTTACCGATTCGATGGTGTGTGAGACGCAATGGTGTTCGGTGGGACTGCTGATGATGCGCTGCACACCCAGATCGCGGACGGCGCATTTGATGGCCATATTATTGCTTTCTGTCCCCCCGGAGGTAAAAAATATTTCTCCGGTACCGGCCCCGATGCATTGTGCCACTGTTTTACGGGCAGATTCCAGCGCCGCCCGCACACTTCGGCCTTCTGCATGAATACTGGAGGGATTGCCGTATTGGTTGCGTAACACTGGCAACATGGCATTGATAACCTCTTCAGAGATGGGGGTGGTGGCGGCATTGTCGAAATAAACTCGTTGCATGGTTGTTCGTACCCTTTGAATAATTGATGGAAGCTGGCTGGGGGTGGATTTTATTGGCTATTTTACAGCACCAATATCAGAAATAATCTTTTTGGCTAGGTTGCCGGCTATGACGGCGGAGTGGCTTTCTGAATAAACCCGGATAATGGGTTCGGTATTGGAAGGCCGGAGGTGCACCCAACCGTCTTCGAAGTCAATTTTCAGGCCATCTTCGGTATTGATTTGTTCGCGGTGGTATTTTTCCTGCAGGGCCAGAAAAATTTTATCCAGGTCGATATCAGGGGATTTATCCAATTTGGATTTGGCCATGTGGTACTCAGGATACGTTTTGCGCAGGGTAGAAATACGTTTTTCTGAATGTGCCAGCAGGCTCAGGAACAAGGCTATACCGGCCAGGGCATCGCGACCGTAGTGCAATTCCGGTACAATGATGCCGCCGTTGCCTTCGCCACCAATGACAGCGTTGACTGCTTTCATTTTGTTGACCACGTTCACTTCCCCCACAGCAGCAGCAAAGTATTCCCCGCCGTGTTTTATCGTGATATCGCGCAGGGCCCGGGTACTGCTGAGGTTTGAAACCGAATTTCCGGGACGTTTGGACAACACATAATCGGCAACTGCCACCAGGGTGTATTCTTCTCCGAAAAGCTCTCCGTCTTCACACATAAAGACCAAGCGGTCCACGTCGGGATCCACCGCAATACCGAGGTCGGCCCTTTGGAGTCGGACCTCCATGGAGAGTTGGCTGAGGTGTTCTTTCAGGGGTTCGGGGTTGTGGGCAAAAAGCCCATTGACCTCGCCGTTGATGACGGTGCATTGGCACCCCAACATATCGAGGAGCAGGGGCACGGCCGTTGCGCCAGTCGAGTTGATGGCATCAAGAACTATCTTGAAGCCTTTGGTGCGAATGGCCTGAACGTCAACCAGGGGTAGTTCAAGTATTTGACGGATGTGTTTATCCAGGTAAGAATGATCGGTACGGTAGCTTCCAAGTTTGTCAACCGGTGCGTACACCACGCTTTTTTTAGCGACGATATCCAGCACAGCGGCGCCATCTGCGGCGCTGATGAATTCACCTTTGTCGTTGAGCAGTTTCAGCGCGTTCCATTCTTTGGGGTTGTGGCTGGCGGTGAGGATAATGCCCCCGCCGGCTTTTTCCAAGGGTACGGCAATTTCCACGGTTGGCGTTGTGCTCAGCCCGAGGTCCACAATGTGAATCCCCATGCTGCGAAGGGTGTTGACCACCAGTGCGCTCACAATTTCACCGGAGATACGGCCATCCCGTCCGATGACGATGTTGGGGTTCTGGGTGGTATCCAATATCCATTGACCGAAGGCGGCAGTGCATTCCACGATGTCTTGTGGGGTCAGGTTGTCGCCTGGGCTTCCGCCAATGGTTCCGCGAAAGCCTGAAATTGATTTAATGAGTGGCAAAATGGAAATTATTTAAAGGTTAATACCGTGCAAAAGTAGTGAGAGTTTTCAGGAAATAAACAGTATGGCCATGAACTGTTCCGTTTAAACATTTATTGTACGTAAACGGAACAGTGAATATCAGCAATGTTCCAAGGTAGTTTAAAGCCTTTTGCAACTTTTTTTACAAGAATTAGTACAGATTTTGAATATGCCAAGGGTTGATTTTTTATTGATTGCGTTATACTGTTTTGTTGGTTTGGGACGTTTTGGTTCTTTTAGCCGAAAAAACCAAAATTTTTATCAAAAACTGCGTGATCACAACTGGCTTTTCCGCAATTTTGCCCCGCTTTTATCAATCAAAAACGTAACTGGTTAGCTTGGTCGCGTCTGAGACAAAAAAGTGGCCATTTTTTGTTAAACGAAGCGGATTTTTGTAGGCCGTAGCAGCGCTACGGTCAAAAAAATATGCGAAGTATGGCGGAAAATGGGCCTTTTTGGGCCAGACAGCGTGCCACCTAACCCGTTACTCAAAAACAAGATATGAAAAAATTGCCCATTCCGGCGATGTTGATGCTGTTTTTTTCAGTTGTATCAACTGCCCAAAATATTCAGTTTACAGAATACGATCTGCCGAACGGCCTCAAAGTATTGCTGCACGAAGACCATTCGACCCCCATTGTGGCCGTTTCCGTCATGTACCATGTAGGTTCGAAGAATGAAAAACCCAAGCGTTCAGGTTTTGCCCATTTTTTTGAACACCTGCTTTTTGAGGGATCGGAAAACATCAAACGCGGCGAATTTGACGATTATGTCAACAACGCCGGCGGATTCAACAATGCCAACACCTGGTATGACCGCACGTATTACTACGAAGTGCTGCCCAGCAACCAATTGGGCCTAGGCCTATGGCTTGAAAGCGAGCGAATGTTGCATGCGAAAGTGGAACAGGTCGGCGTCGAAACCCAGCGCCAAGTGGTGAAGGAGGAAAGGCGCCAGCGCACCGACAACCAACCCTATGGACGGTTGCTGGAAGAAACACTCAAACGACTGTACAAGGTACACCCTTACAAATCATCGGTCATTGGTTCTATGGACGACCTCGATGCCGCAGAGGAAATTGATTTCAAGAATTTCTACAGAGATTTTTATCGCCCCGACAACGCCATCATTTCCATTGCCGGCGATATCGATGTGGCGCAGACCAAGACGTTGATTGACCTGTATTTTAAGGATATTCCCCGTGGAAAGGGTGATATTCAGCGCAAATTTCCCCAAGAGCCGCTGAGTACCCGTGAAGTGCGAGATACCGTGTACGACAATGTGCAACTCCCGGCCCTGATTTATGCCTATCATATACCAGCCCAAGGCACCAAAGATTTCTATGCCGTGAAAATGCTCGGTATGCTGCTCAGTCAAGGAGAAAGCAGCCGGATGCAAAAAATTATTGTGGATGAACAGCAGAAAGCTGCCTTTGCTGGTTCTTTTCCCTTGGAACTGGAGGATCCCGGCGCCAACATCTGTTTTGGAATCGCCAATTTGGGTGTAGAGATCAGTGACTTGGAGCAATCAATGGACGCCGTCATCGGTGATGTTCAGCGCAATTTAATATCTGCTGAAGAATACCAAAAGCTACAGAATCAGATCGAAAATGATTTTGTTTCCGCCAATGACAAGGTGGCCGGTATCGCCGAAAGCTTGGCCAATTACGAAATGTACTACGGTGATGCGTCACTTATCAACACCGAATTGCAGCGCTACCGGAAGGTTTCCCGCGAAGATATCATGGCAGCAGCCAACAAGTACTTTATCAAAAACAACCGGGTGGTTATTTATTGGTTGCCACAACCTAAAACACCCTAAACCGTCCGTTTTAAACTTCTGACCATCCTATTTCATGAAAAATATTCTTTTTTTTAGCATGCTTTCTGTGGCACTGCTTTTTGCCTGTACCCCAAAAACGGGCAGTAAAGCGAGTGGTTCGAACAAAACTTCTGTACCAGTTTCCAGTGGTAAGGCGCCGGTTATTCCAATACCCACCGGCGATGTTCGCAAACAGGCGCCCGCGCCCGGTGCTGCCCCAAAAATTCAAATCGGCAAAGCGGAAACATTCAAACTCGACAATGGCCTGACGGTTATCGTGGTGGAAAACCACAAATTACCCAAAGTGTCCTTCCAGGTTTTCGTGGACAACGATCCAGTACTGGAAAAAGATGCTGCCGGATACCTTGAGATGCTGGGTAATACCCTCGGTGCAGGCACCAAAATTCGCTCTAAAACACAGATAAATCAGGAAATCGACTTTATCGGCGCCACGCTGAATACAAGTCCCAATGGTGTGAGCGGTTCCTGCTTGAAAAAACACTCCGACAAGTTTCTCACCATTCTTGCTGATGTGTTGCTCAACCCAGTGTTCCCACAGGAAGAGCTCGATAAGGCGAAAGTGCGCGCCGAAAGTAACCTCGCGCAACAAAAAGACGATGCCAACGCCATCGCCGATCAAGTAGCCTCGGTATTGCGCTTTGGTAAAGACCATCCTTATGGGGAAATTACCAACGAAACCAGCCTCGCCAAAGTCACCCTGGAACAGATCAAAGCACACTATAAAACGTACTTCAAACCGAATATTTCCTATTTCGTGGTCACCGGTGACATCACCAAAGACCAAGCAGAAAAATATGCCCGGCAATACTTCGGCCGGTGGGCCAAGGGCGATGTGCCCAAACACCATTACGGCGTGCCACGCCCGCCTGAAAAAACACAACTAGACTTTGTCCACAAACCCGGTGCTGTTCAATCGGTGCTGAACATCACGTACCCAGTTGATTTACAGCCCGGTACTGCGGATGTTATTGCCGCACGCATTGCCAATACTGTCCTTGGCGGGTATTTCAATAGCCGAGTCAACGCCAACTTGAGGGAAGGGCATGGCTGGACATACGGGGCTCGTTCCGCGCTCACACCGGATGAGCTCGTAGGTTCTTTTAGCGGCACCGCCAGCGTCAGAAATGCTGTGACAGACAGCAGTATCATCGAGTTTTTGAAAGAAATGCGCCGAATTGGCACAGAAAAAGTGGGCAAAGAGGAGTTACAGGTGGTTAAAAATGTGATTGCCGGGCAGTTCTCTCAAAGATTGGAGGAACCGGGAACAGTCGCCAATTTCGCCCTTACCACAGCCCGTTTTGGACTGCCAGCCGATTACTACGAAAGGTACTTGGAGGTTTTACAAAATGTTTCGCCGGAGGAAGTGCAGGCCATGGCCAAAAAATACATCAACCCAGACCATGCACACATCGTGGTCGTGGGCAACCGCGAGGAGGTTGCAGATCGCCTGAAACAGTTTTCCCCAACGGGCAAAATCAATTTCTATGATGCTTTCGCCAATCCGGTCAATATCAGTAATGTGCCACTTCCAGCCGGAATGACAGCTGAAAAAGTCCTGCAAGATTTTCTCAACGCCATCGGAGGAACAGCCAAAATTGCAGCCATCAAAGACCTTCAAACGGAGGCCAATATGCAAATGCGTGGACCTTCTTTCGGCATAAAAACGTGGCAAAAAGGTGGCAACAAACTTGCCGTAGAGATGAGCATGAACACCCAAGTGATGAACAAACAGGTGTATTCAGATGGGAAGGGTGCGCAAGTTGCCATGGGACAAACAGCCCCCCTCGAAGGAGAACAATTGGGCGATGCCAAAGAACAAGCCATGTTTGTCAAAGAGGCTGGCTATGTTTCCGGCGGCTACAAACTTCAACTCAAGGCCATTGAAGACGTCAATGGCGCCAATGCGTATGTCATCGAAGTGGAGCGCCCCGACGGTAAAAAATCTACCGAATATTACGATATGAAAACCAGCCTCAAGGTGCGCGAAATGCGCACAGGACAAGGGGCAGATGGCAAACCT
The DNA here is from genome assembly GCA_903933805.1 of uncultured Bacteroidota bacterium. Lineage (GTDB taxonomy): Bacteria > Bacteroidota > Bacteroidia > Chitinophagales > Saprospiraceae > M3007. Next base: position 43,034 of record CAIZLM010000027.1, on the reverse strand, counting down.
AGTACACAAACGGTTGAAATGTCGGACTATAAACCCATCGGTGGTGTGTTGTTTCCCTACCAGACGACTGTCAGCGGTGTATTCCCCGTTCCATTCAAAGTAATCATCGTTTCTGCCAAGGTCAATGAGGGCATTGACGATGCAATTTTTAACTAATCAATCAGTTACATTTTTAACTGTTTAGGTGGCACGCTGTCTGGCCCAAAAGGCCCATTTTTTCGTCTCAGACGCGACCACGCCAACCAGTTACATTTTTTACAACCAATTCAGACTTCATTACTTATCAAAATTAAAACATGAAAAAAACACTCTTGTTGCTCGTAATAGCCGGTGCTGCTACGAGTCTTTTCGCTCAAAAAACACCCGCAGTGGAATTGAAAACTTCGCTCGACAGTGTGAACTATGCTTACGGGATGAACATTGCCAACAACCTGAAACGGGTGATGGACAGTGATTTGAACATTAAGCTTTTTCTGGCAGGTCTCAACGATGTCATCAGCGGTAGTGCCGCAAAATTGTCCAACGACAAGGCCAATGCAAGTTTCAATGACTACAATACCAAGGTGGCACAGCCCCGTATTACGGGAAGGTGGAAGGATGAAAACACCAATTTTTTAGAGGAAAATAAAAAACGCCCAGGGGTGGTTACCACAGCCAGTGGTCTCCAGTATGAGGTGATGAAAAAAGGCGCCGGTACCGTATCGCCAAAACCTGCAGACAAGGTGGAAGTACACTACCATGGTACCATGATTGACGGCCAGATTTTTGATAGTTCTGTACAGCGAAACAAAACCGCGACCTTTGGCTTGACCCAGGTTATCAGTGGTTGGACCGAAGGACTGCAATACATGAAAGAAGGAGATAAATTCAAGTTTTTTATCCCGTATAGCCTCGCCTACGGCGAACAGGCCCGCAGCGCCATCATCAAGGGTTTCTCTACGCTCATTTTTGAGGTAGAATTGTTTAAAATTAACCCGTAAATCATTTCTTAGCACGACCAACAACAGTGGTACGTCGTGAAATCCTCCACGATGCCGTTGTTTTTCTACAGCAATACGGGTGTTTTTGACGGTGGATGGTTGGCGTATAAGCCTCCATCTACCGTCATAACGCCGCTGCACCAACCAAAATACCTACTCCAATGCTATCCAAAAGAATCCCCATTACCCGGATTTCCCAGTTTGTCATTGGCTACATGATCTTGGCGTTTGCCTGGTGGTCATTTCACCTTTGGCAACAAAATGAGCGGCTGTTTACAGCAGAGCAGCGATTGCTGGAAAGCCAGTTTTCCCGTGGCAACAGTGGTGTAAACCTCACGAAACTTCAGGGAACAGTGGAGTACGCCAAAATTGTAAAATCCTGGGAAAGTGGCCGCCGCATGATTTTTGCGGAGGGGTTGTTTTTTTCGGCATGCCTCATTTTTGGACTGTGGATCATCAATCGCAGTGCCAACAGAGAAGTTGCATTGGCACGTCAGCGCCGCAATTTTTTGCTCAGCATTACCCACGAACTCAAGTCCCCGATTGCATCCATTCGCCTGGTGATTGAAACATTGATCAAGCGTACCCTCACGGAGCCCCAGCGCGCTCATTTGCTCTCCAATGGCCTAAAAGATGTTGACCGACTCCAACAATTGGTGGAAGACTTGCTCTTGGCAGCTCGCTTGGAAGACAAGTGGCAGCCCCTGCCGGAGCCTATGAATGTTGAGGCCATCGCCCGCGATTGCACCGATGCGTTGCGGGTTCGGTTTCCAGAAGCCAACATCGTGATATTGCACAACGAGTCGTGCCCTGCAGTAATGGCTGATCGCTTGGGTATGGTTGCCGTTATAAAAAATCTATTGGAAAATGCCGTTAAATACTCGCCAAGTGGTGCACGGATTGAATTCTCCGCAACCATGGACAGCAACAATCAATGCCGGCTGCGCATCGCTGACCAAGGACAAGGCATTCCTGACATCGAAAAGGGACGTATTTTCGAGAAGTTTTACAGAGTGGGCAACGAAGAAACCCGAAAAAATACCGGTACCGGGCTCGGGCTGTTTATTGTCAGCCAAGTACTGAAAGCCCATCATGGCACCATAGCGGTGTCGGACAACCACCCACAGGGCACTGTTTTTACCCTGGTGGTCTGACCATTGAAAAAGTAAGTTACCCGCATGAAATTTACCGAAGTGCAAACCCGTATTGTCCGGCAATTGACGAATCGTTATGGCGCCGGAGAGGCGTTGAGTATCGCCCGTATTGTGTTGGAAGATGCCTTTGTGTGGTATGCCCACACGAGCGACCGTGTTTTCAGCGGTGAAGAGACAGCGAAACTAGAAGCTATTTGCGCCCGATTGGTCGCGGGAGAGCCCGTACAATATGTGCTGGGAGAAGCGGACTTTTTTGGGTTGAAATTCATGGTAAACCCTGCCGTACTCATCCCGCGCCAGGAAACAGAAGTGTTGGTTGACGCAGTTTTGCAGCACCTGAAGACCAATGCCTTGCTGCGGCCCTCCCTGCTTGATATCGGCGTGGGCAGTGGCTGTATTGGGCTGACGCTGAAAAAAAAATATCCATCCTTACAGCTGACCGGGTTGGAAAAAAGCAGCGACGCACGCGCAGTCGCTGTGGAAAATGCTCAGAAGATACTGGGTGAAAAAAACGTCGGCGTATCGTTGGTTCAGGGCGATATTCTGGATACGAGTACATGGCAATATTTGCCGGATTTTGACGTTGTTGTCAGCAATCCGCCCTATATTCCTGAAAATGAAAAACATCTTGTGCCGCAGCACGTTAAAGATTATGAGCCTTCGCTCGCCCTTTTTGTAGAAACCTCCGACCCGTTGCTTTTTTACCGCGTCATTGCTGATTTTTGTTTGAAAAAACTTCGGCCCAACGGTGCACTTTTTTTTGAATGCAACGAGTTTAACGCTGTTGAAGCAGCGGAAATACTCTCCCAAAAAGGATTTATCAATGTTTGTTTACAAAAAGACCTTTCCGGTGCTGATCGAATGTTATGGGCTCAAAAACGCTGAATTATAAATATCGCATCTGCTCTCAACTTGTGTTGCTCCCCAACTTTTTTCAACAGGCCTTGGTCGGTATCATGGGCACAAGTCGAAGTAGTATAGTCTTATGCTTGGTTTTTCTGGCAGCCTCAGGTGCTGCTTTTGGCCAAAAACCCAAGTCTGCTGTGGTCAAAACGCCGCCTGCAAAAGCCGCACTCACAAAACCTCCGACAATCGCCGCCAATCCGGCTATAAAAGATACCGCGATTGTCAGGCTTTTTACCAATCCACTGCTCATAAAATGGAATCGGGTGTTTAAAGGCCGTGTGGATGACGGCGCCATGGTTGAGATTTCCCTCGGTTATGATGGGAAAAAATGCCTTGGTTTCCTCACCTATACCAAAAGTCGCACCCGTTTTGTGCTGGAAGGCACCATAGATTCTGCCGGATTCCAGTTGGAAGAACACGATATGGCCCGCGAACAAACCGGCAATATTCGGGGAAGCATACTCGGCCGTCACTTCGAGGCCGAGTGGTCAAATGCCGACAATACAGTGGGATGCAAAATAGAAGCCGAAGAAGTGCCCCCCGGCCAAGCCCTTACGCTCAACTGCAACGACAACAAATGGAGTAGCCGCTATGTCACCCGATTCAACAACGCCCGTTGCGATATGGTACTCATACGCGCACAAAATGGTGCGCTGGATGGTTTTCTTTGGGTGGAATTTGATGCACGCACCTATCGGCTTAAAGGTGATATTAAAGCGGATGGAAAATACGAAATGGAAGTGTTGGGCTCAGAAGATCGCTTGGTGGCGATGCTTTCTGGAATGTTGAAAGCTGGACAAAATACCGATTGCAACTGGACCGGGAGCGGCGAACGCAGGCAATTAAAATTTGTACTCAAAGATCATTTTCTCCTCGGGTGCTATGAATATGCCGACTACGCATGTGCCTATGATGTCCTTTATCCAAGAACGCCCTGTGCAGCTTGCAATACCTGGCTCGACGACCAAGTGAATGCATGGGTCGAACGCTGTAAAGGCATTTTTTCTGCCAAAAAAATACCCTTGGTGCCGATTAACCGAAATGCTCAACGGGCAAGTGCCTGGCCGGAAATAGGCTGTTGGACAGACAATCTTTTCTCCGGGTATCTTACTTTTGTGGAAACTTGGAGCGAACAGGCGCAGGGCATCGCTTACAACTTTGACCTCCGAACTGGTAAAGAGATTTTACTGGAAGATTTGTTTCAAAAATCTTTTAATCACAAAGTATGGATGAGTGAGTACGCAACCAAAGAAATGCCCAAGATTTCAGCCTTCGCTGCTGATCCTGCTTATCGGGAATGGTTGGCTAAAGAAGGGTTTCCACTCGTCTTGATCCGGCGAGAAGGACTTGAAATGAGTACCTTGTTTCACCCACAATACGGCCGACAAACAATTTTTGTGCCCTATAAAATCCTGAAACCAAATCTTCGAAAAGACAGTGCCATTGCTGAGTTTATTAAGTAGTCGTAACTGGTTAGTGTGGTCGCGTCTGAGACAAAAAAGCGGCCATTTTTTGCCAGCCGAAACGGATTTTTGTAGGCTGTAGCAGCCCTACGGTCAAAAAAATCTGCGAAGTATGGCGGAAAATGGGCCTGTTTGGGCCAGACAACGTGCCACCTAACCAGTTACAAGTAGTCAACACCCAAGAAAGTACCGGTGTGCTTCGTAAAAACAGTGTCTATTTCACCCTTTTCTTCCACCAAAACATGGATACTGCCGAACTACTAAAACGCGTCAGAAAAGTTGAAATAAAAACCCGTGGTCTCACCAAACATTTGTTTACAGGTGGATACCACAGCGCTTTTAAAGGCCGCGGTATGTCTTTCAGCGAAGTGCGCCAATACCATTTTGGTGATGATGTTCGCGCAATTGACTGGAATGTAACGGCCCGTACGGGTGAGCCACATGTTAAGATATTTGAAGAGGAACGGGAGTTGACAGTGATGCTGATGGTTGACGTAAGTGGCTCTTCTTTTTTTGGTTCAACAGGTACCTTGAAACAGGAAATGTTGACCGAGTTGTGTGCTGTACTTGCCTTCAGCGCCAATGCTAACAATGACAAGGTAGGGCTGCTCCTCTTTTCTGATCGTCAAGAAATATACTTGCCTCCTAAAAATGGACGACAACACACCTTGCGCATCATTCGGGAACTGCTGCATGTGCCGCCGAGTGATCGTGGGACGGATCTGGCAGCGGCCATTCAATTTACCCGCAATGTGTTGAAAAAGAAAAGTGTGTGCTTTGTCTTGTCTGATTTTTTGGGAGAAGGCTACCAGTCTGCGCTGCGGGTATTGGCACGTCGCCACGATGTGGTGGGCATTCATTGCTGGGATAGGCTGGAGCGGGAATTGCCTGATGTCGGTTTGTTGCACCTGCGCGATGCTGAGTCCGCTGAAATATCTTGGGTTGACACCACAGACCCTCAAGCCCGGCGACAATACACCCGGCGATTTGATGAAAATCGCGCATTGGCCAGCGCCAATTTTCACCGGTCCGGTGCTGATTTTCTAAGCCTACCCACGTCGGCGCCCTATACGGCAGCATTGCTTCACTTTTTTGAGAAACGGGCCAAGAGTATTTGATGCATACACGGGTATTTGTGTAAATTTGATGCTGTTTTTACTTGTAATCAGTTGCGTTCACTGAATATAGCCTCTTCCAATACAATATTCTGGACTGTTTTTACAAACAAGCTCCTAGACGAGATACGCTCTAATGAAAAAAAGCGCCCAAATTGGCTGTTTATTCCTTGTTTTTCTGGCCATGCAAGCGCGCGCCCAAGCCCCTGCGCACCTCAAGGCCGACAGCACCCGGGTTGAAACCGGAAACGCGTTGGTGTTGCATGTGTCAGTATCGGGCCTAAATACCCCGGATTCCATTGATTTCAGTCCGTGGAAGGGTAGGGTAGATGCTGCCAATTTGCTTTCGGTATCGGGGTGGTTGCGCAAGGGGAATAGCTATTTCAACCATTTGACGGTGGTTTTTTTTGATGCTGACAGCATTGTACTGCCCCCGTTGTACATTACATTTCATTACGCAGACACGGCCCGTACCAATGCGTTGACACTGGAGGTATATCCGACGCCTACCTCCAGCGACCTGCAAGATATGGCGCCGATCAAGGATATCTACCGTGAGCCGACGCTGTGGGCAGACTATCTTCCTTTCGCTGTCGCGACGGTGGTCGGCGCCGCGGTGTTGGCGTTGTTGTTCTGGTGGTACAAGCGTCCTAAGAAGGTACAGGTGCGGCATCGTACGATCTCCTTATCGCCCCACGAACTTGCACAAAAAAAACTTGAATTACTGCAACAAAAAGCCATTTGGCGTCAGGGTGCTGTGAAAGAGCACTGTGCTGAACTTACCTTTATACTTCGGGAATATTTGGAAAAACAATACCAAGTACCGGCATTGGAGTCCACTTCTCAGGCCCTGCTGTTGCAGCTGCGCAGCACAGACTTTCCGGAATCGTTGCTGGATGGTTTAGAAAAAATACTGCTTCAGGCTGACTTGGCCAAATTTGCCAAAGCCATTCCGCCGGATGCGTTCTATCCATTGTCGTTGGATTTTGCCCGGGCGCTTGTTGCCCGTACGGCCCCGCAGACGCCAGCGCCATCCCATTTTGGCCATCCATTGAACCCGCCAACCATTGAATCCCCATTATGACGTTTGCTGCTCCTGTTTGGCTGTTACTTTTTTTACCGCTGATTTATTTATGGCGCCGCCGAGATGGTGTTGCGGTGTTGATTCGGATGTCACAATCCAGCCGAATGTGGCAGGGCAACACTTGGCGTGCCCGGACGAGGCCATATCTACAACTGTTGCGGTGGGGTGCCCTGGGGTTGCTTGTGTTGGCGATGGCACGTCCGCAACGAAAATGGCAGGAAGAAAAAATTACCGCAGATGCCCTTGATATTGTGTTGGCAATGGACATTTCACCTTCCATGTTGAGCAAGGACTTTGATCCAGACCGGCTTTCTGTGGCCAAAAAAGTGGCGGTGAATTTTGTTGAAAGGCGGCCCCACGACCGCATCGGGTTGGTCGCCTTTTCTGCTGAAGCGTTCACCCAATGCCCCTTGACGAGCGACCAAAAAGTAATACAGTCTTTTATACGGGAGCTCACCGTAGGCCGCTTGGAGGATGGAACTGCCATCGGTATGGGCTTGGCCACGGCCATCAATCGACTAAAAGACAGTCCCTCCCGCAGCAAAATTGTTATATTGCTCACGGATGGGGAAAACAATGTTGGGTATATTTCGCCCATTCAGGCCGCTGAAATAGCCCTGTCACTGGGGGTAAGGGTGTACACGGTTGGCATTGGAACAGAAGGCATTGTGCTCTCACCTGCCCAGCGCAATCCGAATGGAACCTACGTTTTTGCACCCCGTCGGATGGTATTTGATACTGAATTGCTGGAGCAGATAGCGGATTTGACCAAGGCCAAATTTTACCGCGCCTATTCAGAGCGGGATTTGGAAGGTATCTATGCCGAAATTGACCGTTTGGAGAAGACAAAAGTGGAGATTACCTCCGTGCAGCGCACCAAAGATTATTACGAGTGGTTTGTTGCCTGCGCCATCTGTTTGCTGTTGGTGGAAGTACTGGGCAAGTGGACTGTTTTGCGGACATTAACCCCTTAAAAGCGCAAAAAGCAAGTGGTTAGGTAGCACGCTGTCTGGTCCAACAATGGCTGCTTTTTGATTTAATCGCTATCAATTAACCCGTTTCCGCTAAAAAAAGGCCGTTTCACACCACGGTGCGAAACGGCCTTCTACTTGAACGCTGTTGCGTTTTTTTTATTGATCGACTCGATTTTTAGTATCGATTTTCCCTTCAATCGCTTGCTTTTTCATCGCGTCCTTTTCGCTTTGTGTCATTGCTTGACGCGAAACCGGTTGCAGTTGTTGACCACCACCCGTATTTGGTTGGCGCGTAACAACACCTTGCGGTTGTGCAGCTCTCAAACCGGCTCCCATGGTAGGTTGAGCACTTGGCGGTTGCGCCTGTCCTGTACCACGCATACTTCCTGCGCCCAAATTTTCGTAATTCTGGTCCGTTGTTTCAACGCGGTTGGTGCGTACGCGCATGTTGATGCCATTGGTGTTCATGGACGTTTTTGAATCGTTGCCACTGCCCAGAATTGGAGCGATGGTAAGGCCCACCAGACAAGTCAGTTTGATCAAGATATTCATGGAAGGCCCAGAAGTATCTTTGAACGGATCACCCACCGTATCACCGGTAACGGCAGCTTTGTGTGGATCAGAGCCTTTGTAGTACATCTGACCGTTGATTTCCACGCCTTTTTCAAAGGATTTTTTTGCATTGTCCCAAGCGCCACCGGCATTTGATTGGAAAATAGCCCACATAACACCACTTACGGTGACACCAGCCATGTAGCCGCCCAGCGCTTCAGGTCCCATGATGAAACCTACCAGAATTGGTGTGATGATGGTAATCATACCCGGAGCGAGCATTTCGCGGAGTGCAGCACGCGTACTGATTTCCACACAACGCTGGTAGTCTGCTGTACCGGTTCCTTCCAACAGTCCTGGAATTTCGCGGAACTGGCGACGTACTTCCTGTACCATTTCCATGGCAGCTTTACCGACGCTTTGCATGGCAAATGCGCTGAAAACAACCGGAATCATACCGCCGAGAAACAGCGCTGACAGTACTTTTGCTTTAAAAATATTGATCCCTTCGATACCGGTGAAATCCACATAAGCAGCGAACAATGCGAGAGCTGTCAAGGCTGCTGAAGCGATCGCAAAGCCTTTGCCGATGGCGGCAGTGGTATTGCCCACGGAATCCAGTACATCGGTGTTGGCGCGGACTTCTTTGGGCAGTTCGCTCATTTCAGCAATACCGCCGGCGTTGTCGGCGATCGGGCCGAAAGCGTCGATGGCCAATTGCATGGCTGTAGTGGCCATCATGGCCGATGCGGCAATCGCGACGCCGTAGAAACCAGCAAACGCGTAGGCTGCCCAAATAGCGCCGGAGAACAAAACAATGGGCATCCAAGTGGACATCATGCCGACGGCTAAGCCCGCAATGACGTTGGTTGCAGAGCCGGTCGCAGATTGTCGTACAATACTCATGACAGGCGTTTTGCCCATTGCGGTGTAATATTCCGTGATGGCAGAAATGATGGCACCAACGATTAAGCCCACCATGGTCGCGTTAAAAACGCTGGTATTGGTGATGGTTTGTGTACCCTGACCGAAGAACGTCATGGTCATGGTTTCAGGCAACATCCATTTAATGATGGGAAAACAAACCGCTGCGGTGAGGATGATGCTCGCCCAGTTGCCGCGATTGAGTGCGCCCTGTACCGTTTCAGCACTTGCTTCAGCACCGGGTTTGATGCGAACCATCCACATGCCGATGATGGACAACAAGATGCCCACACCAGCAATAACAATAGGAAGCAAGATAGGGCCAATGCCACCAAACACATCCTGAATGCCACCTGAATCGCGGATCACCGAATTGCCCAGCACCATGGCGGCCAATACGGTGGCTACATACGATCCAAAAAGGTCGGCGCCCATGCCAGCCACGTCACCTACATTGTCGCCTACATTGTCGGCAATGGTGGCGGGGTTGCGCGGATCATCTTCAGGGATACCTGCTTCTACTTTGCCCACGAGGTCGGCGCCTACGTCGGCAGCTTTGGTATAAATACCGCCTCCAACGCGTGCAAACAGCGCAATGGACTCAGCACCAACGGAAAAGCCCGCCAATACTTCCAACACACGAGACATGACGACATGTCCATTTTCTCCATAGGTTCCACCCATGAAATAAACGTAGAAAATGGCAAAAAGCGCGCTCAGGCCAAGTACGGCCAGGCCGGCAACACCGAGACCCATGACAGAACCGCCATTGAAAGATACTTTTAACGCTTGGCCCAGACTCGTGCGGGCAGCTTGTGTGGTGCGAACGTTGGCCTTCGTCGCAATGCGCATGCCGAAATAACCGGCAAGTACGGAGAACAATGCACCAATGACAAAAGCCACAACAATAAGGGGGTGGCTTGTTTCCACTTGTGTGCTGAGCCAGCCAAGCAAACCGCCGGCTACCACCACATAAACGGCGAGGATGCGGTATTCAGCTTTTAAAAAAGCCATTGCACCATCGGCGATGTTTTGAGCGATGCCCTGCATTTTGCTGTCGCCAGCGTCTTGTTTTGTAACCCACTTCTGTAGGAAAAACATGTAAACGAGGCCAATAACCCCAAAAATCGGTAAAAAGTAAACCAGAGAACTCATCCGGTAAGGTTTAGTTTGATGTGAAAATTAATGTGATGGTTTTTCGTCCAAAACGGGGGCAAAAGTAAAACAGTTTTTTTGATAGTTGACTGTATTCTGCGCGGTAATTGGAATTACCTCATGATAATGGCGCATTTTTGTTGATTTGGGCAGGTTTTTTATCCGATTACCACGCATTGAGGCAATTCTTCTTTGGTTTTTACCAGATTTTTTAACTTTCAGCGCCCAGCAATTCTTCTAAACAATGCTCTTTTATCCCAAACCCTGATTTCAGCGCTGCTATCTGGTCCAGCGCTTTTTTTCGACGCAACTGCCGGGCGTCTTTTCTGTCATGCTCGGGCAATATGGCCGTGATCATCACGTTTTTTGCCGTATGCTCAGAAGAGATGAACTCGAACACTTTGGTTTGGTATCCCTCTGCTTCCAACAGCAGGGCGCGGATGCCATCGGTCAGGATCTCTGCTTGCCGTTCGGCGAGAATACCGTGTCGTAAAACAGGGGCCAATTCGTTCTGGGCAGTCATTTCTTTGCGAATTTGCTTGTGACAGCAGGGCGCTGCTACGATAATTTTAGCCTGTTTTCGGACCCCACAGGCCAACGCCATGTCTGTGGCAGTATCACAGGCGTGAAGGGCAATGAGCATATCCAAGCGTTCCGGTTGGTAGTCATTGATGTTCTGCGTGATAAAATGCAGGCCCTCAAAATTTGACTCCTGCGCTGTTTTACGGCACAATTCGACCAGGTTGGCCCTGAGTTCAATGCCGGTAACCAAGGGGCTCAACCCCAGCACATTGGTCAAAAAATCATACAAGGCAAAAGTGAGGTATCCTTTTCCCGAACCCATATCGGCGATGTGTGGGTCCTTTGGAAGGGGTGTTTCCTCCAGCAAACTTTGAATGATTTCCAGGTATTTATTGATCTGGCGCCATTTGTCTTGCGCGTTGGCCAGCACTTCGCCACGGCTGTTGGTGATGCCAAGCGCGTGTAGCCATGGGGCCGTGGGTTGTATCAAGCGCCTTTTTTCTCGGTTGTGGTCTAGGGTAGCAGCGCCCGTTTGGGAAGGTTTTTTTTGCAATAAAAGCATTTTGCCGCCAGAGGAGGTTTGGAGGGTGTAATCGCTGGTGGTCGTGAATAGGTCGGCGTTTAACAATACGGTGCCCAAGAGTTCCCGCAGCACAGAAACAGCCACTTCCGGCGAATAATTCTTCACCTCGTCACGGGTCTGGTAACGAAAATTGGCGGCGATGTGAGGCCCTTTTTTCAACAAAACAGTCCTAAAATAGACGTTTTTTAAATCTCCGGCACTTCCCGGACGAGGTTTGCCCAACGTACATTTGAGGAACTGGCCAGATTGTATAGCCGATTGGAAGGCTCGAAGAAACTGTTCGGTGGCATCGTGTGTCATAACGGATACGTTTGCAGTGTGATTTGAAGGAGAAAGATGGATTGCGCCTTCTTACACCGTGATCATGAAAAGTAAGTACTTGGATGGCACGCCGTCTGGGAAAAAACACTTTTTTTGTCTCAGACGCGACCAACTAACCAGTAGCCATAAAAATAATGAGCGTCGCCCATGGTCATGCCTTGGCTCCGAACTGTGGTTTCAATTGTCGGCCCGGAAACGCTTTTGTGTACGGGTTAGGTAACTGAGGTAGGCCCAGCCTCCCAGGCTCATACATCCGGCAAACCAAAAAACTTGTGGCATCCTGGTGGTGTCGTTGGCAAAATACCAGCCAGAGAGCAGTGCGCCGCCACCAATCGCAATTTCGAGTGCAATGTACATGGTCGCCAGCGCCCGTCCTTTTCGAGTGGGTTCACCAAGGTCGATCGTCCAGGCATTGATGGCGGGAGAAAAAATGCCATTACCGAGGCCGAACAGCGCCGAAGCAATAAACAGCAACGCAGCCGAGTTTGCGACCGCGAAGGCACCCATCGACAAGGCAATCAACAGGGCTGATACTTTTAATACGGGCACACGCCCCATTTCATCGGATATTTTTCCTGCAAAAAAACGGGTGGCCACGCTGGCCAAGGTAAAAATGGTAAAACAAATGCCGCGGTTGGTTACCCCGAGCTTATCGCTCAAATCGGGCACCAACGTGAGCACCACACCGTAGCCAACGTAACAGAACAGCATCGTTATGGCTGAGGGTAGTGCCAGCGGATCGAACACATCCGTTCGGCCAACCCGCAACAGGCGCATTTGAAATTTTTGTGTGGGGCGCAAGGTCTCTTTCATGTTCATCAAAATAGCCATAGATAGCAATGCCAAGCCCGCAGAGGTATAAAACATCGCGTTGATACCCCAGATATTGGTCAGCCAACTTCCCAACAGCGGGGAGGCACTCCCTCCCACACTGAAAAAAATACCAAGCACCCCCATGGCTTCCCCTCGAAACTGATCGGGCACAATATCTGCGACATAGGCCGAAGTGCCGGTAGGCTTAAACCCAGTCGAAAAACCATGAAAAAAGCGCAAAGCAAAAAAACCACCCAAAAAAGCCAATTGAGGGTACAGCAGACTGCATGCTACACAGGCAAATACCCCAACATACATCACCGGAATTCGGCCAATGGTATCGGTGAGCTTTCCACTAAAAGGGCGTGAAATGCCAGCGGTAAAGGTAAAGAGTGCGATGATCCAACCCTTGTGTTCACCTCCACCCAGTTGCGTGAGATAGGCCGGCAACTCTGGAATCATCATGCTGAAACTGGCGGTAAACAGCGCATGTGATAGGCACAACAGCAAAAAAGGGCGGGTATAAAGCGTTTGTGCCACAGTCATGTTTTTTTGTAACTGGTTAGGTGGCACGCTGTCTGGCCAAAAAAGGCCCATTTTCCGCCATACTTCGCAGATTTTTTTGACCGTAGCGCTGCTACGGCCTACAAAAATCTGCTTTGTCTGGCAAAAAATGGCCTCTTTTTTGTCTCAGACGCGACCACGCTAACCAGTTACGTTTTTTTGTAACTGGTTAGCGTGGCACGCTGTCTGGTATAAAAGAACCATTTTTATTGTCTCAGACATGGACTACCCAACCGGTTACTATCTTTCAGGGGCAAAGGTAAAGAATACGGGGGGATGAAAAGCTAGTGCCGCGTACAGTTCATGGGCCATTGACTGGACGCGGCACTGGTGTGGGTTTGTAACGACGTAGAATGCCCCCTTTCAGGTCCAAAATGCGTGGTTTTTTGTCTTAGTGCGCAGATTTTTTTGACCGTAGCGCTGCTACGGCCTACAAAAATCTGCTTCGTCTGGCAAAAAATGGCCACTTTTTTGTCTCAGACGCGACCACGCTAACCAGTTACTTTGAAATAATATCTTTTCTATAGCCTAATTTATGAATCGGAATGTATCTTTGCCACCGTTTAAAAGCGAGTTTGTTGTGCGAAAGCAAAATTCACCTCGTTTTATTCTTGATATTAGCCACTTTAGCTCAGCGGTAGAGCAGCTGATTCGTAATCAGCAGGTCGAGGGTTCAAATCCCTTGAGTGGCTCTATAAAGGTTTTGAGCGCATCAGTGGTTGTTGTTTTCCTACGCCCCTGCTGAGTTCCCGCACAGTTGGTCCACCTAGTTAGGATTGATTGCATTCAATTGGTTCGTGTTGGACACTTGCTAGGACTGGTGATAAATTTTTTTCACCAGAACACGCTGCTGTTACCCACAAGAGACACGAATTTACCCTTCACGCCATAAGATCACGGCTGCTTTCCCCCTCGGTGCCATACTATGCACGTATTTGTAGATACCCACGCCCATTTATATTCCAGAAAATTTGACCAAGATCGCGAAGACATGGTTCGACGCGCCATCAAGGCTGGTGTTACACGGCTGTATCTTCCCAATATTGATGGAGATTCCATTGATGGAATGTTGGCCTTGGAGGCAGCTTTTCCGGACCACTGTTTTGCGATGATGGGTTTGCATCCCTGTTCTGTGCAGCAGGATACGTACGAAGCTGCACTCGCTGTGGTAGCGCAGCAACTTGTTGCGCGTACCTGGGCAGGGGTAGGGGAGACAGGACTTGATTTGTATTGGGACAAGACCACGCTGGATATTCAAAAAATTGCCTTTGCCCGCCATATTGAGTGGGCCAAGGAACTTCATCGCCCACTCATTGTCCATGCCAGGGTGAGCAACCGGGAATGTATAGACCTCGTGCGTGAAGGGCAGGATGGTCGTTTGCGCGGTATTTTTCATTGTTTCTCCGGTACCATAGAAGAGGCCAAAGAGATGATTGACCTTGGCTTTATGTTGGGCATTGGCGGCACCCTGACGTATCCCAAGTCGGAATTGCCGGCAGTACTGCGCGAAATCCCATTGGATCACCTCGTATTAGAAACAGATGCGCCCTATTTGCCGCCGGTTCCCCACCGCGGCAAACGCAACGAGAGTGCCTACATACCTGTGATAGCTGAAATGCTCTCAGAAGTGAAAGTGCTTCCCCTTTCTCAAATTGCCCGCGTTACCACGGAGAACGCGTTGAGGATGTTTGCTTAAGCATGATTTGTGCTGTGTTTCGCAACTGGTCGGGCGGCACGCTGTCAGGCCATAGGCATTGGCATGGCTGTGTAAAAACAGCCAAAATTACCTAAGGAACAAAGTAACTGGTTAAGTGGCATGCTTTTGCATAGAAATCTCGATGTTGGCTCAGACGCGACCGCCTGCGTTTTTATCAGATGACATGCTTGACTGGAGTACATGATGATCGGCGTTTTTTGTACTGGCAGGGTCTTTGCAATATAATTTGCATCCATGGACCAAACAACCGGAATTGCTTAAAATATTCTTATTTACCGTTTATTTTCAATAAAATACGCCGCATATTCATTCATACACCGGTCCGTGGCAGTTGAAAAATGATGGAGAGAAATAGGAAACACCGAAATAATATTGAAATTATAGCTGTATTTGAGTAGTATTGACTATTTTTCGGCCAATAAAGGCAGGTTATAGTTTCGAGGTTGTTTTTTTGACATACATGATCGCGACAAATAGCGGAGCGAAGTTGTCAAAGTCTGCATTTGCAAATAACCTACAATGAAGCCCAGCTTTGGCTATAATATCTGAATTTAAGGCATGAAGGCCCGTATATTGAAAGAATTTGTCTGGTTTTTTGTTGCAGTGTTGCTGTCAGTACCACTGTCTTTTTTATTTTTGTCTTTTTTATCATTGACGAGTCAGGGGCCGGTCATGAACCGCGTTGAAAAAATATTTACGGTACAATTGTTTTTGATTGGGTGTGCCGTTATGTTTATTTGTACGTACACTGTACGCATCGTGGTGAAAGGGATAAAAATGCTCTTGGGCAGTAGTGGGGGCGATAATCCATAAAAACACATTGGGATGATACACAACATATTGCCTGTTTTGGGGCATCAGCTCAACGAATTTTTGAGTTCGGAGTATGGACTTTCGGAAGACAGGGTAGTTGTGTCCAGTTTGGTAGATTTGAGGGGTAATGTGGGTAGTCAGATTGAGAATAAGATTGTTATTACCCTGTTGAACGTGGAGGAGGAAAAGAGCATTCGAAATGGTCAGTTGCAAGCATACTCGGGGATGAACCCACCGTTGTTCATCAATTTGTATGTATTGTTTTCGGCCAATTTTCAAGATACGAATTACCTGGAGTCGCTAAAATTCATTTCGTCGGTGATTTCTTTTTTTCAGGGTAAAAACGTGTTTGACAAAATGAATACGCCCATGTTGTCGGACAATGTGGACAAAATAATACTGGAGTTCTTCAACACAGATTTACAACAGTTGACGAATTTATGGGGAATGATTGGCGCGAAGTATTTGCCTTCTGTGGTGTATAAAGTCAAGATGTTGACATTCAGCAACGACACCATTTTCGAGGAGATACCGTTGATATTGGGGTCTGGGCCAAATTGATTATTAGGATAGTTTATTCATGGAAACAAGAACTTTTAAGTATTCTACCGCATTTTCCAAGCTTGCAGAAGTTGAGGTGTTGCACGAATATTACCGTTCTGGGCGGTGTTCTGATCTTGTTTTTCAGCCTTGTCAGGAAACGCGGGAATTGCTTCGTCAATTTTCCATACTGTTCAGGACAGGCAACAGTGGGTTTACCTTGTTGATGGATGAAAATAGGGATTTGTCGAGTCCGGTGTTTGGGGGTGCTTTGCGGCTGCAGTTTAATTTCAAAAGCAGGAACCCGCTTTTTTTAAATTTTACCGATATTCCGTACGAAAACGATCAATATTTGGTATTCAGCAGCGCATCCAACAACGGTGATGTGCTACATCCTAGCTCAAGCGTTCAGGCAACCAGTCGGGTATCTAATCCTTCAGATGGTTTCAGTGGGCATGTTGAATTGTATTTTAACGAAGGGAATGAGTTGTTTGGTCGGGGCGAATTGGAGCGACCAGCGCGTTTGGGCCGCAATCATACGATCCGATTTGGCGCTCGAAAAACAACCTGGCGTTACCATTTTTATGGGGAGGAAAAATTGGTGGATCAATACGTGGATTTTTTTATCAAAGGGAAGGACCGAGTATCGGGTGTGGTTGTTTTTGGACAATCGGAGCGGAGTACATTGAAGAATGGCACACCGAGTTTTACCATTACCTTGGAGGGGCCTACGGTGTTGATGGAAAAGCCAACGCAGCTGTTCACCTTGAATAAGGCATCAGACAGCAGCGGTCAGAGCTACTTGAAAACACTGCCAAATGCCAATCCACAGCATTTGAATTACAACGAAAAATTGAATATTTTTTACACCGAAATCTTTGTTAAACTATAAAATTTTTTAAATGGGAAAAGTACTGGCAACTCCAGGGGTTTACATTGAAGAAAAAAGCGCTTTTTCTTCCTCTGTAGTCCCGGTGGCAACTGCAGTACCCGCCTTTATCGGGTACACGGAAAAAGCCACAAGAGGCACCAAATCTCTTTTGAATCTGCCCACTCGGATATCATCCATGGCAGAGTACGAGGAATTGTTTGGCGGTTCTCCAAATACCATGTTCACGATCACAGCGGATCCTCAATCCGGCTACAAACTTGTAGCTGAAAACGCTACGCGGTTCTTACTGCACAGCTCCCTTCGCTTTTATTTTTCCAATGGAGGCGGCGATTGCTACATCGTGTCTGTGGGTGACTACAAAAAGGGAATCAATGCCAAGGACTTCAACGACCCAGCAACAGGCGCAGGCCTTGTTTCTTTGCTGAAGTACATGGAGCCTACTTTGTTGGTTGTTCCGGAAGCCATTTTGTTGGAGAAAGCCGATTGCTTTTCCCTTCAGCAGGCCATGCTCAATCATTGCGGTTACACCATGAAAAACCGCTTCGCCATCCTCGATGTGTACAATGGCGGTAGCGAAAGAACCTTGGACGCTGATGATGTTGTCAATCAGTTTCGGGAAGGTGTGGGTGCTAATTTCTTGCAGTGGGGTGCAGCATACTATCCATTTGTCAATACGACGATCGTGCAGGCAACGGAATTGGGCTTCACCAATATCTCCAACCGCGATGGCTTGATTGAAATTTTGACCAAAGAAGTGGCAGATGCCCTTCAAGCTGGTCTGCTCAAAGATGCCCGAGCAGAATCTATCAAGACTGAAATTGCTAAAATAGCAACAACCAACAGCCCAGATGACGTTGAAAATCTGTCCGGTACGTTGAAGGCCATCAGTCCGACGTTCAAGGCGGTATTGAGTGATATGAAGGACCAACTGAATATCATGCCGTTGAGCCCTGCTATGGCGGGTATTTACGCCATGGTTGACAATTCCATCAACATTGCCAAGGCTCCCGCCAACATCAGTGTTGGCTCTGTGGTGTCGCCTTTGGTGTCTATTACCCAGGATGGCCAGGAAGATTTGAACCTGCCGCTCAATGGCAAGGCCATCAATGCAATCCGCACGTTTCAGGGCAAGGGCACGTTGGTTTGGGGGGCTCGCACCCTCGATGGCAACAGCCAAGACTGGCGTTATATCAGCGTGCGCAGAACCATGACATTCCTCGAACAGAGTGTGAAAATGGCGGCCGAACGCTACGTATTTGAGCCCAACAATGCGACAACCTGGACGTCACTCCGCGCTATGGTCACCAACTTCCTGAACAACCAATGGCAGGGCGGTATCCTTGCTGGTTCCACACCAGATGATGCCTTCTCTGTGGAAATTGGCCTAGGCGTTACCATGACACCCAATGACATTCTCGACGGGTTGCTGAAACTAACGGTGAAAGTGGCCATCACACGCCCTGCTGAATTCATCGTCATCACTTTCCAGCAACAACAACAAAAGTCTTGATTGAACACATTCTATTCTGTTAATTAAAAAAACTTAAACCTATGGCTACGCCTACCGCTGGTACCGGTGCTGATCAGGATCAATTTTGGCCCATGCCAAAGTTTTACTTCTCTGTTGACATCGGCGATATGACCGACCTCCCCTTTCAGGAGGTTTCCGGTTTGGATATTGACACAGATATTATTGAATACCGTCATGGAAATAGTCCCGTGCACTCTACGATTAAGATGCCAGGATTGATGAAATATGGCGATATTACCCTTAAAAAAGGTGTTTTTGCCACCGACAACCAGTTCTTTGACTGGATTGTTCAGATTCAGTTGAATACGTATGAAAGGCTGACCGTGGTCATCAAATTGTTGGATGAAAATGGCACTCCACGGATGACTTGGACGCTCAAAAATGCGTTCCCAAAACAGGTGACGCCTACGGATATGAACTCTCAAAGCAGTGAGGTGGCCGTTGAGTCCATCGTATTCGTTTGTGAAGGGTTGACGATTGAAGCAGCGTAATTTTTCTGAAGAACAAGGAAGCCCGCTTAGGTCGTTGCCTGGCTGGCTTCCTTTCTTTTTTTAGGCAACTCGTTGGGTGGTCATGTCTGAGACAAAAAAATAGGCTTTTTGGAGCCCGACAGCGTGATGCTTTCCGGGTTTCTACTACATTACACATTCCCTCCTAGGTACAAAAATACAACAGCCCTGAATGGACAGTCGCAACCTGCCACCCATAGGATTCAATTTCAGTGTTTCGTTTTCCGCTAATGGCAGGGGAAGCCAAGGTCAAGACAATTACTTTCAGCGGGTAGATGGTATCTCAGGTACCCGCGAGGTGGAGGAAATAACCGAGGGGGGGGTCAATGATCGGGTGTACAAACTTCCCAAGCGTGTCAGTTATGAAAACCTTGTTCTTGAGCGCGGTTTTGTGTACCTGGGTTCCGAGCTCGGCAATTGGTGCTACGATTCCCTGACCATGCCGTTGAGCAAAATAGAAACCAAGGTCGTGATTGTAACTTTGCTCGACTACGATTCCGAGAATCAAATTATGGCTTGGGCTTTTTATGACTGCTATCCCATTAAATGGAGCATCAGTGAGTTCAAATCGACGGAGTCGGTACTCGCCATCGAAACACTGGAAATAGCGTATTCTTATTTTTCACTTTTATCCTAGCGATCGTTATGCCCGTTGAAATCAAAGAATTAGTTGTCAGGGCCAATGTCTCTGGCTCCAATCAGCAAGGTGACGCCTCCCGAACCACCAATGATGACGGCGCCTCCGCAGGAGAAACAAAACTCAGTTTCCGACAGAAAAAAGACATTGTGGACGAATGTGTGTCGCAAATTATGGATCTGCTGGAAAAAAAAGCTAAGTACTGATGCCTGGAAGTGGTGTAAATAAACTCATTATCAATGCTTTTCAAAAATTTGAAAAGGGGACCCTTCAAACGTTGGTGGGCAGCTATGAGCTTCAGCTGAATCCAAATTCAGTTGCTTGCGCTTACGCACAGGAAAAAAACACCAATGACGGACCCAGCAGCGCAGGTGGTGATACCATAGAAAGTAAACGGCCTACGTATTACAAAGAATCCATCAAGTTTTCTTTCACCTTGGACAACAGTGGGGTGCTTCCCAATGCGGCAGATGGGCTCAGCTCAGCTTCCGGAGGAACAGGCCTTAAGCTATCCATCGACAAACTTAAAAAAGCAACCATTCTACCGCTCCGTAGTTCGCACGCCCCGCCCTTTGTACAGATTCTGTGGGGGGATATTGCACTGAATGGGATCGTCAACGATTTTTCCATTGAATACACGTATTTCAATGTAAGTGGCAACCCCCTTCGGGCAAACATCACCTTGGGCGTAGTAGAAGTCGTGGACAGTGTCGTAGAATCATCCAAATATCAGAGTCCGGATATCACCAGAATGCCGATCATAAAAGCCGGTCAAAGTCTGCCCCAATTGTGCCAAGAATTCTATGATTCTAATTTGTACTACATTCAGATTGCCCAAGAAAACAAACTGCACTCTTTTAGAAGATTACAGGTTGGAAAACGTTTGCTGTTTCCGCCCCTTGAAAAATAAGTAAGTGGCATAGTTGGTCGCGTCTGACATGAAAAAGTGGCCTTTTTTGTCAGAATAACCAGTTTTTGCAGGCCACAGCAGCGATACAATCAAAAAAATAGGTGAGTTATGGCGAAAAACAGGCCTTTTTGGGCCAGACAGCGTGTCACCGAACCACTTGCCATTTTAAAATCAAATATTTGCAATCAAGCAAATCATCAAAATCAATTTAATCACAGTCCAACATTTTATGCCTACTCCTTCTCCGAATGATACCGACGGCAAGATCCCTTCCTTTGATATTACCCTGGATGGAAGCCCGATGGACAGCACCATTGTTGTCTTGGGTATCAACGTTTGGAAAAGCATCAACAAAGTAAGTCGGGCCGTGATTACCATCCTCGCCGGTGATACCTACATGGGTACTTTTCAGGAAAGTGAGCTTGCCAGCTTTGCCCCCGGCACCGAAGTTACCATCAAGATGGGATACGATCAGACCAATACCGGGGTATTTACCGGATTGCTCATCAAACATGCGATCTCGGTAAAACGGGGGTATGAAAATGCTTATAACCGCAGCTTACTGGTATTGGAATGTGCTGACAAGGCCATCAAGATGACTTTGGACAATAAGTCAGAGATTTTTGAATCTAAGATGGACAGTGATATCATCACAACCATTTTGTCGCAGTACGGCTTGACCAAAACAGTGGTTGCTACTACGTATCAACATGCTTTTATGGCCCAGTACAATGTAAGTGATTGGGATTTTATGATCAAGCGGGCCCATGCAAATGGTTTGGTGGTGTTGAACTCAGACAATGCGGTGGATATAAAAAAGCCTACAGCCGCCACCAGTTCCATTGCTGAAGTGGTGTACGGCGAAAGCGCGTACAGTTTTGAAGCTGAAATTGATGCCTCCACCCAACTGAAGGCGTCGTCTGCAAAATCTTGGGATACTTTCAAGGAATCATTGGTTTCGCAGACGGGATCAGAGCCATCGGGTAAGACCTCACCGGGTAATCTGACCGGTGCTACCCTCAGTGCTGTGGTGAGCCCAGCCACCTGGAATCTATACTATTCAGGCCCTTTGGAGACAGACGAACTCAAAGCGATTGCCGATGCAGCAATGGCGGAGTCTCGGCTGAAAAGGGTTCGTGGCCAAGTTGCTTTTCGTGGCATGAACACTGTTGCGCTTGGGACCATCATTACCCTGTCTGGTTTTGGCGCCCGTTTTGACGGAGACGTCTATGTAACAGGTATTGAGCACGAAATGTCGGATGGCAACTTTACCACCAAGGTAGTGTTTGGATTGCCCAAACAGATGTTCGGGGAGGCTTCTTTCACAGCAGAAAGCCCCTTGTTGAATCCTATCAGGGGTATGCACGTGGGCATCGTCAAGAAAATTGATGGAGATCCGGATGCAGGGTACAGAATTCAGGTTCAAATACCCGCCTTGAAAGAAATTGGCAACGGATTATGGGCCCGATTGACGCAGTTCTTCGCCACCAAGGATGCCGGTAGTTTTTTTATTCCGGAGGTGAATTCGGAAGTCGTGGTGGGTTTCTTGAACGATGATCCGCGTTTTCCCGTCGTTTTGGGCTGTCTCTATGATACAAATAATAAGCCTTACACTACCTTCACGGCAGCAAATTCGATGAAGGCTATTGTTACAACCAATAAACTAACCCTCGAATTTGACGATGATAAAAAAGTCATTACCCTGAAAACGCCCGGCGGAAACTCCATCATCATCAGCGATGATGCTGCCGGAATAACCATCGAAGATCAAAATGGCAATTCGGTAAAGACCTCCAGTGCAGGAATAACCATCAACAGTTCAAAAGCCATCAACATCAAAAGTAGCCAAAAAGTGACCATCAGCGGAGGAACAGGGGTCGATATAAGCGCCTCCGGTGGAGACGTGGGTATTAAGGGCCTCAATGTCAATGCCCAAGCGGATATAAAATTTTCCGGTAAGGGTACCGCACAGGCAGAATTAACAGCATCCGGACAAGTGGTTGTCAAAGGGGCTATTGTGATGATCAATTAAAGCAACAGAATATGCCGTTTGCAGCAAGAATTACAGATATGCACGTATGCCCGATGGTGACGCCCGTCGGTCCTGTGCCGGTGCCACATGTGGGTGGTCCCATTATCGGCCCCGGGGCACCCACGGTACTGATTGGCGGTTTGCCGGCCGCCGTGATGGGTGACAATGCGGTGTGTGTCGGCCCGCCCGATGTCATTGCAAAAGGTTCCGCCACGGTGCTTATTTGCAACAAACCGGCTGCAAGGATGGGGGATACCATGGCGCATGGCGGCAGTATAGTGTTGGGATTTCCGACGGTCCTCATCGGGGGATGACTCCACCATGGTGACAAGAAGGTGCTTGAACGGGCGCAGCGTTGCTCACCCCAACATCGCCTGCATGTTGTAACCGGGACACCATAATTGTCAACAATGCCGATGTCTTGGCGTGTCTGTTGCGTTTTTTTTACAAAGGTCTTTTCAACCTGACCGCCATGCCCGTCGAGTATGTCGAGTATGTTGGTCCGTAAAAGCCCCTATTGATTCAGTCTCAGAACCATAAAGCTGGGTTCAAAAAAAGCTAAACCTGCTCGTATGAACGATGATAAATCCTTTCTTGGTAGGGGGTGGAGTTTCCCACCGACGTTCAACAAGACCCTTGGAGCTGTTGAAATGGTGCAGAATGAAGAAGATATACGTCAGAGCCTGATCATCTTTCTCTCGACAAGGACTGGCGAACGAATGATGCGGTTGAATTATGGCACCACATTGTATGACCATGTATTCAGTTCCACCAGGCCTGATGTTCTGAATGCACTGGCCGAAGAACTCAAACTTTCCCTTCGGCTGCACGAACCAAGGGTATTGATACACAAATTAAGTATTGACGCATCCGAAGTGGTGGAAGGTAAAATACAGATTGACATAGAATATGAGGTGGAGGCCACCAATGTTCGAAACAACATCGTATTCCCATTCTATCTCGTTGAAGGAACCAATATTATCAAGTGACGGTTAAACAAGTACGATGCCGACAATGAGTAAACATCCGGGTTCAACCAGTCAGGGGAGGCTTTTAGAGGCGCTGTCTCCGGAGTATTTCCTATTTGATGAGCGTTCTACAACAGACTTCCTGAAATACCTCCGCGATTTGTCCAAGAAGGTCGCTTACTACAACAGTGATCACCGGTCAGATGGTGATTGGGAGGACTTTTTTATGTCTGACGAGTGCTTTATTCTAGCAGATATAGCAGGCTTCAACGTTTGGGAATACGATCAGCGGAGGATGGAGCTCATTCAGTCTTTTGATTTATATGCCAGTCTGGAGGCCAAATCAAGCGTATTCACCGAGGTGTTTGGCTTGATTTACTTGTTTTTACAAAAAGCCAATGAGTGGTACAGACTATCCTCCCGTTACCACAAAGACCGGAAAGGGAGTCTCCTGGAAGATGAATTGTCTTCGGCCATTGAATACAGCCTGCGGGATTGTTTACATGCCTTGATTGCCTATGACAGAGCCGTTGAACCGAGTGGATTACCCCTGTATTTGAACAGTGATTACACGGTGTTTCATGCCATTTGGAAAATAGACAACATTGAGTCGATCAATATATTTGACCGGGGATCAAATGCCGTCGAACAAATAAACAACGCATTGAAGCAAGTGCTGTTGGTGTACCGGACGGTTTTCAGGGTCATTTCGACCTTTGTTGCCAGATCGCCGGTTTTGCTTCAGAACGCGCTACAAAAAGACGACAGCCACCAGCCACACATTGGCTTAATGCTCACGTTTTTGGAGCTTTATCGGTACCTTCAGGATGACCTCAACAAGCTCACCAACAGGCACCTGAATTATTATTACCGCGATATTCTGAAGCAACATCCAGCCGGAAGGGTTCCAGATCAGGTTTTTCTCTCCATTGAACTCACCGACAGGTTTCGCAAGGTCATCGTAGAACAAGGGAAATTGCTGCTGGCCGGCCAAAACCCACAGGGTTTTAACCGCTACTACGCCACCGACCGAGAAGTGCATCTTTCTCATGCCAAAGTGGAGCAGTTAAAAACCTTGTTTGTCAGTAGAAATCAATCGGTGGATCAAAACTCCCAGTTTCGGATGGTTTCCGGTATTTACGCAAGCCCGGTGGCCGACAGTGCTGATGGCAATGGCGCACGGGAAAAAAATATTGCTGATGGCTGGCCGAGTTTGGGGGAGGAACAACGATACTTGAATGCGGAAGAGAGAACCATGCAGGATGCCCGGGTCGGATTTGCCATCGCTTCTCCCGCCCTCCAATTAAGTTCCGGCTATCGTCAGGTAGAGGTATCCTTCATTTTTACAAAAGAATCGGTTCAGCACCTGACCAATCTGCTGATTGATATTGCAAACAACCGTGGATTAAAGCCGGAAGAGATTTTTTATTTCGTGTTTTCCACTTCTTTAACCCTTGACATCACCGGGGAAAATGGTTGGATACCCATCGAAGAATACCAGTTTGTTCCATTGGAAGACTGGAGTTCGGGAGTTATTACCCTCTCTTTTGGTTTTGATCAGGCCACTCCGCCCATTGTCGCATACGACGAAACGCTGCACCAAGCCGGCTATCAACTGGACAAGCCAGTGCTTCGGGTATGCCTCACAGGCTCGGATTCTAACCACCCGTACTCATTTTTGGAGGGACTGCGCCTCCAGGAAATCAACATCCATACCAAGGTGCAAAAGCTCCGGGATCTTTCGGTGTACAACAATTTTGGCTTGCTGGATACCAGTAATTCGGTGGAGATTTTTGGTCCCATACCCAGGCCCGGATCGTATTTATTGGTTGGACACGAAGAGCTTTTTTCTAAAAATATAACGTCAATCGGGCTGTCGTGGGAATTTGATCCCTTGCCCATAGAAGTGGGAGGGCTCAAAGAATATTATGCCGCATACAACCGAAAAATCGACAATTCCAGCTTTAAAATACGGCTAAGTGCGCTCTCCGACTATGTCTTTAAGCCTGAATTGGTGGGAAAACGCCAGCAGTTGGATCTGTTTGAAACCGACAAAAACGGCAGATTAAAAAGCTCCCGCAACGTAGATAACATTGATATGAAGTTGTTGGATATTCGTCCAGCCTATGATTTCAGCAAGTCAGAGCTCAATGGCGCGATCAACAAACTCAGGACGGGCATGCTCAAAGTTGAATTGACGGAGCCATCCATAGGCTTTGGTTTCGACCTGTTTCCCAGAATTTTCTCTGAGGCAATTTCTGAAAATGCCGTGCCAGCCACTTTATTACAGGGTGACAAAGCCAAAAAACCGCTTCCCAACAACCCGCTGGTACCTAAAATAAGCCAAATTCAGGTTGATTACGAAGCAACTTCGTACATGATTTTTGACACGCGAAGGTCGTACGAAAACGATCCGAGTGCCGGGGAGTCTTATCTGCATATCCATCCATTTGGATATACCAAACTGTTTTCCGAGGGAAGGGCCGTTGACAATACTATTTTACCCCAGTTTATGCAGGAGGGTGAGCTCTTCATTGGTTTGTCGGGCTTAGATTTGCCACAGCCTATTTACCTGCTTTTTGAACTTTCTAGAAGTGATAAATGGGAATTTGCCCATGAATTAAACCTAGAATGGCACTATTTGAGTGCTGATAAATGGAAACCTTTTGCCCAAAGTCAAATACTGGAAGACACGACCAAGGGCCTCATTGTGACGGGAATATTGTCCATAGAACTTCCGGAAGATATGACCAGCAGCAACCATTTGCTTCCGGAAAACTACCATTGGATCAAGGCTTCCGTCCCCCAAAAATCAGCGTTGATCAGCCGAATTGTCCGTATTCAGGCAAATGCCCTCACCGCAACCAATGCCACAGAAGCCCTTGAGGAGGATGCTTTCACCGGTATCGCAGCCAATACGATTCAAAATTTTGTCGTGCCCATCCCCGGTGTTGTCAATATACATCAATTATATCCCAGTTTTGGTGGTAAAGACGAGGAACCGGAGCGGGTGTTTTACGCCCGGGTCAGTGAATCTTTGCGCCATAAAAATCGCAGTATTTCACGCTGGGATTTTGAGCGCATTGCATTGGGTAAATTTGACTGGATCTCGCAGGCAAAGTGTATTGGTCATGTGGGCAATGAACTCTTTGTCGGCAAGGGGGAGGTGTACTTGGTGGCAATTCCAAAAGTAGCGCCCAAAAGTAGGTTTTACGAACCCAAACTCAGCCCGGGAGATATCCGGCAATTGGAAGATTTCTTACAAGGTACCTGCAATCCCTTTGTTCGGGTCATCGTCCGAAATCCCAGCTATGAATACATTCGAATAAAATGTAAAATAATGTTCAATTCTTCTTCTTATGGATTGACATTAAAGCAATTACAAAAAGATATTTTACAGTATATATGCCCTTGGTTCTATTCCGACGATGTCAATGCATCCTTGGGTGGCGCCATCAAAAAATCAGAATTGATCAAGTTCATTCAGTCAAGAAGTTATGTTACCTACCTGACTGGTATATCCATCATTCAGTTACAATCCAACTTAAAGGGTGAGTACTTGGTGCTGGATACCGCTGTTATGGAGGAAGACGATGAGTTGATACAAGGGGGTACGCCTTGGTCGGTGTTGGTGCCCAGTCAGTATCATGATATTGAGGTGATCCATCGGGAAGAGTATTTTCCACCGGAACCGACGTCCTTTTCAGATTTGAGAATAGGCGAGAACCTGGTTGTCACCAGCGAGCCTTTACTGGCTGATAACGATACGCAAAAAAGCGTGGATGCAGAGGAGGTATCACCGGTGCAACCCTATCAGTTTACCATTAAGATTTGACGTAAATTATGACATTGTTAAACCGGCAAACGCTCAAAAATTATTTCAAGAAGGGAAGCTTTCCCACAGAAATGCATTTTTCTCACATGATTGATTCCATGATCAATATCGTAGATGATGGCATTGGCCGTGGTGTGGATGAGGGTTTTAGGATATCGCCACTGGGATTCTCAAAACGTTTGATTTCTTTTTTTGGAAGCTACAAAGACAAACAACCATCCTGGCACATCAGCCTAAACGACAACGATGTGGACGGTCTGAGCTTTCAAGAGGGCGACCAAGGGGTGCGCCTGAGTTTGAGAAAAGGCGGTAACGTTGGTATCAATACCCTCAATCCCGTGCATACGTTGGAGGTGAAGGGGACCTGTGGTTTTGAGACCCGGACCGGCACTTTTAAAAAGGGGAAAGTTCCCGGTGACGGGAAATGGCACAACATCATCAGCGGGCTTGATCAAATACAGGCATTCGAGGTAATGGCACAGATCAGCGGGCGCCCATCTAGTGGAAAATATGCCATTGCGCATGCCCTCGCACTGAGTACCTTCGGGGGCCGGATGTCCAAATGGAAAGTCAGAAATACATCGGCCCACTATGGTGGCTTTTTCAATCGATTGCAGTTTAGATGGGACGGATCGGTACACCATTACGCGCTGCAAGTCAGAACCCGTACGCATTATGGCCTGAACGATCGAAATGGGGAGCCATATTTCATACAATACAACATCACCCGGCTGTGGAATGCGGAAGAAAATGATCAAAATGATCCTTCAATGGTTGATTTATGAAAGAAGCCAAGTCTATAGCAAAGGCGTTGCCGGAGGCAAAATCTATGCAATACGAATTCCTCTTAGCGAAGGGAATTGCGTTTGCTCAGCAGTTTTCCGGTGGCTTGTGGAGTGATTTTAACTACCATGACCCCGGTGTAACCATCCTGGAGCAGCTCTGTTATGCCATCACAGATTTGGGATATCGGACAAATTTTGACATACAGGACTTGCTGCTCCACTCAACGGATTCGTTCAATCTTGCCGAAAACAACCTCTTTTTTACGCCATCCAACATCTTTCCCTGTGATCCGCTGACGGCCGTTGATTACCGGCGTCTGATCATTGATCGTGTTAAGATCGTGCGCAATGCGTGGGTGTTTCCTGTGATGGATGACCCCTCTGGCCATAAGGGCCTCTATCGCATTATGATACAATGTGGTATGGATATAGACGAACCAGCAAGGGACGCAGTGGGCAGCGAAGTGGAGCAGTTGTTTCATGCGCACCGGCATTTGGCCCAGGATTTGAAAGAAATTGTCCTGCTGGAAGAAGATCTTATCAGCTTTTCCGGTAAAATAAACATCACTTCCGATGCCATCGGTGAAACTGTCTTGGCGCATATCTACAGCACCATTGACAACTACATCAATCCCGAGGTTCGTTATTACGACCCCATGGAGCTCATCCTGCAGGGAAAAAAGCCAGAACAGGTATTTGATGGCCCCCAGCCGGTTTTTGGTTATATCGAACCAGATGAGCTATACCCCAAATTGAATGCCATTTACATTGCGACCATTCGAGACATCATCCTTAAAGTGGGTGGTGTTCAGGATATTGAATCGTTGACCGTCATGAAAAATGGGGTCAAGGTCAGTGGCGATATTGTTGAAATCGCAGAGGGGCGTTATCCTGTTGTTTGGAACAATATTGAGTTTTACAACGATGTTCCCCAGCGGCTTGAATTTTACAAAGAGCAGGTATTGTACGAAATAGATCCGGTGAGTACCCGACAACTCTATGATTCCATCATCGCGGCTGATCAGGTCTCCTACCTGAAAAAAATTAAGTACGATGAGACGCTAAAGGAGTCAGCTTTTCGGGAAGACCAGCTCAAGGCGTATTACTCCATCCAGCCTGAATTGCCGGAAGTGTACGGGCTTGGGGAAATGAGCCTGTCAGCCAGCGCCGACAATAAAAGGCTTGCGCAGGCAAAGCAATTGAAGGCTTATTTGTTGTTCTTTGAACAAATAATGGCCAATTATCTGGCCCAATTGGCCAGTGCGCGGCGGTTGTTTTCCATCGAAGAGGACATTCAGCAGACGTATTTTAGCCAAGTACCCACCGATATTCCGAACCTGGAAAACGTGTTGATTTCGGGTAGTATTGCCGATTACTCGGATGATATCCGCGCCATCGGCGAAGACCAGTTTACGTTCATTCGTCGCCGAAACCGCGTATTGGATCATCTGCTTGCGCGATTTAGTGAGCGTTTTCCCGCTGAATTACTGAAACGCTACGACAACAACAATGGCCTTCAAAATCAAGGGGATACCGACCATGAAATGATCGCCGCGAGGGTCAGAATGTTGAAAGACTACCCTGAAATGAGCAGATCCAGGGGTACAGCTTTCAATTACCAGGAAGTCTCCTGGGGCACAAACAATATCGCTGGTATTGTAAAAAGGGCGTATCTATTGCTCAACATCATCAACCCGCACTTGCGATCACTCGTCCAACCTATTTTGGAACATGGCGATATTGAGCGCATGGATGAATCTGCTGGTGTCTGGGAAGAGGTGACCATTGAAACCGACGAGGGCACGTCTATACCGGTCCTGCAAAAAGGCGTTGATGCGTACAGCCAGCAGGAACTTTCCTATTACGCCTTACACCGTGATTTTATCGAAGACTTATTTCTTTTCGGCTCCTCCGATAAGTACTATAAAATTGTAAAACCAGCCAACGATCCTGATGCTAAGTATTGCATCTTATACCTGGGACAGGTCATCAAAAAACCAGTCGTAATCTACCAAAGTGACGTATTGGCTGAATGTCAGGAAAAAGTACGCGCGGCCATTGAGAAATTTCACTACTTGGATCGGGTGTGCGAAGGCTTTCACTTGGTCGAGCATATCTTGTTGCGACCAAAAGAAAAGAAGTTGTTTCGCTTTAATTTGTTTGGAAAAGACGGTGAGCTGTACATGATCGGGTACCATCCGGGAGATTTTAATACACAACGCGACGTAGCAGAGGATGTTTTTGTACTGGGTACCAAAGTTTCCAATTACGGATTGGTCAAACTCGTATCAGAAAATACCTATCAGGTAGTGCTGTACGATTCGTCTCACAATCCTGTTGCAAAGTTGAACATGGACTTTTACTCCAATATTGGCGCTCAAAAAGAAATCGAAAGGGCTGCTGAGTACTTGGCAGACATCGCCATCGGGGAAATTAGTCCGGATGAAATGTACGAAATATCCCAGGAAAGTACCGTTATGGACGAATTTCCGAATGATTTTGGATTTTCCAACGAATGTACTTTCGTGTTGCCAAAATGGCCGTCCCGTTTTCAAAACAATGAATTTAGGAAACTCATTGCGCAGGTGTTGGAAGAGAATATTCCTGTGCACTTAAAAATCAATATGGTTTATATCAGCGTTGAAAAGATGGCTGAATTTGAAAACTTGTTCACCGCATGGCTGGCAGAACGCGCAG
This sequence comes from uncultured Bacteroidota bacterium, assembly GCA_903933805.1. GTDB lineage: Bacteria > Bacteroidota > Bacteroidia > Chitinophagales > Saprospiraceae > M3007. The sequence continues at coordinate 12,058 of CAIZLM010000027.1, read as the reverse complement.
CACCCACTACTAGTTTTGGTCAGTTGGATCTCCTTTCATTGCGTATGATTCAGATGTTGATGCGCTTCAGTGGTTGAATGGAATACGCTACATGGCTTCAAACAACAACCATCTCATTCAAAAACAGGTATTTGACATCACCCTGGAAAACCAAGATGATCTTCCTGTAATATCCAAGGAACTGGAGCGTCTGATTGGTTCAGAGTTGTCTGCCTTTATGGACGAGCTGTTCTCCAACAGTGTATCAAAGGAGCATACCATCAGGATTCCCTTGGTCGAAATAACGCTGGGGAACATTGATTTGCACAACTTTTCGGCCACTTTTGCGGCACGTTTTAAACAAAAACTTGCCGCCGTTTTCGCTGAACGCCTGATCGCTGTTCAGGGATCGCTCAACCCTACTTTGGTGCTCGATAAGCCCGACCGAGATTTGGAGCTGGTCCGTTATTTTATCCAGCGCGGGTATTACCCTTGGTGGGCAGGGCGTTTAGACAGCCGTTTGGATCCGTTGTTTCAACAATTGATGGCCATCAGAAAGCGCAAAACCCGCCAAATGGTGATGACTGAAGGGCGTGTGTTGACACAAAGACAGCGCATCGTCCACCAATTTCAGGATGAAACGCTTTACCGACTCTTTGGGTTGCTGTCGGCTGACCCCGATGACTATTTCCGATACCACGTAGATGACCTCATTGCTGTTCACCAACAACGAAAAATTGTCAACGAAGAAGATCGTAAACTCAAAAAAGTCGTCCAAGAACTGATCCTGACCTATCTGATAGACCATCAGGCAACAAGTGTTGATCAGGTCGCTTTTTTGAGGTTTCAACTGGAAAAATTGGGGAGAAGGTATGGTGTTTCCTATAGGCGTATGGTCGGGTACATTCGGCAAGCGCTTTCAACGCTGCTGCCCAATGGGCAATTCGGCAAGTCCGGTATCGCGCCAGTCATCGAAACCTTGTATCAGGAAGTGGCCCATCCGGGTACAGTTTCTACGACTTTTCTGCCGTCTTCCTATATTTCAGCAGATTTTGAAGCATTGCAATACTACCTCACCCATGGATACTTCGATCCCAATGCCGTGCAATCACGGTTTAATACCGAAGAAGCCTTGCTGCTATGGGTTTTAAAAGCGCACCAAGAAGCCTTTGTGGCATTGTTGTACGATATTGGTAGAAATAGGACTGTTCGAAGACGTATTATAAATAATTTTAATACAAATACTATCCGCCAATTGTTTGGGGTGTTGACGCCCTCCAACATAGACCTTTTGTACGCGTATTTTGAAGTGGTAGAACGCGTTCAGACGCGGGTTGCACCCATCAATCAGGAAAAAATTGGATTTCGAAAAGTAATTCAGGAACTCGCGCTGAAGTACCTGATTGAAAAACCCAAAAGCCGGCTTCACAATACCGACTTTTTGAAGCGGCAAATTGCTGCGCTCTCCAGTCGATATCACGTTGGTTACAGCAACGTGGTTCGGCTCCTACACACAGAATTGTCATCCATTGCAGCCCATACGCAATCGATGTCAGACCTCCGGCAAACCGTTCAAATACTATACGAAAAGGTACAGAAAGTAAAATATTACAGCTTAGGCTTTGCAGATGCTTCCAATGTGCCAGCAGGAAAAGCGGTTGAGGCGAATCAATCAGCCCAGTACTCCGATGCGCTGTTGTCGTCATCTGCCCGTTCTGGGGTCAACGTTCCTGAAACGGCACTCCCAACAACAACGGCGCTGGCTTCCATCCTATTGTCCACCCTTGCCCAACTGGAGCGACGTGGCTTTATCAGAGGATTGTCTTTGTCCGGGATCGGGGTTGGAATCACCCCTGAAATTTTGGCATCAGGCATCACGTCGGATGCCCGGGATACGTGGACTGAATTACTTCTTAAACAGTTGGTTCCGACGGCTTCCAAAGATCGAAATCAATTGTACAAGGGTTTATTGCTCCAAATGCTGTCGGGGTGGGAAACGAAAAATGTCCCTGCCTCCAGGGCTGAAAAACAGCTGTTGACCCGCTTTTTGCTTTCTGAGGTCATTCAAGACCACACGCGGGTGTCGCGACTACATCGGTACAAGTCTTTCTTGGATTTTATACTGGACCGAAAAAAAATGATGTCTGTCAGCGCTACCACCAAGGTTTTGGAGCAAATTGGCTTGCCAGATCAGCTGGATCAATCGGCCATACAAAAACTGGTTTCCCTGCTTGTACTTCGGGAGGCAACGTCTTTTTACCAATTGGTTTTGTTGGCAGCGCAGTATAAAATGGAGGCAATGGGCCGGGTTGGTCAATCTGCCTTCTATCGCTATATTGCCAATAGATTGTTGCAGGAACCTAAAATGCGCCTTGATTTGCGGGTTTTCACCAGGGATATCTTGTTGCATTTAGCAGGGGCTACTGGCAAGAGTTTGGAACATATTGCCCAAGCCATACTGGATATGCGCATCCAATTACCGCCCTACCTCGCTCGGGTATTGGCATCTATGGTTCGTGGAGCAACGTTTGAAAAAAAGGACATACAGGAGCGGATATCGGCCGATACTTTTCGAACATCACTGCCTGAAATGCTGCTTGAATTGGGGATCATCAATACGATAAAACAAGAAAATCAGGACGAGGGCGCGCTCATTCGAATACTGGACGAGTACCTCTACGACAGAACGGCAGATTTTATTGACATTATCGAAAAAAACAGGTTTGACGAACGCATCCTGCGCCATGTTTTGGAAAACCTGAATATAGCTGAGGTACAGCACTTGCTAAAAGCCATATTAAAAGACAAATACGCAGTTTGGCTGCAGTCCTATGAAGCGGTGCTCAAATTTCAGCAGCACTTTGCGCCCTTCAGGGTACCGGCGGAACAATTACGGTCTATCTTAATGCCTTGGACGCTGCAATACGTCCTTGCGCTCACAGTTGGCAAGTTTAGCGAGTCAAGTTACCTCTATTATTTGCTCGAACACCTACACGAACGATCGCTTATAGACATCAAGCGATTGACGAAGCTACTCGGTGATACCGCCCAAAGGGATACAATTCCCCCGGTTTGGAGGGCGGTGCTGGAAGAATACACGGATCAGGATGTTTTGGTAAACCTCCGGCCTTCTTTTATGCGGGCGCAATATGGGAAAGACCTGCTGTTGTATTATCTTGAGATGGGGCAACCACCATTTTGGGCCGACCAGGCCGATGTCGCGCCAAGCGCCATTGCGATGGTCATGGCTGCTGCTATCCGGGACAAAGATATTTCCTTGGTTCAAAAGGTTGTGGGCATTTCAAAAACGGCAAAAACGGTCGCGAGGTTGCAGGGGATATTGGGTCCGGATGATCCTTTTCAACTCCTCGGCATGCTTGATAGAAGCGACGCGGAGCAAGGGATCGGACAATTTTTCGGGGAAATGGCGTTGCTGTTCAGGGGATTGCGACGCGATCTGCCTGCGGCGACGGTTTCCTCGAAGCTCTTCCATTTTTTCCTAAAAGAGCGGTTGTGGACGTACGCCACCAATGTTGGAAGGGGTATGGTATTGCTCGAAAAAATATCAAGTTACCTTACTATTGACCGGGACGTACTGATCAACGCGGTACAAACCAGTGGATCAAAGGCCTTGATCGACACCTTTTCACCGGCTTGGGACGACGCCAAAAAAACCTTATTGGATCGGGAAAAGGCATACACAGACCTGTTTCTTTATTTGGTTGAGCATGGCAAGTGGCCGTCAGGGCTCAGCGCAGGGGTGGAAAAAAAGACCGTGGCTTTTATCCAGCAAAAAGCAATGGCCAACCATTTGGCGGACCTTTTGGAATCAGTATCAACGGGCAATGATACGGCTCGAAGGGTACAGCACCTGACCAAGATGTTGAAGGAGCCAGTACTTCTGGACATAATACGGGCCTCGGTGCTGTTAAAACGGACGAGTCACCCCCTGTTATACCAGTTGTTATCCGGCCTATTGGATGCAATAGATGGGCCAAAAGCATCCATCAACAAGGCTTTCTGGACGGCCCTGTTGCTGGAATACGCATTTTTTGGGCGCATGAATGACGCACAGTCCGTTCGGGCCTTTGCGGAAGCCATTGGTCGCAAGGACCAGCCATTTTACCGGCAGTTTACCGCCCAATTGGCGCAAAAAGCGGCGGTTCAGCAAGCCGGTAATCTGGTTTCAATACTCCGGCAGTTCATCGGAAAGCGAAAAGGGGCAAAAGAGGCCTACGTTCGTGAACAGCAGTGGGCAATACTTCGTCACTACCTTCAGTTTGGCACCATCCCGGCCCACCAACCGGGATACGACAAAAAAAAGCTGCTTGAAACAGTTTTTGAGCTATTTTTGCTCTCAGAGACCCTGTTCAGAAAGCAACTGTTCACGCTTTGGAAAATCAGGTCTAGCCGAGCGTTGTTTTTGGCATTGTTTGACGACAACCGGGCGAGGGAAATATTGGCATACATGGTTGCTGACTTGGCCGATGCGTTGCAGCTGTTGGAATCGACGTTGGCGCAAAGTGAATACGGTGGGTTATGGGCCGTATTGGGTATATCTGACGACAGCGGCACGGTGCGCTTGATCGGAGAAATTTGGGCCAATGGCAATAAGGTGGTGGTGGATCCAATGATCATCGTGCATGAATTGTTCAAGTTATACGCCCGGAAGTTACAATTTAGGCCTTCTATACTGATCAAACAGTTGATGATCAGGGAGCCGGCAGAGGAGCCGGCCAATCGACGTATTTTGGAGCAGTTAAATGCCAAAATTGCCACTGAAGAACGGATCGCCCGCAAAATAACACCGGCAGATGTACCTGTTGAAAAGGCCGCCAAACCCAAAGAAGGCATACACGTGTACAACGCTGGAATAGCATTAATTTGGCCGTTTTTGGGTCGATTTTTTCGAAGACTCAACATGGTCGAAGGCGATGACTTTCGAGATGAAGCCATGCGGATGCGGGCCGTGTTGCTGTGCCAGTTTATCGTGACAGGCAATACCGTTTACCAGGAAAACGAACTGGTGTTGAACAAGCTGTTGTGTGGGATGGAACTTGAAACGGTGGTGGAAAACGAATTGGATATTCGGGATGATGAACGGGCACTGGCAGAATCAATGTTGGCTGGGGTCATACACAACTGGGAGAAATTACAAGGCACCCGGGTCAATACTTTTCGGGAAACCTTTTTACAGCGAGAAGGCCGTTTGACGTGGATGGAGGAAGAGCATTGGGAGTTGGTGGTGGAGAAGCGCGCGTACGATGTGTTGTTGACGACCTTGCCCTGGCAGATAAAAATGATCAAGTACGGCTGGATGAAGCACCGGTTGATTGTCGTTTGGCAATAAGGATTATAAACCTAGAAAAATCGCGCCTGTTGGGCATACTGTAAGCACAATACCATGGAATCATCTGAGATCATCAACAATGCAATGACCATAGACCGTGAGCTGAAGTGGTTGGAGGCGGTGATAGCTTCCCGTATGGAGTTGTATTTCAAGCAGGATCCGGCATTCACCAGCATTTTTGACGTGACAGCGCCGGATTTGGAGCAGGATTATAGTATCTACGCGCAGTTTATCAAGCATTATACCTTGCGATTTGGGGAGCGTTTGATTTTGATTATGTCGTTGGTACCCCACGTAAGGCCCCAGCTTTTTGACCAGTTTTTTATAAAAAACAAGGTGACAGAGCGGTTTTATACGGAATTTGGCGGGCTACAAGGTAAATCGCACAGTGGATTTTTACCCACAGGGGAAACAGCTTGTTTTGTTTTGGCAGGCGATGACTTGTTGACAAGATTGTATATTACCGAGCTTTTCTCCAATGACCATATTTTTAATAAACACGGTGTATTAAAGTTGCAAAGTTCTGAATATATGGAGCCTTATCTGAGCGGAAGCCTCCAAATTTCAAAGGAATTTCTAACCTATCTCACCACGGGTAAGGAGTACGATCCACCCTTTAGTACCTTTTTTCCAGCTAAACGCATTGAAACCCGCTTAACTTGGGCAGATTTGGTGTTAGATTCCAGTATCAAAGATGAAATTGACACCATATTGCTGTGGCTTAAGTGTCAGGAACAAATGAAGCAACAGGGATCTATCCATTTAAAGAAAATAATGCCTGGCTATCGGGCACTTTTCTATGGCCCTCCAGGTACCGGAAAATCACTCACGGCAAGCCTGCTCGGGGAGTCAACGGGGAAAAAAGTATATCGGGTTGATTTATCACAGGTAGTATCCAAGTATATTGGTGAAACGGAAAAGAATCTATCGGCTTTGTTTGATACAGCAGAAAACAAGCAGTGGATCTTATTTTTTGATGAAGCCGACGCCCTTTTTGGAAAGCGCACCGAAATTTCTGACTCCAAGGACAAATTTGCCAATCAGGAAACATCCTTTTTACTGCAGCGAATAGAAGATTATAACGGCCTGATCATTCTTGCCACAAACCTCAAACCCAATATTGATATGGCTTTTATCCGACGATTCCAGTCTATCATTTACTTTCGTTCGCCCAACCAAGAACAACGTGAAATCCTCTGGAACAATGTACTTTCTAGGTTTTCTGATCAACATGACATCAACTTGGAGCCCATTGCAGCCGACTATGAGGTGGCAGGGGGCGCTATCAACAACGTTGTTCAGTTTGCCTGGCTGAATGCGAGAAAAAATGGCGACCGCCCGATTTCAAACCAAGATATTATCCTGGGGATCAAACGGGAATTTCAAAAAGAAGGTAAAACGTTCAAATGAGCACTTCCGGTCAACACGAATGCGCTGTGCTGACCGGGTAGGAAAGCGATCATACCAAGATGAATCAGGATAAAACAAACCCATTTGTAGGCCTAAGATCCTACCAAACAGCTGATGCAGCAGTTTTTCATGGCCGTGACAGGCAGGTTGATGAATTGCTGGCGTTTATTCAGACCACCAAATTCATCGCCATTTTAGGTTCAGCGGGGTGTGGGAAAACCTCGTTGATACAAGCAGGTTTGTTTCCCGCACTCAACCGAGGGCACAATGGCGTTGCCGGGACAGAATGGGTCGTTTGTAGAACTCGCCCCGGGTGCGCACCCATAAAAAACCTGGCCTATACGCTCGGCGGCAATGGCATACTGGATCCCTCCGTAAAATCAACCCCGGAAACCAGTCTGCGCATAGAAACCATGATACGCGAAAGCAATACAGGTATTGTCGATGCGTACGCCCGTTCGCCCATTGCCGGGAAAAAGAACTTGTTGGTGTTTGTTGACCAACTGGAAGATATTTTTCAATACCAAAAATATTATTCCAGCGGCATGGCAGAAACCAATGAACAGCACCAATATTTGAACAATCTCCTGAGGGCGGCACTCTCGCCAGATTTGGCCATTTATGTCATCGTCTCCCTGCGTTCCGAATTTATCGGTGACCTGTCGCAGTACCGGCGTTTACAGGAAGAAGTCAACCAACGGGATTATCTGGTGCCGCGATTGCGTTTGACAGAAATCAAAGATATCATTGCCGCACCATTGGCTTCGGTCGGTTATTCTGCAAGTCCAACCGTGATAGACCAATTGCAGAAGGATATTGGCAGTGATATACGCAAATTACCAAACCTGCAGTTCTTGCTGTACCAGTGCTTTGATAGTGTCAGACGCCAAGGCACAACCATCCTTGAATGGAGGGATGTGGAGGCCGCAGGTGGCATTGATCAGTGCTTTTCCATAGACCTCGAACGCCATTATGAATCCTTGTCGAAACCAGACAAAGCAGTCATTGAAAGGATTTTCCGGTCTATCACGGGGCTACATTCGGCAGAGGGCTTTCGAAATCCGGAAAAATTTCGAAATATCTGCCATATTTCAGGCGTTGACAAAAATGACCTCACCCGCTTTTTGGTGCCTTTTACCAGCGCGCCAAGACAGTATTTGGAGGCAATGCCCCTCGTAATACCCACAGTTGATACCAGTACACACCAAGTGTTTTCGGAAGACCATGTCTTGAGTATCCACAATGAAAATATTTTTTACCAGTGGTCGCGTCTTCACGGATGGATGACGTCTGAAAAAGAATCAGTGGAGATGTACACCAGGCTTGTCGGCGACTCCGTCCGATTTGCTGTCGGAAGCACAGGCTACTTGCGTCCGCCTGACCTAAATATGGCCATCAAATGGCGGGAAGAACAAAAGCCTACCGAGGCTTGGGCGGAGCGGTATCACAGTGATTTTGGCAGGGCCATGCAGTACATTGACGCCAGTGAAAAAACGTACAATGACGAGATAGAAGCCAAAGAAAATGCCCAAAAAGAAGAAATTCGCAGCTATCGCAAGCGAAACGCGATCATCATTATCATTTCAATAGCCGTATTGCTGGTGGTAAGTGCTCTGTATGTCAAGGCCCATTTGGCCGGAAACGAGGCGCGCAAGCAGGCAGCTATTGCTTTGGGTGCGCAAGAAATAGCAAAAAAAGAAGCCAACCAAGCCAAACTAGCAGAACAACGTGCCAACAACGAGGCCGACGCTGCCGAGGCCGCCAAAGAAATGGCCAATAGAAAGGCTCTTGACGCTCAAAATGCAAAAAAACAAGAGGAAATTGCCAAACAAAACGCAATCTTCTCCCTAGAAGAGGCACTCATGGCAAGACAGCAGGCAGTGTCGTCCAAATCTGAAGCAGTGGCCGCCAAAGAAATGGCGCAGTTCTCTTTGGTTGCTGAACAACAAGCCAGGATTGACGCAGACAACCGCCAAAAAATGGCCATGGTTGATAAGGAACTCTTTGTGCTCGAGCACGAATTTGAACGCGCAGACAACACGGCCCCCTTGGTCGAAAGGCTGAAAGTAGCCTATGACGATTATGGTAAATACTCCACTCGAATCTATGGCGCAGTGGTACCCAACAACCAACTCCAAAAACTACTCAATGAGGTGCAGGTAAAACTGCTCCACAGCAGTACGTATGCTGAAACCCCCATGAAAATCTTCCAATCCAAAAAAGGCGGTCTCCGAAAGATGGCAATCTCTCCCAACGGAACCATCGCAGCTGGCGGAGATGAAGGGGTGGTGTACCTCGCTTCCGGTAATAAAGTTACCTCCTGGAACATCGGCCTTAGAATTCGAACCCTCCTCTTTTTGGATGATAAAATGCTCTTGGTCGGAACTTTCACCGGAGAAATCGTGCGACTTAAAATTGCTGATGGCAGTAAAGAAACGCTGTTCCAATACCATGGACCTTCCTCCAATATTCTTACGGCCATCTTGCCCGGCAAAAATCCAAGAGAGGTCACTTTGATCGGTGCAGAAAATATCGTAAGACTCAATGTAGATTCCCGTAAAACAGAATTGATCAGCATCAATCAACCCGTTTTTGCCGCCTACCTTCACCAAGAAAGCAGTACGATACTCTTTAGTACCTCCAAAGGACTTTACCAACTGCCGGATAAGGGATCTCCCGAATTGTTGCTCGATTTTTCTAAAAGAAAATCAATTACCGCCATCACTTGCCTCAACGATAAACTGGTGTTGGGCCTGAAATCAGGTGTTATTAACGTGTATCCACTCGATAAATTGTTCCAAAAAGGACTCGCGGCAGACGACTTCTCCCTGTCTTTTCTGGAGCACAAATCGGAGGTTACCAGTTTATTCTACGAACCAAAAGACAAAAAATTGTTCTCTTCCAGCCTCGACAATACCGTTAAAATATATGATTTTGGCCTCGGCCATGATATTGAAAAATTTATTGTTACCTTGGAAGGCCATAAACAATGGGTTTGGTCTCTAGGCTACTATTCAGCGGCCAATGCCAATGATTCAAGTTTCTTGCTTACCGCTGATGAAGGTGGCAATTTGTTGAAATGGTATGGCAACAAAGCTGACCAAATGAAGTATATCGACGATTTACAAAAAAGTCAATAAGCATAATCTACGCTGATTTTGTTGATTTGAATGGTGTCAATAACGGAATATCATGACTGCAATTGGATGGGTGGCCGCAACGGAGACAAAAAATTCGCCATTTTTTTAGCAGATCAAAAGGGTTTTGCAGGCCCTAGCAGCGATACGGTCAAAAAATACACGAAATATCCCAAAAAATGGCCCTTTTCGCCCATATAGCTTGAAACACAACCAGTTTTACATTTTTTATGCCTTTTTTTTCTAGATCAAAAAATAGGGAATCCGAAAAAACGCAACAAACTGGACCAGAGTCTCTTAATAAGTCATTGTCCAGTGCGGAAAATGCCGGACATCCCGTTGCCCCGCAGCAACAACCGCCCATTGCGCCCTCGGGTAGCCTTAGTCTTGGAAATGAACAAAGTGGTATTGAGGTTAGCTTCGACGGCCAAAATGCCGATCAGTTGGAGGGCTCAGTCGGCCTTTTTCAAGGGGTAAAAAATATTTTTGGAGCAACAGACACCTTCTCCAAAGTCCAACAAACCCTGGAACTTTATCAGGGAGAAATGAACCCGGAAAAAAAAGAATTGAAACGGCAAGAGGCTATTCAACTCGGCGAACAGTTTCTTAGAGAAAATAAGAAAGCTCAAAATTTAAAGGATACAAATACCCTAAAAAAATGCCAATCCGTAGAAAGAATCGTCGAAAAACTGCAAAAAGAGCACATCGTTGTTGATAAACTCGACAAAAAAGTAACGGTAGGCGCTAAATTATCAGCTTTCTTCACGGGTACTGAAAGTACGTTCTCCCTCATAGACAAAACTTATTCAACTTACCTAAATCTCTCTTCCAAACCAATTAATACCATTCCTGGACTGATTCAAGTGTTAAGCGCCGGGGCCGATTTGGTCGGCTTGATGAATACCTGGGAAGAAAAACATGGCAAAGAAACCTCGAAAGCAGCTTTGTCTAAAAAAAGCAGTATCAGGACAATCAGAGACAATTTAGGAGCTATGTCTGTTTTGATCAAAGCAACGGAATATCTCTCCATCCAAGCCAGTGGTATTACAATCGACTGCTTCAACATGGCAAGTGAGTCGGTCCTGATCCCATTGGTACGCCTAGATGTTAGACTTGGTGAAGGGAAAAATTTTCAGGCAGAAGCCAACAATGTGATTTTATCCAAGTCAGGGGCTGTGCTGAGCAACGCTCGCTTCTCCTATACCGGCGAAATGAATTTTGCTGACGTAATTACCATCTCCAATATCAATGGCAGTATCAATACCGTCGGTAAAGATCAGTATGATTTTAACTTGGCAGGTACGCTGGCTGTAGATACCGGCGACTCCAATGTGGCACAAATTACTACCTCCGGTAAAGCATCAGCCCTGTATCACGGTGCTTCAAGCACTTCGGAAGTAATTATTGAAGAGGGACACATCTCCCTCGTTGTGGGAAATGACTTCAACATGGAGCTCAATGGACTGAGCTTTCAGGAAGGTGTTTTAATGGCGGAAGAAACCTCTTTGATCTTTCATTACCATGAAAATGAATTTATGGGGGATGTCGCTGCACTGCGTTTGTCCCATGATGCTGTTGACTGGAACGAAGCGATGGTTGCTTATAGTGGCAGAATCGGTATCGGCGACGTGGTGGGTGTTACCAATCCCACCGGCAAAGTGAAAGGAAGTGCGGAACAGCATGCCGTTGACCTCTCCGGAAATGTCGATTTCTCTGCTCTGTCCGGCAATATCGGATCGATTCGCGTATCTGGAACGGTTGGTTTGTTCAACAGTGGCGTCGGCACCCCGATGAAAACAGCACTGACAGGTGGCGCAGTGGAAGGGACAATTGCCAATATCCTGGAGATAAAAGCGGAGGGGATTGACTATTCAGAATCGGACGGACTTACAGCAACTGCCGCGTCGCTGTCGGCGGATCTTGGGGCTGTTGGGAAATTGGAAGGAGCAGTTAAAGGCCTATCCATTAACAACGATGGTGTTGATTGGGAGGAGGCAACCATGAATTCGGAGGAACTTACCGCTGGTCCGATCAGCGCCAAACAAGTGACCGGCACGGTGCTGGGCAGCTCGGATGCAAATGCCATGAAACTAGAGGGTGAATTGTCGCTCACTTTACCCGGATTAACGGCAACGGGTCGCGTACAAATGTCCAACGAAGGCGTCGGCACCCCGATGAAAAC